>NZ_JAMQJY010000001.1:1522571-1827085 GCF_023703085.1 Alkalicoccobacillus plakortidis | reverse complement strand
CGCAAACACATGAATTTTCCAATAAACTATATGTGTTGTCTGGACTACTGCAGCTTGAATCATATCAAGAAGCCATTGATTATATTGATGAGGAATCACAGGCGCAGTTTAAGAAAACAAGCACATTTACTGATAAACAAGTAGATAGCTGGCTACACGCATTGTTAATAGGCAAGCAGCACCAAGCAGAGGAAAAAGGAATTGACTGTGATATCCTGCTTTCTGAACAGCCAATTGCACTTGATAATAAGCAAAAACGGCCGGTGTTAACCATTGTGGGAAATCTGTTAGACAATGCAATGGATGCTGTACTTAAACCAGGAGCACAACAAAAAAAAATCGCCATTTCTTTTACGTACACTGACAAATCATTAAGTATGATGGTTCAGGATTGGGGAGTAGGCTTAGGCGCACTTTCCATTGATTCATTATTAGAGACTGGCTATTCGACAAAAACACAAAAGAATCATGGATACGGGATGCGTATTGTTCAAGAGATGGTTGACGGGTTAGAGGGAACTCTACATCATCGGTCGAACACGGAGGCCGTTACGACAATAGAGGTGATAATCCCAATTGAACAATAGAATGGTTAAAAAGGAGTTTAATTCAATGGAGCAAAACCAAATCATTGATGTCTTAATTATTGAAGATGATCTAAAAGTTGCTGAGATTAATAAACGCTTTGTTGAGAAGGTAGATGGATTTAGAGTGGTAGGTATTGCTTCTTCAAAGCATGAAACAGATACATTGCTAGAAGTGCTTGAGCCACAGCTTGTCATATTAGATATTTATCTACCGGATATGAATGGGATAGAGTTTCTGCCGCAATTAAAGACTGAGTATCCACAGATAGATGTGATTATGATTAGTGCCGAAAAGGATGCAAATATGATTATCGATTCACTAAGATATGGTGTATTTGACTATCTGACAAAACCATTAATCTTTCAGCGCTTTAAGGACATGCTGACTCGCTATCAACAATTCAGGTTGAATGTTACTACATGGTCAAACGAACAGAAAAAACTCGATCAAGACTCTATTGATCAACTTTTTAACGTAGTACCTCATGCAGAACCTGAATCAATCCCTTACGCAAAAGGAATAGATCAAATTACGTATCAGAAAATACTAGAGTTTATACAAGATCAAGGGGAAGCCACTACAGAGTTGATAGTAGAAGCTCTTGGAGTCAGTCGCTCAACAGCTAGAAGGTATTTGGCAGCTTTAGTTGATAGAGGCGATGCAATAAGTGATGTATCCTATGGAGTGGTGGGGCGCCCGGAAAAATTGTATAAACCAATAGAACCAAATAAAAAATAAAGGAATCTACCAAATGAAAGCGAATACTTTATGAATAGGACAGCATATAATTGTCTAAACTCCTTATAAAAGGGGGAGAGCATAATGGAGCACGAAGGAAACTTATTTGAAGGAGTTCTCTGGGGAACGTTACTAAGTATGCCTCTATGGTTAGCAATTATCGGTTGGGTTAAGATTACGTTGAGTTTTTTATAAGACAAAAGAAAGCTGTCACAAAAGCAGTGAGCATCTAAGGATGGTACTCGCTTTTTGTGACAGCTTTTTTTTAGTGGTAGAATAATAAGAGAGACAGGATTGGAGTGTTTTAGATGAAAGCTTATTTGGAGGAACAGCAAGATTCGATGCTTAAATTGCTTAAAGAGCTTGTAAATGTAGATAGTGGCTCTTACAACAAAAAAGGTGTAGACGAAGTCGTGCAAATTTTGAAAACTGAATTTGAACATCTTGGTTTGCATGCGGAAGTGAGAGAGGTAGAAGAATACGGGAATCAGCTAATTGTTACGCACAAAGATGCCGTAGATCCATCCATTTTGCTTGTTCTACATATGGATACCGTATTTCCTGAAGGGACGGTAGCCAAGAGACCTTTTTCAATAAAAGATGAAATCGCTTATGGTCCTGGTGTTGTAGATATGAAGGGAAGCCATGTAACAACATTGTACGCAGTTAAAGCTCTTCTAGAAGAAAATAGTGAAGCTCTTAAGTCAATTAAACTACTTTTCACAAGTGACGAAGAGATTGGTGCTCCAGTAGGGAGAGTCATTATAGAAGAACAAGCACAAGGAATGAAACACGCCCTTGTTATGGAACCAAGCAAGAGTAGACGGTTCTCTGGTCTCCTCACGAAGAGGAGGAGGGCTATATTCGATAGAAGTAAAAGGACAAGCGGCACATTCCGGCATTGAACCTGAAAAAGGTCGTAGCGCGATTGAAGAGCTTTCACATAAAACCATTAAGCTTCATGCACTCTCGGATCATGAAAATGGAATTAGTGTCAATGTTGGTTTGATTAGTGGAGGTTCCTCGGTGAATACAGTTGCCCCAACGGCCAAAGCTGAGGTAGATATCCGAATCTCAAAAATGGACCAAGCAGATCCACTAGCTGAAAAAATAAAAGAAATCTGTGCAACTCCAGATGTAGAGGGCACATCTATTATTCTTAAAGGTGGCATCACAAGACCCCCAATGGAGAAAAATAGCCAAACAATTGAACTGCTTGATACGATTAAGTCGGTAGGAGAAGAGATTGGACTACCGATTACCGATATCTCGACGGGTGGAGGCTCCGATGCTTCTTTCACTTCGGCGATGGGGATCGCCACTGTTGATGGACTAGGACCAAAAGGCGGTAACCAACATAATGAGGGCGAGTATTTGGAGATTGATACACTAGTAGAAAGAGCTGAATTGTTGGCTGCAGTAATAGAGCGATTAGCAGAGAATTAGAAATCTAGAATCCTTTACGAGTTCTCGCTTCACTAAAATTTAAAACAAGCGAAACGGTCAATTCGAATGGCCGTTTCGCTTGTTTTTTTGCTGCTGCTGAGGGAGAGGGTTGAGCTTCCTCTTGGAGAGAGGGAGTGGCTCTTGCTTAATCAGTTATCCGTCTTGGAGAGAGGCAGTATTTCTTGCTTAACTTGTTATGCGTCTTGGAGAGGTGCAGTGGTTCTTACTTAATCAGTTATCCGTCTTGGTAAGAGGGAGTGGTTCTTATTTAACCCGATATTCATCTTGGTAAGAGTCATCTGATCTTGCTCCACCCGATATTCTACTTGGTATATTCCTGTTATTCTTGCTAAACTAGTCAATCTTCTTGGTGACAGTCTAAGTCATCTTGCTCAAAGTGTCATTCTTCTTGGTAAATATAGCGAGCAATGACTGCTTTTGTCGAAACTGTAGCAATTATATAAATCGAATATTATGATAGATTCGTATTTATTTGTAGTTTACATAAGAGGAGAGGGAAGTACAAAAATGAACACAACTAAACCAAAATTGATTTCGAAATACATAATTGTTGCTATGTTTAGTTTGCTGTTAATTTTAAGTGGATGTGGTGATGCTTCAAATGTGTCAGCAGGACCGAGTTTAGATGAATTACAGTCCTTAACGCAGGAGCAGGAGAAACAGGTATCAGATTTACAGGAAGAAAATGATCAACTGAAATCAGAATTGCTTGAAGCAGAAAACAAGATAACTGAACTTGAAGAAGAGTTAATAAGTCAAGAATCCATTGAGGAACTAGAAGACAAAGTTGCTAAAAACGAAGAAGAAATTGATGTCCTTACAAAAAACAATGATGAACTGAAAAATGTGAATGAGAGTTTAAACGAGGAGAAGAAAGAGTTATCAGAACAAATCTCCTCACTTGAGAGTGATAAAGAAGATTTAAAAGAAGAGATTCAAACGAAAGAAACGGAGCTTGAAGAGGCAACTGCAACTGCTCAGCAGACTACTAAGTCAGACCAAACAAGCCAAAGCGATACGGAAGAACAAGCCAGCTGTGATATAAAAGGGAGCGAAAATGGTATTTACCACGTTCCCGGAAGCACTTATTATGAGAGAACAAAGAATGTAGCTCAATACTTCTGTTCTGAAACTGAAGCAGAAAATGCAGGATATCGAGCGCCTAAAAAGTAACCTCACTCAATAAAAAATAAAAAGATCAGTTCCTTGGTATTGAGGGAACTGATCTTTTTAGTAGATATTTAATGAATCCACAACATATTGAGAGACCACTTCTCCATCTCGAATAAGTTTGTTGGTAACAGGTTCGTGATCTTGCTCCACTCAACAACCTTCTTGATATCAGGCAGTACTTCTTGCTCAACTCATCATTCTTCTTATTTAAACAAGCCAATCTCTTGCTGACTGACTTGGGATCTTATTAACGATCAAATCGTTCTTGATCAATTTCCGTTCTTTCTTGCTAGCTGCACATTCCTCTTGGAATGGCCGAAGCACCTGCTCCTGCTGTTATTAACGATTAAATGTTTCTTGCTAACTCCGTATTCCTTATGCCTTTAATAAATCCACGACATATTGAGACCACGTCTCCATACGATCATAGTTATCTTTCTCTTTTAATTGCTCTAGACTCATCCAATAGCCAGGAATTTGCTCTGTTTCTTTTACTTCTACGTTCGCATGCTTAACGACATCTAAGACGGAGAGGATGCCGATGTGAACTCGTCCAACTTCTGATTCGTCGTCATTTATTAAACCGATTGTCTGAATCGATACTTTGTCGCTTTCTGCCAAATGTAATTCTTCATTTAACTCACGATCTGTATTAATTCGTAATACGTCATCAAAACTACCAGCTTCGATATGGTTCATGTGCCCGCCAAAGCCTAGTGAAAGCTTATTATGTAAACGGGATTCGCCACCACCAGCTAAACGTTCGTAAGCAAAAACCTCAGAGCCCCGTCTAATGACTACGTATGGAATGGGCTGCTTGAAGCTCGGATCCTCTTCGGCATCACCACGGCGCATTTCTTTATACGTTTCTTTAATGTGCTTCATGATTGAATCTGTTTGTTTTTGTTCCCCTGTTAAGCCTTGAAAAGTGAGGGTTTCTGATTGAAATACAGCTTCCCGTGGGGCAACTAAAATTTGTTCGTCCATTTTTCCCATTAGTCAACGTCCTTTCTATCTGTAACAAAGGTAAAACGCAGGAGAGGCCGAGGCCTACTCTTGCGTTTCAAAAATAAAGTCGTCATCTCGTACAGGTTCTACTGTTGCTTTCTTATAGCCATTACCTTTCATGGAGAAGAAATCATGAGACTTTGTTTTGGTATCAAGTCCATTTAAGATGATTGGATTAATTTCTTCTTCTTCAAAGTAGGCGTCAAAGCCTAGGTTCATTAACGCTTTGTTGGCATTGTAGCGAATAAACTTCTTCACGTCATAGGATAAGCCAACCTGATCATAGACATCCTCTGTGTAGGCAAGCTCATTCTCATATAGTTTCTTCAGCAGATCTAGTGAAAAGGCTTGTAACTCAAGCTGTACTTCTGGTGTTTGTTTATTGTAGATTTCTTGAGCAAGTAAACCTATGTATACACCGTGGATCGCTTCATCACGTAGGATAAGGTTAATAATTTCGCCGCTTTGCATCAACTTTCCTTGACCATAGAAATAAAGTGGATAGTAGAAGCCACTGTAGAAAAGGAAGCTCTCAAGGTAAACGGAAGCAACCATTCCTTTAAATAGAGAAATGTCGTCTCCTTCTTTAATATCCTCGTACAAGCCAACAATCATTTGAGCTTTCTTTTGTAGGAAACGATTTTCTGTTACCCAATCAAAGGCTTCATTAATTTTTTCGGTTGTAGCTAGAGTCATAAAAATATTACTGTATGA
The DNA here is from genome assembly GCF_023703085.1 of Alkalicoccobacillus plakortidis. Classification (NCBI taxonomy): domain Bacteria; kingdom Bacillati; phylum Bacillota; class Bacilli; order Caryophanales; family Bacillaceae; genus Shouchella; species Shouchella oshimensis. Next base: position 1,821,397 of record NZ_JAMQJY010000001.1, on the reverse strand, counting down.
CTTGGCGTGAACAGCATTCTCCATCATCGCCATGAAGTTAAGTACTGCTTTACGTTGATGCCCTTCAACATGATCAGCAATGATTGGCATACCTGTGTTCCCTTGCTCTGTATCTAGTAATGTTAATCCTGCCAGCACCTTCATATATGCGTCTTTTTCCGCATCATCAAGGTACTTCCACGTTAGAAGGTCCCCGTTTAAGGCTACTTCTTCTGGTAGCCAGAATTGCTTCACATTCTGGCTATAAAACATTTGGGTAAAGTCATCCTCATGTTTTGACCAGTTTGCTGCGTCAAATACTCTGTTCATGATTTGTATCTCCTTTTATCCCCCTATTAAAGGGCCATCAGAGAGATGCTCTGCAACTCTCTGATGGAAGTTTTCATTTATTTAAACGACACAAGAAAGGCATCCTTCTTGTCCAGTATCTTTAGTTCGTGCATAGTAGATCGTTTTGATACCTTTGTGATGTGCATATAAGTCAATGCGGTTCAAATCACGTGTAGTCATCGTGTCCTTCAAGAATAACGTGAAGCTAATTCCTTGATCCACGTGCTCTTGAATGGTTGAGATCATGTCTACTACTTTAAACATATCCATGTCATACGCTTCTTTATAGAAGAACCAGTTTGTCGGAGCAAGTCCTGGCATTGGATAGTAGGTTTTACTGTTTCCGTAAGTTCGTTCTTCCATACGCTCCATAATCGGCATAACAGAAGCAGTACTAGATTGAACATACGAGATAGAACCTGTTGGTGCAATACATAGGCGATAGCTGTGATATAGGCCATGCTTTTTAACGTTCTCAGCAAGCTCTGCCCAGTCCTCTTTTGTTGGAACATTCATGCCCTCAAAGAGTGCCGCGATATTCTCAAACTTAGGAGAATAGTCTTTTGTTACGTATTTTGTGAAATAGCTTCCATCTGCATAAGTCGATCCTTCAAACTCGTAATAGGTTTGTCCTGTTCTTTCGGCAATTTCATTTGAACGTTTTATCGAATAGAAGTTCATCATCATGAAAAAGGTATTTGCAAAGTCACGTGCTTCTTCGCTTTCATACGCAATCTGATTCTGAGCCAGGTATCCGTGAAGGTTCATCGCGCCAAGACCAATCGAACGCATAGCATTATTCGCTCGAAGCACAGCTGGTGCATTAGGGATGTTTGTTGTCTCTGATACATGCGTTAACGAATCTGTTGCAATCGCAACAGTTTGTTCAAGAGACCTGTTCTTCATTACGTTCATGATATTAATTGAGCCAAGGTTACAAGAAATATCAAGACCGATGTCATCTTCTTCATTGTAATCTCCATAAGAAGATACTTGAGACGCTTGAAGCACTTCAGAGCAAAGATTAGAGAATTTCACTTTACTAATATGATTGTTAGCATGTGCTTTGTTTACATTGTCTGCAAACATGATGTATGGATAACCCGATTCAGAACGCAAGATTGCTAGCTTCTGCAACAGACGACGAGGATTCATCTTATCCTTACGAACGTTAGGATTATTAACAAGTTGTTCATACATCTCGTCCATATCCATTTCATCCATATGAACTCCGTACTCTTTGTAAACAGTGTGTGGGTAGAAGACATAGCCATCCTTATCCTCACGTGCAAGTTCTACAAATTTATCTGGAATCACAACACCGATTGATAACGTCTTAACACGTACATCCTCATCCGCTGAGATTTTACGAGTATCAAGGAAATCGTTAATGTCACTATGGAAAACGTTAAGATACGCTGCTCCTGAACCTTGACGCTGCCCCATTTGATCCGCATAACGGAAGGCATTATCAAGAAGCTTCATTACACCTACAACACCTTTAGTCGCATTCTCAACATCTTTGATCGCTTCACCCTTTGCACGAAGCTTCGAAAGATTAAGAGATACTCCGCCACCAAGCTTTGATAGCTGCATAGAAATATCAATCGCTTTTGAGATATCATTTAGTGAATCATTTACTTCAAGAAGGAAACAACTAACAAGCTCCCCACGACGCTTACGACCAGCATTTAAGAAAGAAGGCGTACTTGGTTGATACTCTTGATTAATCATTGTTTCAACATATTGTTTTGCCTTCGCTGTGTCACCTTTTGCAAAAAATAACGCAACGATCGAAATGCGATCCTCATAGCGTTCAAGAATCTTCTTTTTGTCATTCGTTTTAAGCGCATAGTCGTTATAGAACTTAAATGCACTCATAAATGAAGGAAAGCGGAATTTTTTCTCATAAGCCAATTGGTAGACTTCTTTAATATCTTCCATCGTGTACATATCAATAATGTGCTCTTCATAATAATCATTTTCTACTAGATATTTGATCTTTTCTTCAAGATCATGAAAGAAGACCGTATTTTGGTTGATGTAATCAACAAAATAACTATGTACGGCCTCTAAATCTTTATCAAATTGGAATTGACCTTCTTTACGAATCATAATCTGATTGTTTAATTCAACCCATCGTGGAATGCTGTTTTGTTTTTGTAGTAGCATTGTTGACCTCCTGTGTAAATGTTTCTACGCCGAGGACGTGCCGCTTAACTCGAATTTCCTGAACACAGGAATGTTGTAGCGTGCAGATATGGTATCTGCGCTTTTTGCAAAGTTTGCCCCCCAAATACGATTACCACTTGCCGCAACACCGACTATATAGTCGGCGTTTTTCTCAAGAAATTCCTCAGTGCTGGGTGGAACATTACCGAAGCCGGTTGTGTAGGTAATGAGGATAAAGGGCTCATCTATGTGTGTATCTTGATGTAGAGGCTGCTTGTCTTCAAAAGGTAGCTTGGCTGCAAACCGTTTGACGTTGCCTGTTTTTGAATCGTATATGATTTGCATGTCATATCACGTTCCTTGTTTTCAATCTTATTTAATGAACTATACCACATATAGTATATGATAAACACTAAAAAAACAATATATAGATATTACCCACAGGTTGTGCATAAATGTCGTAAAAAGCCGTCGCAGTCGGATGTTGTCATGTGGACAAGTATTTTTGTCGAAAAAAACATTGATAATTGAATATAACTAACAGGATCTGGTTTATATTTCAATATTAGTAATAACGGAGACCTGATATGTAAAGTTGAATCGTTTTTTTTTATATATTATACTTGAAATACTATTATAATTAGGAGCTTAGTCTATGAATGAGAAAATTTTAATTACTACATCTGAAATTGCCTATAATTTTGGAGGCCTAACGAAGGCTATGTTAAATAGGTGTAAAGTATTTTCAAAACAATTTGGTGTAAAAACTCAAATAGCCACTTTTAATTTCGATCCGGAATATCCTCAAATCATTAGAAGTTTGTATCAAAGAAAATACATAGATAATAATACAACTGTGACAAATATCAATGAGTTCTTTAAGGAACGTTGTTCGAGTTCACTTGTTAATTCAAAAGTGGATATAGACTCTGTTGGTTATTCACCAAGTACGGAGTATCAGTTTTTACAAGAGGTAAAAGAAAGTTCAACAATAAGTCGCTTTTATCTTAACGGGCTATACAAAATGTATCGAAGAAAAAACATAAATGGTTCTACCATACTAGAAGACTACTTTGATGAAAGACGGTCAAGAATAAAAAGGAAGATTTATAACTCTGAATCAATTCTTACAAAAATACTAATTTTTGATTCGGTTTATAATAAATTAGTTCAGGAACTATTTCTTACTGAAGAAGGAATTTGCTATCTTTCAAAATGGCATGAATATAACCCCAGTAATGAAACTTCAAAAATTATAAGGATAATGCTTTTCGATTACGTAAACAATAAATCTATTGAATTTAGGAATACTATTGATTTTCAACACTTTTTTTTAGAAAAGCTGGTTGGTGAAAAATCAACATTTTTAATAGGTGAAGCTAGAGGGACTGATGATATGACATTATCATTTAATAGCCCTTTTATTTATAAAATATATATGACACACAGTACACATCTAAGAGAACCTTATCATTTTATGTCTACAATACGCTTAGGAAATAGGGCTGTATTATCAAGATTAAATGAAGTTGATGCTATCGTATTTCTGACAAATTTGCAAAGGGATGATATAAAGTCTCGATATGGTTCTCGAGAAAATTATTTTGTAATACCTCATTATAGTGAACACATTTTAGACAAACCAGTGATACCTATGGACCATAATGTAACAATATTATCTAGATATCATAAAGAAAAAAGACTAGATATCGCAATAAAAGCGTTTGAAGAGGTTGTATCTGCTTTGCCGGATGCAAGTCTTTCAATCTATGGATTTGGAGAAGAAAAAGAAAATCTCGAAAAATTGATTCGGGAGTTAGGTTTAACTAGAAACGTGTTTCTTAAACCTTATACTGAAAATCCGAAACAAACACTAGAGAATTCTTCAATTTCTTTAATTACAAGTAAGTATGAAGGTTTTGCAATGAGTGTATTAGAGAGTCTTTCAAATGGTACCCCTGTAATCTCAATGGATATTAAATATGGTCCTTCTGATATGATTAGATCCGGTTACAATGGATATTTGATAGAGGGTGATAATATTAAAGAAATGTCAGACCGCATAATTGAGCTATTAAGTACTAAAGATCGATTAAATCAATTCTCGAAAAATGCTATTGAATCATCTCACCATTTTAGTGAAAAAAAATTCGCAGATAATTGGAAGGAAATGTTTGAAACTATCAAGTCTCAAAAGGCAATGAAGATAAATGTTGAAAATATGGATTTATATTTATCCAGTGTTACTTTAGAACGCTCTAACTTAAGTTTTGAAGGGAATGTTTATTTTTTGAATGTGAAGGACAGTGAAGTATTAAGTCCTAATATTATCGGGAAATTATATGATCGAGAAACGAAAAACTTCATTGAATTCCCATTAAAAGTAATAAAAATTAGTAACGACAATTATTATATTGAGGCTCATTTAAAAATAGATCATTTTAATATTAAAAAACAATGCATATTAGATATTTCAATTTTATCAGAAGATCGTAACGTTGCATTTGAGAAAAGACTTGGCTATAACAAGGCTGAAAATATTATTATGTCAACTAAAACCATAAATTCTAACTTCTTGGCAGTTCCGTATTTTACAAAGGACCACGGTAATCTAAGTATAAAAATTGAGAACAATTCACAATAGTATCTATTTGTAATATGGAAACGTTACGCATTAAAATCAAAAACAATAGTTGCGGTTTAACTTTTATAGATAAGAACCCATACAATGCTACTATTACCTCTAATAAATTTATTTGTTTGCAAATATCTTTATTAGAGGTTTTCGTAAGTATTTTACCAGTAAACTTTAACCTGTTTTATCCTTTATTTATATAAGTAAAGGATAAAACAAGAACTCTAAAAAATAGAGCTAGGCTTATCTTTAATATGATTTCATGCAAAAAATGGGATTTGAGTGGAATGTTATGTCTATGTTACTATTGTAAAGTTAATGTTAATTATATAAAATATCGGAATGCATTTATTAAGGAGGCTTATAATGATTTATGGAATGATTTTAGCTGGTGGCAATGGTAGTAGAATGGGTAATACACATCTCCCTAAACAATTTCTTACATTAGACGACACGCCTATATTAATTCATACAATTGAAAAATTCTTGTTAAATCAAAAGTTAGATGCAATTTTAATTTTAGTACCTGAGAAATGGTTGAATTATACAGGAGATATTATAAAGAAATATATTGGCGGAATGGATAAAATTAAACTTGTAAAAGGCGGAAACACTCGTAATGAAACAATAATGTCTGGTATTGCATATATAGAAAATACTTTCGGCTCAACAGATGAAGATATTATTGTTACACACGACTCGGTTCGACCATTTCTAACACATCGAATTATCGAAGATAACATTAATGCTGCACTAGAATTTGGTGCTTGTGATACGGTGATTGAGGCAATTGATACTATTGTAGAATCAAAAAATAATGAAACCATTACTGATATACCAATTCGAGAAAAAATGTATCAAGGTCAAACCCCCCAAAGTTTTAATATTAAAACTTTGAAAAATGCTTATGAGAGTCTTAACGAAGAAGAAAGAGATATTCTTTCTGATGCTGCCAAAATATGTTTACTTAGAGGTCATACTGTTAAATTAGTTAAAGGCGAAGTTTATAATATAAAAATAACAACACCGTATGATTTAAAAGTGGCTGAAGCGATAATTAAGGACTCGACTTATGCTGAAAGGGATCCTGAAGAGGTGGCCACTGTATGATAAACCAAGTCTATCGTCTAGTTTATCCTGGTCAATTTGAAGTCACTTATAAACCAAGGACAATTAATTCAGATAAAGTAATTATCCGACCAAAATTTTTATCTGTTTGTAATGCGGATCAAAGGTATTATCAAGGTAAGAGAGATGCCTCAGTACTCGAAAAAAAATTACCAATGTCACTCATACACGAGGGCGTTGGAGAAGTAGTGTACGATCCTAAAGAGGAATTTGAAGTCGGTCAGCCAGTTGTAATGATTCCGAATTTGCCAATTGAACAAGATGATCACATGGATGAAAATTACTTGAGATCTTCCCGTTTTCGTTCAAGTGGATATGATGGATTTATGCAAGATTATGTATTTATGCGACATGATCGTTTAGTTCCACTATTCAAAGAACTAGATATTCATACAGCCGCATTTTTAGAACTAGTAAGTGTAGCAATGCATGGGATTACGCGTTTTAATTTTAAATCTCATGATCGTAAACAGACTATTGGAGTTTGGGGGGATGGGAACCTTGGTTATATTACATCGATATTGCTTAAAAATAAATATCCCGAATCTGAAGTTGTTTTGTTTGGGAAAACCAAACGTAAAATAGAATATTTTACATTTATTGATAAATCATATTTGATAAATAACATACCATCTGATGTAGAGATTGATCATGCATTTGAATGTGTGGGTGGACTTGGTAGTGAGATGGCAATTGAACAAATTATAGACTGTATAAAACCACAAGGCTCTATCTCTCTTTTAGGTGTAAGTGAAGACCCTGTTGAAATAAACACTAGAATGGTATTGGAAAAGGGCATTACTTTATTTGGAAGTAGCAGAAGTGGTAGAAATGATTTTGTTGATACAGTTGACTTTCTAGAACAAAATAAAGAAGTAATTAGCTATCTAAATCATTTAGTTACAAAGGTAGTCACGATAAATAATATTGATGATATACGCCATGCTTTTGAAGAAGATCAAGTCTCCGCATGGGGGAAGACGGTCTTGGAATGGAAAATCTAAATGCAGAATTTGGGAACCGGAAAAGAAAGTGGTTTCAATTGAATGGAGATGAAAAAATTAAAAAGTTTCATTTCAAAATAGCTCGAAGTCTTTTTAAGTTTATTTTTGTATCATTGTACCTATCATTTTGCCTTATCCCCATAAAAAAAAATCAAATACTTTTTGCTTCTGATAGTCGAAGTGATTTATCAGGTAATTTCTTATTCATATTTGAGGAAATAAAAAGACAGAAACTGAATATTGATTGTAAGTTTATGTTGAAAGAGAATGTACGTAAAAATCCATTGACTTACGTTAAACTTGCGTATTTATTAGCTACTTCAAAAAAAATAATTGTAGATGACTATTACGCTTATGTTTACCCTTTGAAAATTAGGAAAGAAGCAGAGCTTATCCAAGTATGGCATGCTGTTGGTGCGTTTAAACGATTCGGTCATAGTAGAGCAGGTTTGCCAGGGGCTCCATCTTCCAATTCAAGAACACATAGAAATTATACTAAGGCTATAGTTAGTTCTAATAGTGTAATCTCATATTATGCTGAAGGGTTTGGAATTGAAGAGCAGAAAGTGAAATCTATAGGTGTACCTAGAACGGATGTGTTCTTTGACGATTCCTATAAAAAAAGTAAAAAAGAGGAACTTTATAAAACGTATCCCTTTACAAAAGGTAAAAAAGTAATAATGTTTGCGCCTACTTTTCGAGGAAAAGGGAAAACAACGGCTTATTTCCCCTTTGATCAAATCGATTTCAAATCCATATATGAAGATTTAAATGAGGAATATATTTTTATATTAAAATTACATCCTTTTGTAAAAGAGCAGTTTAAATTGCCTCAAGAATATAAAGATTTTTACTATGATTTCTCTGCATATCGTGAAATAAATGATTTGTTATTAATCTCAGATGTGCTTATTACTGATTATTCTTCAGTGTGCTTTGAATATGCACTGTTAAATAAACCGATGGTGTTTTTTGCCTTCGATGTAGATGAATATACTAGAAATCGTGATTTTTATTTTTCATATAAAGATTTTATTCCTGGTCCAATAGTAAAAACAACAAATGAATTAATTTCTTCAATACACCAAAAAGATTTCAATCAAGAAAAAGTCAATAAATTTGTTGACTTATTTTATGATCAAAAAGATGGTAAATCAAGTAAACGTTTTGTTGATATTTTATTAAAAGATAATTAGTAATAAGTAAAAGTAGGCACTGGAGTGGAAAGAATGGGAACGAAACAAACACATGAAGTAATAGAAGATGAACAACTGCCAATAGATGGAATCACTGATGCCAATTTGTATGAAATTAATCGCAAAGTAACTCACTTATCTTGGAATGGCGGATTAATGAAAATTAATGGTTATGCATATTTTTCTGGAATTCCTCTCGAAAAAGATGACCATATTTATAAAGCGATTGTTTTAAGGAACAATGATGATGAAAAAGAACGTTTTGAATTTCCATTACATGACCTAGATAATTTTGAAGAAGAAAAATATAAGTGGGCAGGCTTTGAAGGTGAAATTAACTTTTCGTCTGTTACAAAAGGGGGAGCTCCTCTTCCTAATGGTTCATACAACATGTTTATAAAACTTACTCTCTTAAATACTTCATTAGGGGTAATAGAACGAGAGGTGCCGCTTGGAAATATTAATCGATTTCTGAAAAATAATTTCCATTCAACAAAATTGGAATACTATACTGCAAAAAGACACCTTCAATATAATTTAATGGTTACCCAAAATATAAAATTAAAAACTCTCCAAGCTTGAAGCGACTAAACTAAAAGATTTAAATCCTAATGACCTAGATCCATCATCAAAAAAAGAAACGAAGAAAGCAAAAGAAAGAAACAGTTTTATTTTCAAATCATTATATAAATTATTCAACCTCCTACCAATTAAGCAAGATAGAATAACATTTGCGTCAGATAGTAGAATTGAGATGGATGGGAACTTTGGCTTTGTTTATGAAAATATGCTTAAGCAAGGATTGAATTATGACTACAAGTTTATGTTGAAATCTGCTATCACAGAAAAGAAAACATTAAAAGAGACAATTCAACTAGCATATTGGTTTGCAACTTCTAAAAAAATAATTTTAGATGATTTTTATCCTATAATTTATCCATTAAAAATACGTGAAGAAGCAGATTTGATACAGGTATGGCATGCAGTAGGAGCATTTAAAACATTTGGATACAGCCGAGTAGGTAGACCAGGCGGACCATCAATTAAATCATTAAATCACAGAAATTATACAAAAGCAGTTGTTAGTTCAAAGAACATTGTACGTCATTATGCTGAAGGGTTCGGTATAGATGAAGCTGCTGTAGCTCCAATTGGTGTTCCAAGAACTGATATCTTCTTTGATGAAAAATATAAAGAAAATAAAAGAGAAGAACTTTATAATCAGTATCCATTTTTGAAAAATAAAAAAGTTATCTTGTTTGCACCAACATTCCGAGGAAATGGACAAAGTTCTGCTCATTACCCATATGATGTATTAAATTTGGATAAGTTATATAATGAATTAAAAGATGAATATGTATTTATCTTTAAAGTGCATCCATTCATAAAAAATAAAATTACTATTCCTTATCATTATGTAGATTTCTTTTATGATTTTTCAGAGTATAGAGAAGTGAATGATTTGTTGTTTATAACAGATATCCTTATCACAGACTACTCTTCAGTATGCTTTGAATACGCATTGTTAAGAAAGCCAATGATATTCTTCTCATATGATGTTGAAGAATACATCCAAAAACGGGATTTTTACTTTGACTATCAATCTTTTATTCCTGGTGTTTTAGCTAAGTCTACTGATGACATAGTTAATAGTATTACTAATAATGAATTTGAATCAGAACGTATCGAGCCATTTGTCCAATACTTTTTCGATGATTTAGATGGAAATTCGAGTGAAAGATTTGTAAATGAACTAATAAAAGAAGACGTTCAATGAAATATATAAATGAAAGGGGTAAATTTTCTTTACCTCTTTTAGCTATGTGTATTAATTATGTGTAAATTTTTGATGGAAAATTAAAATTTATGGACATAATAAGGCAGAAAAGCGAAGGTTGAAAATTTAGGTCGTAATTGCGAGAACTTTAATTTATTATTAGGTATATATGTATTCTGTATAAAAGATTGTTCTGCTAATATGGATTGAGTAAAAGGTGTCTTATTTTAAGTAGACAAATAGAAAGTAAGAAGGGTATTTTGGTATGAGAAATATATTTAGTATCATAAAAGAACAGTATAAAAACAAACATCTCATTTTTAGACTTGCAGGTTATGAACAACGTAGCAAGTATCAGCTGCACTATTTGGGGATGCTATGGCAAATCTTTAATCCTTTGATGCAGGTCTTAGTATTTTGGGCGATTTTTGGTCTAGGAATAAGAGGCGGAGCAGATGTTGGTGAAACGCCTTTTTTTGTATGGCTAGTAATCGGTCTTATCCCTTGGTTTTTTATTAGTCCAACGATCCTCCAAGGTTCTAATAGTGTTCATCAAAAAATTCGAATGGTCTCTAAAATGAAGTTCCCTATTAGTGTACTGCCTTCGATTGTCATTGTAGGCAATGCCATGAGTTTTGTATTAATGTTGGGCATACTTGCAATAATTTTATTAATTAATCGAATTAACCCTGGAATCTATATACTGCAGCTTCCGTACTACTTAATAAGTTTATTCACATTTTTATATGTGTTTACACTTTTTAGTTCAACAATTGCTACTATCATTCGCGATTATTATCAATTATTACAAGCAGGTATGCGAATGATGTTCTTCTTGTCACCAATCGTTTGGGTACCATATACAATGCCTGATTGGATGATTTCATTTTTACAATTAAATCCATTCTATTATCTATTTGAAGGATTTCGTGACACGCTTTTAGGCAGAGCTTGGTTTTTTGAAAATCTAGCATATATGAGCTACTTCTGGACAGGCATTCTTGTTCTTGCATTTATAGGCTCATACATTCATTACAAATTCAAAGATAGCTTTGTTGATTATTTATGAGTGGAGGCTTTAACGTGCAGCACAAGGTTAAATTAACAGGTGTGAGTAAGCAATATACCTTATATCGAACGAATACAGAGAAACTACTTGATATTTTGACACCAAAGTCAATGAAGAAGGAAAAGCAGAGAAACTTCTATGCACTTCGAGATATTTCATTAGAGATTAAAGATGGTGAAACCGTTGGTGTTGTAGGAATCAACGGATCTGGTAAATCGACAATTTCTAATATTCTTTCACATGTGATCCCACCAACAGAGGGGCAAATCGATATTAATGGAGAGCCTTCATTGATTGCAATAAATGTAGGACTTAACAATAATTTAAGTGGCTATGACAATATTGAACTTAAGTTACTCATGCATGGATTCTCAAGAAATGAAGTAGATCAACTAACTCCTTCTATCGAAGACTTTGCTGATATTGGAGATTTCATGAATCAGCCAGTTAAAAAATATTCATCGGGTATGAAGTCTAGGCTTGGTTTCGCGATATCAGTGCATACCAATCCAGATCTTTTAATTGTAGATGAAGCCTTATCAGTTGGAGACAAAACTTTTTACCAAAAATGTTTAGATAAAATCAATGAATTTAAATCACAAGGTAAAACGATTATCTTTATTAGCCATTCAATTGGACAAATAAAAAGTATTTCTGATCGCGTTCTCTGGCTTCATAATGGAGAGCTAAAAGAATTTGGTGAAACGAAAACGGTCCTCGAAAATTACGAAGAGTATATAAATTGGTTTAACAAACTTTCAAATGAAGCTAAACAAGCTCATAAGGAAGAGTTAAAAGACAAGCGCTCAACGATCGTGGCCCCTAACCATCAGGAAAAAAAAGTTATAGAGCCAGAAGAGAAACCATATGACCCGGATATTTTGCCTTCTAGATATACTCAGAAAAAAAAGAAAGTTCGAGTTAAAAGCAAAAAACAATTAAATTTAGCATTTCCATTACAGCTATCAATATTTGTTTTAGCTTTTATTATTAGTGGGATATTCTTAGTTTCTCCGACTATAGGGACTAGTGTTTCAGAGGGAAATGAAGAAGATAATGCAGATTTGGTTGAGCAAGAGGAGATTGAACAGGAATCCCTTTTTAATGAAGATAAGGAAGGGTATATTTCTGTTGAAGAAGCAGCTTTATATCAAGATGCACATTTAAATATAGAGGATACAGTCTTACCATTTGCTTCTAAAGTAACAATTATAGGAGAAATGCAGAATCTAATGCTTATCTAGTTGAGAACAATAACTCAGAAAAGTATATAGATAGGGATGCTTTAATTTTATCGGAAGATCAAATTTCAAATTCTACAATATCCATGGATGACATTGTGAAGATACTACCGGAAAGATTCGGTACTTCTTATCAGTATTTTCTTGCTCAGCTCGGAGAAACTAAAGATAGCGCTAAAACTGTCTTAAATGGTGCTGATGAAAACGAGATGACTGATAATTATGGATTTACTTATATGAATTTTCCTCATGAGAGCTTTACTATAAAGTTTGATGAAAAAAACATTGCAGTTGCTATTGTTGTTGATGAAACGATAGACTCTACTAATTTAGTGAATAGTGGTGGTCTATATCTCATAAATGGCTATGATGTACTTGTGAATTCTGAAGGTGACCAAATGAGCTTTACTAGAAACAATGATTAATTAAACGATATTAAGTGCGATACATGGAGATGTATACCGATGGGAAATGTTAATGAACCAGTGAAAATTACTGTTTTGATTGTCACAAAAAACGAAGAACGCTTTATAAGTGAACTGATTTTAAAGTTACATGAGCAGACAGTTAATGAACAAGATTATGAAATAATTATTATAGATGGAATGTCAACTGATAAAACTGTAGATAAGGTACAATCATTTAAAGATATTAATCCAAATCTCATTAAACTTATCTCAAACCCAAAACAAACCCTTCCCCTGGCTTGGAATCTTGGCATTCAAGCAGCCAGGGGTGATTATATTCTTCGGATTGATGGGCATACTCTAATTCCAGAGGACTTTTTAGAGAATTACCTTAAGCTAATAGAGAAGCAACCAGGTGTTGAGTGTGTTGGTGGAATTATTAATTCTGAAGGAACAGGTTTCCAAGGAACAATTAATCAATATGTCTATTCGCATTCATTTGGTGTAGGAAATTCCAAATTTCGAACTATTAAAGGGGTATGGGAAGGATTTGTTGATACCGTTCCATATGGTGCGTATAAGCGAGAGGTCTTTGAAAAGGTTGGGTATTTTAATGAGGACCTAAAGCGAAATGAGGATATTGAGTTTCATAAGCGAATGAAGGATCAGGGAATGCGCTTTTTTATGTCTACATCGATTCAATCAACGTATTATGTTCGGCTAACATTAAAGGGCTTGATTCAAAAGTCATTAGGTGATGGAACGTGGACGATGATTGCTGATCAATCTGTTCCAGGTAGTTTACGGATCAGACATAAAGCTCCTTTGTTTGCTTTTCTAATTGGATTAGCGGTGCTCTTGCTTGCTGTTTTCTTTGCGCCTATGCGTTGGGTGCTAGGTGGTGTCGGGTTGCTTTATCTTGCTGCAGCCAAGCTGGGCAAGTCGTGGTATCATCAAACAATCTGGACTTCGCTATTTCCTACCTACCATTTGGACTTTTTTCTGTCTTCATTTTTTCCGTGGCTTAGGTTGTTTTAAGGCTTTTTTCAAAAAAGAGTACTGGTTTTTTAAGAAGAAACGAAAATCACTGAGAAGTGACAAACCGATTAAATAATGATATAACGTTGAAAGTGTTAAGTCCAAATCGGTAAGGTTGAGATGAAATGAAAGAGATTCTGAAGTATAAAGAACTGCTGTATTTTCTTGTTCATAAAGAACTACGCGTTCGTTATCGAAATACGTTTTTTGGTTATTTTTGGACGTTACTAGAGCCATTGGGTTTGATGTTGATTTTTACGTTAGTTTTTATGGTGATTGCGCGTGTATCGATTGAAAATTATACCTTGTTCCTTGTATCGGGCTTAATTCCATTTATGTATACGCAACACTCTGTTTCAAGAGGAACAAAAAGCTTAACGTCAAATGGATCCTTGATTAAAAAAATCTATTTTCCTAGAGAATTGTTTCCTATTACAGTAACGGCATCAAGCCTGGTCAATTTGTTAATATCACTTATACTCGTGGCAGCCTATTCGTTGTACATTAATGGTTCCATACCATTAGTTGGACTAGCTGTTCTACCATTTGTCATTCTTCTGCAGACAGTGTTGCTACTCGGCATTGTATTTGTTTTTTCTTGTGTAAATGTCTATTTTAGAGATGTTGAATTTATTGTTGGACTTCTCATGCGTGGCTGGATGTATTTGTCGGCTGTTATGTATCCATTACTTCAAGTAAAGGAACAGCTTGGTGGATATTTTATTTTGTTTCAGTTAAATCCGATGGTAACAATATTAACAATCTACAGATGGATCTTTCATGGTGGCGAATTGACACCAACTTGGGGGATGATTGCCTATACGATCACTTTCTCATTGGTTATCTTTTTTGGAGGTTGGAAATTCTTCAAGGTCATGAGTCGTAAGATCGGGGAAGTGATGTAAGATGAGTAATGCCATTGAAGTGAATCATATAAAAAAAGCGTTTCGAAAGCCAACGGAAAAGACAATTAAAGGTCAATTAATCTCTTTATTTAAGCATGAAAAGACCATCGACAAATTTCAAGCACTGGAGGACGTATCGTTCACCGTAAAAAAAGGTGAAGGCTACGCGATTATTGGGAAAAATGGTGCAGGTAAGAGTACTTTATTTAAAGTAATCTCTGGTGTTATTGTTCCTGATAGCGGGCAGATTAAGCTTAATGGCACGTTGATGCCTTTAATTGAGTTAAGTGCCGGTTTAAGTGGAGACTTATCAGGTATGGAGAATATTCGTCTAAACTGTGCGATCTACGGATTGAAAAAGCGACAGATTGAAGAGTTACTACCAGTCATTGTTGAGTTTGCAGAGCTTGATGAATTTATTCATACACCTGTTAAATTTTATTCATCTGGAATGAAAGCACGACTTGGATTCTCTATTGCTGTTCACATTGAGACGGACATTGTCTTAATTGATGAAGTATTAGCGGTTGGAGATCGAGATTTCAAAAAAAAGTGTAATAAAAAAATGCTTGAGATGAAAGAAGCAGGTAAAACAATTGTGATTGTTTCTCATAGTATGGGACCATTAAAAAAACTTTGTGATCGAGCGATTGTCTTAAATCGAGGTAAGGTCGAAGCAGAGGGTGACATTCATGAAATGATCGACCTGTATGAATCGAACTAACGCACCTTATTGTAGATGTATACAACTGTGAAGATTTAAAGGAAATTGTAAAAAAGAAGAGGTTTTCCGTAAAGAGTGTGTTAAAATAACCTTTAGACTATGAATCTAGGGGTTATTTGTATGCTAAATATTTTTCCCAATAAATTTGCCAGAGGATTTATCATTGTTATAGACCTCTTTATTATTATAATGGCGTACGTACTTGCTTTTACAGCACGATACGAACGGATTGCTCCTCGAAATATCGAAGCGTTTATGTCGGTTATTCCGTGGATTTTATTAATTAGTGTAGTGTTTATATGTATCTATGAAGTGGATCGACTCATTCAGTATGATGTATGGGATATTGTTCGAAAGCTTGCGGTTTCATTAACATTTATCATGCTCTTAACAATGACCGCTTCATTTTTATTTAGAGAATTTGCCTTACCACGTTCTGTTATCATTCTTGCTCATGTTTTTGCGTTTGTGATGCTTCTTACTTGGAAAGTACTCTATACAAAATATAATCAACTTTCCCGAAAAGGTAAGCTAATGTTCATTGGAGCGGAGTCTGAATTTAATGAGATGGAAGACAATCTCTCGCAATTCCTTTCTAACAACGGGAATGCGAAGTACTACGATAAAAAATCGAGTGTACAGCAGCTTAAATCACAGCTCTTAAACTATGATTTTGTCTTCTTAAGTTCTTCACTTGAAGAAGATAAAAAGAACCGAATCATTTTCCATGCGATGAAAAACAATAAGTTAGTCTATGTCGTTCCAACTGTTAATGAGTTATTAGTAATGAACACGTCCGTTACAACACTTGATGATACAATGGTTATGCAGGTTAAACCATTTACATTGCCTGTTGCTCAGTTAGCATTAAAACGCATCACAGATATTGTCTTTTCACTGGCGATTTTAGTACCAACCTTGCCAGTCTGTTTAATTGCTGCATTAGTTATTAAACTAGAAGACGGAGGCTCAATTTTCTTCAAACAGGATCGTATAGGCAAGGATCATAAACAATTTCAGATATTGAAATTCCGTTCAATGGTTGAAAATGCCGAAGAGAAAACAGGACCAACCTTGGCTCAATCTGGTGATGATCGTATTACAAAGATCGGTCGTTTTATGCGTAAGACACGCATCGATGAGCTGCCCCAAGCTGATTAACGTGCTAATAGGTGATATGTCATTAGTTGGACCACGTCCTGAAAGAAATTTCTTTGCGGATCAATTTCAGAAGGATAACAAATGGTTTAACTACCGAAATACTGTTAAGCCAGGAATTACTGGTTATGCACAAGTGATGGGAAAATACACAACAAATGTGGATAAGAAACTTAAGTTTGATCTACATTATATCCGTAATTACTCGCTGTGGTTGGATTTTATTATTCTTCTCAGAACAATATTGGTTGTTATTAATAAGGCCAAATCTGAAGGTGAAGTGAAGAAGACAAAAAAAGTGGGTATCTTTGCAAAAAAACAAGAAGACTTTTGATAAATTAAAAACCTCTGACTCACAATATGTGACGGAGGTTTCTTTTGAAGAGGATGGAATAAGGAGAATTGAATGAAATCTACTATAAAACGATTAAAACAACTTCCGCTAGCTAGGCAAATATCAAGATGCTTGTTTGCCACTGCTTCGTTGCTTCCTATTCAAAAGAAGCTTGTGATGTTTGAAAGTTTTTCGGGCAAGCAGTACAGCTGTAATCCAAAAGCCATGTATGAATATATGCAAGAGCATGAGTCGGGTTATGAGCTGATTTGGAGTGTAAATAAACAAAGTAAACATTTATTTGATGAAGCTGGTATTCCATATGTAAAAAGACTGTCATTAAAATGGTTTATTAAAATGGCCCGTGCAAAATATTGGGTAACCAATAGCCGAATGCCATCTTGGGTTCCAAAACCAAAACATAATGTGTACATTCAGACCTGGCACGGAACCCCTTTAAAGAGACTTGTTGCAGATATGGAAGAAGTGCATATGCCAGGTACTAATCGTGAAAGTTATATCGAGGGCTTTCAAAAAGAAGCGAGAAATTGGGACTATCTCCTTTCACCTAATCGCTATTCAACTGAGATTTTCAAACGGGCATTTGATTTTAAAGGGAAAATAATTGAGCAGGGTTATCCTCGTAATGATGATTTAATGAACCGTAATAATAAAGCTGACATTATTACACTTAAGCAAAAACATGGTTTACCTGAAGGGAAAAAAGTAATCTTATACGCACCAACATGGAGAGATCACGAGTACTATGAACCAGGCAAGTATAAGTTTAAGCTGCAGCTTGATTTAGATCTATTAAAAAAAGAGATCGGTCACGATTATATTGTCATATTAAGAATGCATTCTTTTGTATCAGAGATGTTTGAGATCGATCAATATCAAGACTTTGTATTTGATTACTCAAAAGGTATCGATATTACCGATCTATACTTGATGTCCGATATCTTAATCACTGATTATTCATCTGTATTCTTTGATTATGCCATTTTAAAAAGACCCATTTTTTTCTTCACATATGACATTGAATTATACAGAGGTAAAATTCGCGGATTCTATTTTGATTTAGAGAAGGAAGCGCCTGGACCATTAGTGATGAATACGAATCAAATTGTTGAAGAAATTAAAAAGATTGAAGGTCTGGATAATAAAAATGACCAGTTCTATAAAGGCTTTTTAGAACGTTTTTGTTACCTTGATGATGGCCGTTCAGCCGCAAAAACGGTAGAAGAGATATTTGCACTTAAATAAGTGGTGTTAAAAAGAAGGAGCTGTCACTTTGTCTTCCGAGAAATTGTCTACATTTTTTTTTGATTCAGAGCGCATTATAGAACTAAGACGTCAGGTCCAACCGTATAGTGCAAAAGAAGATTTGTGGTCTTGGTATGTACTCAGACGAATGTCAATTTATATAACGATATTATTTGAAAAAATGAGGCTCACACCAAACGCGGTCAGTTGGTTAAGTGTTTTGTTTGTTTTGTTATCAGGTTTGTTTATGGTTATGGCCACACCAACAAGTTTTATTTTAGCCTTTGTAGCTTATAATTTAGGCTATTTGTTTGATTGTGTAGATGGTGAACTAGCGAGAATGACAAAAAAAAATCCAAGCTTGGATTTTTTATAGACATGCTGATTAGAGCAGCGACATTACCCGTGTTCCTCTCGTTTCCACTTGCATATCTTGTTATGACAGGAATGTTAGAGATCTCTATGCTCTCAATGATTTTATTGTATATTGTTATTACTTGTATTATTATGTCTCTCCTTCTTCCTTTATCGTTCGATTTGACTCATACTGCAACAATTGAGCAAAAAGATCCAGTACAGCAAATACGAAATAAATCGATTTTATTTGAATTTGCTTGTTTTATTTTGGGATTACCTGGTTTTTTTCTTATACTTCTTTTGTCAGTTTGTCTTGAATATTTGATGGGAGTGCAAGTCATTACTTATTATATATTAGGTTTTCTTGGCGTTTTAATACTGAAAGTATTCTTAAGAGCTTTCGTAACCGTTAGGACTTTTACATGAGAATTATTTGATCATGTGATGTAATAGAATCTTTCGCACTTTATCTAGAAAATGCCATGATTCTATTTAGAAGCTTGTGTTATACTGTTAAAGTGTTTACAAAGTGATAACAATATTTTTTAGACATTATTATTAACTACCTACAGATATGGAGGGAGAGCCTTGAAAAAGGTATTAACGTATGGCACATTTGATTTATTACATTGGGGTCATATAAACTTACTAAAACGTGCAAAAGACTTAGGTGATTACGTGATTGTCGCTATATCTACTGATGAGTTTAATGCAATTAAAGATAAAAAAGCATATCATAGCTTTGAAAATAGAAAGATGATTCTTGAGGCTATTCGTTACGTGGATGAAGTGATCCCTGAGAAAACATGGGATCAAAAAGTAGAAGATGTTAAAAAGTACGATATAGATATATTTGTTATGGGAGATGATTGGGAAGGGAAATTTGACTTTTTAAATGATTATTGTGAAGTTGTTTACCTTCCAAGAACTGATGGAATATCAACCTCTAAAATCAAGGATGAACTATTGCATCAATAACTTCCGATAATGAGGCCTGCGTTCAACGTAAGCCTCTATTTCTTTTGTATAGTGTTCTTCCATTAAACTTGATGTGTTAGGAGAGTGTCATAAATAGTGAAAAAAGTAAGTATAATTACCCCGCTATATAATAAAGATAAAAAATATATAGAGGCATGTGCTAATTTGCTTGAAAGGCAAATTTATTCAGATTTTGAATGGATAATAGTACTGAATGAAATCGAATCAGAAATAGATGTTTTACTACATGAAATTAAAAAGAAATTCGATTTGAAAATAATAATTGACAAATCAATATCTAATGTAGCAATTGCTCGAAATAAAGGAATTATGAATTCAGAGGGTGATTATCTTTATTTCATGGATATAGATGACTACATTCATGAACACACACTTTATTGTTTAGTCGAGACTATGAAGCATTCTTCTGCGGATTTTGTTTTAGGATCACTAAAGAAGGTTAATGTAAAGCCTTCATTTTCAACCTCCTATGGCGTTATGATGGATAGATTAGTCGAATCTAGAAATATTAAAGCTAAATCTGTAACTAGGAAGAAAATGAGAGCTTCTTGCTTAAATATATTATATGATATGAATTTCATTCTAGATAATCGTATTACTTTTAATGAGAGTTTATCAGATTTGTCTGATATTACTTTCACTATGCCAGCATATGAGAAATCAACAAACATTGTATTTGATAAAGATGCTCAATATTTGAAACTAAGAAGAAATGATGCTGTTCAATTTCCATCACTGTCTCAAAGATCAAATAGAGCATTATTGTACCCAAGATCATTCAGCTTAGCTATGAAAGAACTGGATTCAGAGTCACAAATAAGCGCAATGCTTCGTAAAAGATTGTTATATTCTTATCATCATAGATTTTTCAACTCATTATATGACGGAGAACTTGATGATAACCGAATCATACTTTTAGAAGAATGGTCAAAAGCATTCCTGGTAATGAAATTGGAATTATTTTATTTCAATAGAAAAATTCATAACTTTGAGATTAAAAATTTAGTTGATAAGAATTTTTATAAAGCACAAAAAATAGCAAGAATCCGTTCTACCGCTAAAAAAATCAAAAAAATGATAAAAAAGCCAAAAACGTCGAAGCGCATACTGTATTTATCTTTCTTATCAAAAAAGTTATCAGTAAAACCAAATTGGATACTATATGAAAGCTTCTTAGGTAAGAACTATTCAGATAGTCCCAAATATATATATGAATATTTAAGTAAAGAATATCCAGACGCATATAAACATATTTGGGTATTTAATGAGAATGAGAAAAATATTCCTTTCAAAGCGGTTAAGGTAAAGAGATTTAGTTTTAAACACCTTTATTTTATGGCGAGATCTAAATTTCTTGTAAATAACATGCGTCAACCGTTATGGTATGTTAAACGTCAAGAGCAAATTTTCTTGGAAACTTGGCACGGTACTCCATTAAAAAAGTTAGTTTTTGACATGGATGATATTCACTCGGCTAACCCTAATTATAAGCTCGATTTCTATGAGCAATCGCGTTCTTGGGATTACCTAGTCTCTGCTAACAAATTTTCAACTGAAGTTTTTAAAAGAGCTTTTTTGTATGACAATGAAATATTAGAATATGGATATCCTAGGAACGATTTGCTTTATAGTTCTAATAAAGATGAAATTAGTTTAGAGCTCAAACAAAAACTTGGTTTACCTATCGATAAAAAAATTGTACTCTATGCACCTACATGGAGAGATGATGAGTATTATAAGCCTGGGCAGTACAAATTTAAATTAACTTTAGACTTGGAAAGATTGCGAGAGGAGTTAGGAAAAGAGTACTTTTTTATTATTAGAACTCATTATTTTATTGCAGATCACTTGGATTTAGAAAATGTTAGTGATTTTGTTTATAACGGGTCTAAATATGATGATATTTCTGAATTATATTTGCTATCTGATATATTAATAACAGATTATTCATCTGTCTTCTTTGATTATGCGAATCTTAAACGCCCAATATTATTTTTTACCTACGACTTAGAGAAATATCGGGATACGTTGAGGGGGTTCTATATTGATTTAAAAGAAGATGGTCCAGGTCCTCTGATAATGAATAATGATGAACTAATTAATGTTTTAAAAAATATAGATCAGGTAAATATACAATACAAAGACCGACTAGAGAAATTTCATAATCTTTATTGTGATCTTGATGATGGACAAGCATCTAAAAGAATCAGTGAGAGAGTTATTATTAATAGTGATTAAAAAGGAGATTCCTCATGAAAAAAGTAAGAAAAGCCATTATTCCAAGCTGCTGGACTCGGAACACGATTCCTGCCGGCTACAAAAGCAATGCCAAAGGAAATGCTCCCGATTGTAGATAAGCCGACAATTCAATATATTGTTGAAGAAGCAGTTAAGTCAGGCATCGAGGATATCATCATCGTTACGGGTAAAGGTAAGCGTGCGATTGAGGATCATTTTGATCATGCATTTGAGTTAGAACAGAACTTAATTGAGAAGGAAAAGTTTGAGCTTCTTGAAAAAGTACAAGAAGCATCAAAAGTGGATATTCATTACATTCGTCAAAAAGAAGCAAAAGGACTTGGTCATGCGGTTTGGTGTGCGCGTAAGTTTATTGGAGATGAACCGTTTGCTGTTTTATTAGGTGATGATATTGTACAAAACGAAAAGCCTTGCCTACAGCAATTAATTGAGCAGTATAATGAAACGGGTTCTTCCATTATTGGTGTGCAGCAGGTTGATGAAAGTGTAACCGATCGTTATGGTATTATTGATCCTATTAGTCAAGATGGTCGTTTATATAAGGTAAATCAATTTGTTGAGAAGCCCAAGCTTGGTACGGCAACATCTAACCTTGCTATTCTTGGACGTTATCTACTAACTCCAGAAATCTTTACATACCTTGAAAACCAGGAAACTGGTGCAGGTGGAGAGATTCAGTTAACGGATGCGATTCAGCGTTTAAATGAAAAGCAACCGGTATTTGCTTATGATTTTGAAGGCAAGCGATATGATGTTGGTGAGAAGTTAGGTTTTGTTATGACTACGTTAGAATTTGCGATGCAACGTGATGAGTTAAAGCCAGAGCTTATCAAAAAAATGAAGGAATATCTTCAGCTTGAGGACATTTTGAAATAATAATTAGTTATAAACAAAACTGTGTAATTAATGACGGTGAGCAATGCAATTTCTCACCGTTTTTTGGCTTTTAAATATATTAATATGGAGGCAGAATCATGTTTGAGAATAAAGTTTTTTTAGTGACGTATGGGATATCCCCTGAATCTGGGGTTACTGTAGCAACGTTGAATCAATCAAAAATGTTTACAGATGCTAATTACAATGTTTCCATAACAACCTTTGATTACCAACCAAAGTATAAAAGTATCTTTGACGACTTGAAGTCAATGAATCGAGTTTATGAAAATGTACATCATCTAAATAAATATGAGTATTATTCGCAGAAAAATAATAATTCGGGTGAGATTGACAAAAGTATTTATAAAAACGAAATAGAAATTAAAGGAAAGAGTTTTTTTAAAGAAGAGAAAGAAAATGAAACTATTCTTAGTTACTTTGAAGAAGGTTCTTTAATTAAGTCACATTTCTATCAGAAAAATGAACTTGTTGCCCTTGAATACTACAATAAAGTCTTTGATCTAGTAAAGCGTGTGGAATTTAATGAGAGACAAAGCGTTTCAAGAAAAATCTATTATAGTGAGATTACGAAAAACATTGCAAGGGAGTCATATTTTTCGGATAATGGTTTTTGTTTCCTTACAAGATATTACAATGAAATAGGTGAACCTGGTCAAGTTTTTTTGTTTGACATTGATAGTACTGAAGTAAAAAAATTTAGTGGGAATAAAGCACATGATAAATTTTGGCTCAATGAAATAGCTATCAGGTTTAAACATCAGAATAAAAAACCACTCTTTATTTCTAATGGCCAAGGAAGTGGACCGAAAATAATGGGAATTGATAAGAAACACGCAAAGAGAGCTTACTTTGTCCATAATAATCATTTTGAATCTCCATTTACTACAGGAAGCAAAGTGAAGAATAAATACGATTATGTGTTTAAGAGAATAGATAAGTTAGATGCACTGATTGTGCTTACAGAAAAACAAAAAAAAGACATACAAGAGCAGTATGGAAAACATAATAATATATATGTTATTCCTAATGCGATAACCATTTCTAAACACGAACAAAGAGAAAAAAGAGATAATAATATAATAATGGTTACTAGGTTAGAACCTCAGAAAAATATTCAGAGAGCTATTGCTATGTTTCGTCTAGTAGTTGAAAAAAGACCTGATGCTATATTAAATATTTTTGGAAAAGGAAAGGAGGAGAAAAAATTACAAAATAAAATTGATGAATATAAATTGGGTAATAATGTTTTCTTAAAAGGGTACTCAAGAGATATTAAAGAAGAAATTAAATCATCCGTTTTAAGTCTTTTGACATCTAATTATGAGGGTCTTCCTTTGGCAGCTGTTGAATCATTAGAGAATGAAACTCCTGTGGTTTCTTATGATTTTAATTATGGTGCAACTGATATTATAGATCACAATGAAACTGGTTTTATAGTGGAGCTTGATGATGAAAAAATAATGGCCGATAAAATTTTATATCTATTGGATAAAAAAGAAGTCGCCTCAAATATGGGTAAATTCGGTAGATTGAAGATGATAGATAAATATTCAAACGAAGTGGTTTATCAAAAGTGGATGAATATGCTTAAAGAATTAGGGTGAATACAATAGATTAAAAAATGGATATATACCTGATTTATGGTTAGTTTAAGCCCGCATAAAGTTTGTAAACCCTACGTAAATACTGTAAAGGCAAAGCGGTTCCCTGATCGGGAGGCGCTTTTTTTTCGTGATCCGATTCTGCTACAATCAGTTTGTGACCATACTGGGTGTATAAGGTTGTTGTTGGAGGAGGAAGTCTGTTGCTGGCTAGACATGCATTTGCTTATTTACTATCACATGGAATTCCTGCTTTGGTTGGTTTTGCAGCGATTGCTGTGTATACACGACTATTGACGGAGGTTGAATATGGCCGTTATGCGTTGGTGTTTGCAATTGCGGCGATGATTAATGCGATTGTGTTTGAGTGGTTGAAGGTGAGTTTGCTTCGGTATTATCCAATGTATCAAGGAGAGAGGCCATTTTTTGATACGGTAAAATTATGTTTTTTGGCATTGGTTGGAGTTAGTGCGATAGCAGGGCTTCCGCTTTACTTTTTCATTGATGGCTTGGGTTGGGTTCATGTGTTGTTGGCACTCATCTTGTCGTGGTGTCAGTCATGGTATCAAATGAACTTAAATGTGATTCGTTCGGAGTTTAATCCAAAGCTGTATGGATACCTATCGTTTTTGCGTTCGGTTTTAGCGTTAGCATTTGGCGTTGTGCTGATCTTAGCTGGTTTTGAGGAGCTTGGTTTGCTCTGGGGGCTAGTTCTAGCATTTGTTGTGACGTTAGCGTGGCCAACAGTCAAAAAGTGGGGAGGAGCAATACGTCTAAAAACGTTTGATGCAGAGATTGTGAAAGGTTTTGCCTGGATATGGAGTACCGCTTGCATTAACCCTTTTGCTTGGTGTAGTGATTCATAATTCGGACCGGTTTATTATTAGTGCGATGATTGGTGTTGGTGCAAATGGAACCTATTCGGCAACTTATGATTTGACTGAACAGACGATTTTTACGTTAATGCTTGTCATTAACCTGGCAGCCTTTCCGATTGCAGTTCGAACGATGGAGCAAAAGGGTGAGGCTGAGGCTTTAAAGCAAGTAAAGGAGAATACTGGACTACTGTTGTTGATCGCGTTGCCTGCAATGATTGGTTTAATTATACTGACACCAAATGTGGTGGGATTGATGCTAGGTGAAGGTTTTAGAGAGCAGGCGCTGCTCATTATGCCCTTAATTGCGGTGGGGGCTTTCTTAAAAGGAATAAAATTATATGCGGTTGATATCATCTTTCATTTACATAAACGAACGTCTGTGCAGGTTCTACCAGTTTTCCTAGCCGCCTTGTTAAATGTCATCTTAACGATCCTGTTGATTCCTGACTTTGGCTTACGGGGGGCAGCCGCAGCAACTGTGGCTGCTTATGCGGCTGCTATTTTATTGAGTTTGTTTTTTATGAACATTCGCATCCGAGACTTTCCGTTTCCAGGTAAAGATTTTATTAAGATTTTATGTGCTTCGATTGTGATGGGTTTGGTGCTTTGGTTTATGCGAGCAGAAGTGGGGTTAGGCTGGTTACTCGTTCAGGTTGTGGTTGGACTGGTGATCTATGTGACACTGATTTGGTTTGTGGATGCACTAGGTGTTCGAAACCTCATTAGGAGTCGGCTGCGATCTCGGGAAGGAGAGGAACATTAAATGAAAAAGATTGCCTTTATCTTGTATTCTCTCGAAGGTGGGGGAGTGGAGCGACTGACTCTGCATCTAATGAAAGGACTGCTTGAAAAGGGATATCAAGTTGAGTTGGTTGTTGTGCAAATGAAGGGTGAATACGTACATGATATTCCAGAAGGTGTCGCGGTGGTTGATCTAAACAAACCAAATTTACGGGCAAGCTTACTAGGTATTCGCCAGTATCTTTCTACACATAAGCCAGATGTCCTGATATCAGCTAAGGATTACATTAACCTGATCGTTCTTCTTGCAAAAAAGCTTACACGTGTGCGAACAAAAATCATTGTGAGCAGCCATGTCAATATCACAGAGCAAGCGCGCAGGTTGCCGCAATTTAACAAGATTAAGCGTGGGATTTCCATGATGTATCGATTTGCCGATGACATCGTTTGTGTGTCTAAGGGAGTAGCAGATGACATCCATCAGGTGTCTGGTGTATCGGATAAAAGAATTCATGTGATTTATAATCCGATTGTGACCGCTGAGCTATTGGAAAGCGGAGAGGATGGAGTGGACCATCCTTGGTTTGAACAAAAGCAGGAAGTGATTGTGACAGTTGGACGTTTGCATGTGCAAAAGGATTATAAGACATTACTTCATGCATTTAAGCAGGTAAATGATGTGAGAGCTAATACAAGGTTAATGATCGTTGGTGATGGACCTGAAAAAGACACCCTGATGGAACTCACAGCTGAGCTAAACCTAACAGAGGTTGTCGACTTTGTTGGCTTTCAAAATAATCCATACCCTTACATGAAAAAAGCTGATTTATTTGTGCTTTCCTCAGCATGGGAGGGGTTTGGTAATGTGTTGATCGAGGCATTTGCCATGGGAACAACCGTGGTCGCTACGGATTGTCCAAGTGGACCAAGCAGAAATACTCGAGCATGGCAGACTCGGAAATCTTGTCCGAGTAGGAGCGGCGGAAGAGATGGCAGATGCGATTGTGCAAGCGTTAGATCATCCACAGCCAGAAGAATTATTAAAAAAGAGAGCCTCTACTTTCTCGATTGATAACTGTGTAAAAGCCTATGAACAATTATTTTAATTATTTGGAGGAGATCCTATGTTAAGCATCATCATTCCAACATTAGGTACAAGAGAGCAGGAGCTCAGCCGATTATTTGAAAGCCTTGAGAATCAAACTAGTACTAAGTTTGAAGTCATCGTTGTCTCACAAGACAAGCATGAAGTAGTAGCAGGTTTGCTTTGTGAAAGGGCTTTTGCTTATAAGCAAGTACAGTTAAGCAAACGAGGTCTTTCTTATGCTCGAAATGAAGGTATTAAAGTGATAAGTGGGCAATATGTAACGTTCTCAGATGATGATTGCTGGTACCCGAATGATGCTGTTGAAAAGGTTGAGAATTTTTT
The DNA here is from genome assembly GCF_023703085.1 of Alkalicoccobacillus plakortidis. Lineage (NCBI taxonomy): Bacteria > Bacillati > Bacillota > Bacilli > Caryophanales > Bacillaceae > Shouchella > Shouchella oshimensis. Next base: position 1,793,852 of record NZ_JAMQJY010000001.1, on the reverse strand, counting down.
TGCCCAGAGTAAAGCTCAAGTAGTTTGTTATCAAATATATGATCCAACAACAAAACAATCTTACAAAAACTATCCAGTTGAAAAAGCGGAGAACGTGCGTACAAGAGATTTGTTCCGGAAGTCCTCTATAGAAATATTTGTGGATGTGCAGACGGTTGATCGTGAGTACTTGCGTTTTAATGAAAATTTTGGCCTTGGTGCTAAACACCCAAGCGGAGAGGAGAATATCTTTCTATTTGCCCTACAGAGAGCAGGTTACATCATTAGTTATATACCTGAGGTTATCGTATACCATTTAAAGCCCACACAAGCATCACGACTCGATGAACGAACGATGGTAAGCAAAGGTGCGCTGTTTGCTGCTTTGTACCGAAAACCACTGGACATCATCTTATTAACCGTATTATTTGCAAAGAAGGTTCGTCATCTGAAACGTCCAGTTCAGACGTATGCGAAGGCTGTGGCATTAACGTTTGGTGAGAGGGGAGTGAAAAGGTAGAGAAGCGCTCATGAAAGGTAGAGAAGCGCTCATGAAAGGTGGAGAAGCGCTCATGAAAGGTGGAGAAGCGCTCATGAAAGGTGGAGAAGCGCTCATGAGAGGTGGAGAAGCGCTCATAACATGGTAAGAACCGCTCATGAGAAAAGCAAAACTGCCCAAGGTTGTAACCGATCACTCGCCCTCATCCCACAAAAAAAGGTACTGAAGCTCATCTTCATGAGCTTTGGTACCTTTTTTCACATCTTCTATTCTGGAAACTCAAGAGCGGCTAATTTATATTCCCCGTCCTCTTCGTTCCATTTGGTGTAATAAAGCAGCTCGCCTGTTGAATTGTATCGATATAACTCATCGTCGTAACGAGTATATCGTGTTTGCTCATTCTTACTTATGATGTCCTTTAGTTTTTCGATATCCGAATCATCTACGGGGTGCTCAGTTGATATAAGTTGATCAAAGGTTTCTCCTGTAAACGATTCTATATTGTTTCTCACATACTGATCGCCTTCCAGTGTACTACGTATGGTTAATGGCTGCTGACCGCATGCGGTGAGTAATAGGAATGATGAGAGTAGAGCGAGTATCAACAATTTTTTCAATTGAACAGCCTCCTTCGTGTAGGTTCGAATTTAAGTATAGCGACTTTTAGTGTCCTTGCAAGCTCATCACATTTCTTTTGTAAAGAAGGTAAATGTCAGACTGTGAGGTGGTTAAATCCTTTTGTTTCGGCAAAGCTATAGATAGTTATTCAACTAATGGTTTTAAAGATCGCACAAATTTATGATCTGTCTCAAAATAACTTTATTTAATCTTTACAGCTACTTAACAAAAGTGGTAATTGATGCGTGCTATGATGAAACCAGCCTAAAAGACAAGGAACCCAGACTATGATTACACTATTAAAAAAAACCATACAACCTTATCAACCTAAGTTAATGGCTTTGGCTTTGGTGTTGCTAGCGTTTTTGGCACCTTTTGCAGTTGTGAGTCAGTATCAAAAAGCTTTTCCCGTTGCTACGTCGGTTATAACAAGCTTTGCTGTTCTCTGCTTGCTATTTTTTGTTTGGTTCATTGAATCAGAGAAAACGTCGCAGCTTGTGAAGTCGTTAAAATCACCGTATTACTGGACAATTATTGCCTTGTTTATTCCAGCTAGTTTGGCCATAGTGGCGGCAACATTTAATTTGACTTATATACTGTCTTCCGAATACGTGAATTATTATCAAAACTCCTTGCCTCGTAGAGTGTTAAATGGAGTCATTTATATTAGCATCATGACGTTCTTTATTTTATTACTAAAACGATTGACCAACACTGAGTTGAATTATGTAGGCAAAGCGTATTTGGGTGGTATTGGCGTCTTGGTTTTGTTTGGTGTCTGGCAGTTTTTGCACTTATCAATTGGTTATCCGATGCCAGACCTTCATACGAGATCTGCTGTACATAGTGTTCAGTCAGAGGTACTCATTAATTTTAGATTAACCTCACTAACCGAGGAGCCAAGCTTCCTTGTTCCATTTTTGATCGATGGACTTATTATTGGCTTAATGTTGTATAAAAATAAGCGTTCGTATCTCTGGCAATGGATGCTGCCTGTCCTCTTTGTTTTATTTTTTTCTTTTTCAATCAGTGGTTATGCGAATGTTTTGCTTGTTGGATTGTTTGCGTTATGGCTTATCATTACGTCAAAAACAATCAATTTGAAAAAGTTAATCAAACCCATATTGGTGTCGCTTATCCCAATTGGATTGGTCATCTGGTGGAAGTGGAGCCTTGTACATGAGCTCTTTATGCCGATTATTGGTAGGTTTGATGTCTTATTTGATGTAACCAATCATAGTCGCTTATATATGTTAGTGTATCCGTTTATTTGGTTGTTTGATTACTCATGGATAAATACACTTTTTGGATTTGGTCCAGGCAGCTATGACTTCTTGGCACAAACAAAATTCCTTGCGTATGGTTCTAAATTAAGTGCTACATCCAATAATGTGTTTGTAGACTTATTATTTGAACATGGATTAATTGGTGGTGGAGCTTTTCTTATTGCTTTTATTTTATTTTTTATTCATTTATATAAAAGACGAAATGAAGATACCTATTATCAGTACGCTGTGATTTTGTGGTTCCACCTGGGCATAACCTCGCTCTACCGCTCTGATTTTGTCTCACCGCGGTTTTGGGTCATTGTGATGATTACGGTGTTATGCGCCGAACTAGGAAAACGTAGCCTACAAGCAAATAGAAAAGGTATAGAACATGAATCTCTGGAGCCAAGAAAGGTTGGAGGTAAATAATGAACATCTGTATTGTAGGGACTGGATATGTAGGACTTGTATCAGGCGTATGCTTTAGCGAGGTTGGTCACAACGTCACATGTGTAGATCAAGATGATAAAAAAATTGCGCAACTTATAGCTGGTCGTTCACCTATTTATGAACCAGGCATAGAGGAATTGCTTGTCCGAAATCAAAACAACGAGCGACTCCGCTTTACAACCAACCTTGAGGGAGCGATGGAAAAAGCGGACATAGTTATCATTGCAGTTGGTACGCCAGCCGAATCGGATGGTTCAGCTAATTTGTCTTTTATCGAATCAGTGGCTAGAGAAATAGGGCATCACTTAACATCATATAAGCTTGTTGTCACAAAAAGCACCGTACCAGTTGGGACCGGACAAAAAATAAAGAGTTGGATTCAGGAACAATGTGGTAAAATGGCATTTGATGTTGCATCAAATCCAGAGTTTTTACGTGAGGGATCAGCGATTTATGATACGATGCATATGGAGCGTGCCGTTCTTGGAGTGGAGTCGGAAAAAGCAAAAGAATTATTAATAGAGCTACACCAACCGTTTGATACACGTTTGGTTATCACCGATTTAGCTACTGCAGAAATGAGCAAATACGCGGCCAATGCTTTTCTAGCAACAAAAATCAGTTTTATTAATGAAGTGGCTAATGTCTGTGAGCAGCTAGATGCCGATGTCACAAAGGTTGCTGAAGTAATGGGGCTTGACCCTCGAATTGGCTCAGCATTTCTTGGAGCCGGTATTGGGTACGGTGGCTCTTGCTTTCCAAAGGACACACAGGCATTTATTCAGATGGGACAGAGTGCAGGTTATGCATTAAAAATTGTACCAGAAGTAGAAAAGGTTAATTTTGAACAACGAAAACGTCTCGTCATGAAGGCAAAACAAGCCTTTGGACTCGAAGGCTTACGAGGCAAACGAATAGCTGTGCTTGGACTTGCTTTTAAGCCGAATACCGATGATATGCGTGCAGCACCGGCAAGAGATATTATTCCGATGCTGACTAGTCTTGGAGCTGACGTTAGGGCGTATGATCCAATTGCCATGCAGGCGGCAATTAGCTATTTGCCTCATATTACATTTGCCTCAAGTTGGCAGGAAGCCACACGTGATGCAGATGCAGTCATAATCTTGACGGACTGGAACGAATTTAAAGAACTAAACTTACAAGAGTTAAAAAACCAACTAGCATCACCGATTGTCATTGACGGTAGGAATTTGTTTGAACCACAGCTTATGAAAAGCCATGGATTTTATTATGATTCCGTAGGCCGAATAAAAATAGAGATAGAAGGAGAGAGTTATGAAGGTACTTCTTACAGGGGGAGCAGGCTTCATCGGCAGAAACTTAGTTGAAGCCTACCTCAATCGAGGGGATGAAGTGGTTGTTGTTGATATCAAAGCCGCTCATACAGAATTTGAATGGTTAAGTGATTGCATTGTATACGGTGTGGATATTCGAGACGTGGCATTCATAGAGATCGTAAAAAAAGAAAAACCAGATCTAATTAATCATCATGCTGCTCAAATTGATGTGCAGTCAGCAATTAAAGATCCGATTAAAGACGCATCCATCAACATATTAGGCACAATAAATGTGTTAGAGGCTTGTCGAGCAGTGCCAGGTTGCCGTTTGATATATCCATCATCGGCCGCTATATACGGTACGCCAGAATATCTTGGAGTGGATGAGTTACATCCCATTCGACCATTATCTATGTATGGTATCTCTAAATACAATCCAGAAGAATACATTCGAACCTATGCAAACTTATATGGGATCAGATATACCATTTTCCGTTATGCAAACGTATATGGGCAATACCAGGATCCAAAAGGTGAAGGTGGAGTGATTTGTGTCTTAATGAATAGTGCACTAAAAAAGGATTCATTCACGATCTTTGGTGATGGTGAACAGACACGAGATTTTGTTCATGTAGCCGATATTACAGCAGCTAACCTTTTAGCTAGTGATGAATCATTTAATGATGTCTTTAATATTAGTACAGGCAAAGCCACTTCCTTACTAGAGACTATTCAACTTATGGAAGAAGTTGCTGGATTTGAACTTGAAAAACAAATAAAAGATGAACGTAAGGGAGATATTAAACATAGTTACTTAACAAATCATAAGGCATTAGCTCAAATGGGCTTGGACACCACGAATCGATATTAAGAAGGGCTTGGGGGAGACCTACTCTTTTTATCGCTAGTGAGTGAGGGGATAGATGACACGCATGAATTTGCGTGTCATCTATCCCCTTTTTTGATGGATAAAGGAGAGAACAACAATCATGAAAAGATGGTATCAGCTGTTTTGGTCCTTACTCGCTCTTCTATTTCTCAGTGGTTTTTTCTTTTTAGACCAAGAAACTGAACAACCAGAGTCAAACGAGCCACAAACTGTAACGATTGATGAAGAAGGATTAATAGCCATTCGACTCAATCATGCCGCCGCAGCATTTAAGACAGAACAATTGCGAGCAGCAAACTTGCCCGAAGAACGTGTAGAGAAAGAACTAGTTCCTTATATTGGTCAACGCTTATTAGAACAAGCTATTAGCTGGGTGAAGGGTGAGGATGTTCCAGAAATAGATGCACTTATCTCAGTTGACATCAGTGGGCAGCCGGTTGTGGTAGATGAGCATCTGGAGGGCGAGATTTCGATTGATTGGAGCTCCGAGCAGCATGAACATGTAACCTTCACCTATCATAAGCCTGCAGATTATTGGCTTCTAGAACAAGTAGAGAAAAAGGGAGTGAGAGGATGACTGAACCTTTAGTTTCTGTCATAACACCTGTATACAATTCGGAAAAGTTTTTAGGAGAAACCATTCAATCTATTCAGAAACAAACGTATGCTCATTGGGAGCTATTCTTAGTTGATGATGGATCAACCGATCGAAGTATGGAGATTGCTGAGAGTTTTGCGAAAAAAGATTCGAGAATATCCATCATTCAATTAAAAACAAACCAAGGAGCAGCAGGGGCACGGAATGAAGGCATTAACCGGGCAAACGGGAAATATGTAGCTTTTTTAGATAGCGACGATTTGTGGATGCCAGAAAAACTTGAGTTACAGGTGCACTTTATGGAAGCTAATCAATATGTTTTCAGTTTCACGAGCTACAGAATCATAAGAGAGAATGGCGAGAAGCGCGATAAGGTTGTTCATGCACCTGAGGTTGTAACGTATAACAGCTTATTAAAAAATACAATCATTGGCTGTTTGACCGTCATGTTAAATATTGACGTGTTAGGAAAAGTGCAAATGCCAACAATAAGAACGAGACAGGATTTTGTCTTATGGTTAACCATATTAAAACGTGGTTATCAAGCGTATGGACTAAACGAAGAGCTTGCCTGTTACAGGAAAGTGTCTACTTCCATATCAAGTAACAAGCTACATGCAGCAAAAAGAAACTGGAGCATTTATAGAGACAATGAAAACCTTCCCTTATGGAAGGCGTGTTATGTATTTGCCAGTTATGCATGGCACGGTTTTAAGAAATTGTGAACAAAATAATCGCTATTCTAAACCCTTTGTTAAACGTTTGTAAATCTGCGCACAGTGGCCATTTGCTTTGCTATTGTTTGGGTAGAGTAGCAGCAAAGAAACGCATTTTAATGCAAGAAAATAGGGCTGAGGTGAATCAGGATGCAGATGTATTTACTAGGTTTAATAGCAGCATTTTTTGTTACAATTGCAACGGTTCCTGTTGTCATTGTATTAGCGAGAAAATGGGGATTTGTTGATAAGCCAGATCAACGCAAAGTACATAAAGGAAACATGCCACGTATTGGTGGGATTGCGATGATGCTTGGAGTAGCTGCAGGAGTAGCTGTTTTGTGGCCACAGCTAGGGGAAACACGAGATGATATGATCTTTTTAATCGGTGGGGCGTTGGTCCTTGCGATAGTAGGGTTAGTGGATGATCGCTTTGCACTCGGAGCCAAAACAAAACTAATTGGACAAACAATCGCGGCGGTTTGTGCAGCCTCATCAGGACTTCGAATTGAATTTATTCAAATTCCTTTTATCGGGAATTGGGAGTTTGGTTATCTTAGCTTTTTAGTAACGGTTATTTGGATTCTAGCTGTTATTAATTCGGTGAACTTAATTGACGGATTAGACGGACTGGCAGCAGGTGTTACAACAATTGCTGTGTTAACAATGCTTATCATGGCGATTGGGCATCCTATAGCCTATGCAAGTGTGATTGTGTTATCGCTGTCGTTGTTAGGTAGTACGACTGGATTTTTGCTTTATAATTTTTATCCAGGAAAGATTTTTATGGGCGATACAGGGTCGATGTTTCTCGGTTATGCAATGGCGATTATATCAATGATGGGTTTATTTAAAAGTGTAACGATGTTTAGCTTAATTGTGCCTTTACTTATATTAGCTGTTCCATTTATTGATACGACTTTTGCGGTGATTAGACGTACATTAAATCAACAAAGCATAGGTACTCCCGATAAAGGGCATTTGCATCATTGTCTATTAGCGATGGGGTATGGTCACCGAAAAACTGTTTTAATTATCTACGGAATCTCTTTATTGTTTGGTGCAGTGGCTGTTCTTTTTTCTCAAACAGCCAACTGGGTATCGCTTGTGTTGTTAGTTGTAATCTTGTTTGGAATCTTTGTCTTTGCTGAAGGTATTGGTTTGATTGGTCAAAAGAGAAAACCTTTGTTAAAGGCATTGGAGAAGATGCAGTTGGTGAAGAAATATGAATGAGATGGGCCAGCAAATAGTGCGGATTAATATCATATCTATCGCTCCGGCGTCGCTCCTTACAATATAATGTGAGGGGTGATTTTTATGTTTCAAAACATATTAAATGTAGTCGATAAATATATATTTGCAATCTTATTGAATTAAGGCGTTCTCATGATATTCTATATTTAATTATCAATCATTCGCCTCTTAGATCTATTCTTGTTGTTGAAGGAACTATTCAATCAAGAGGGGAGTCAAAACGAAATGCCTTTGAATACAATCTTTTTATTTGGTACGTTTATCGCAGTTCCTTTACTTGTCATTGCTATTGTACTACTTATTTTTAAACGCGTTAAGAGTACTTGAATTCGAGTCAAAAAAGACGGGGTGGCATGATGGCCACTCCGTCTTTCTTTTTGTCTGATCAGCTAGCTTTTATAAATTCTGTTGAGACCCAAGCCGGTTTTGCCACCGGATTTCACTTGATACCAGTTACCTTGTTTGTCGAGGATTTCTACTTTGGCGTTCTGAGCTAGTGTGACAATAAAATTATCTGCTGCTACTTTTGCAGACGAGCGAAGGTTCAAACGAGCAGTAGTTGTTCCAGTGCTTGCTGTTTTCACTTCTTTTTTTGCTTCCTGTTTAGGTGCCGATGCTGTTGGTGTAGAACCTGTATTCACATACTGAGCCGAAACCCAACCAGTTTTACCGGAGGCTTTAACCTTTAACCAGTTACCGTTTTTCTCGACAATCTCAACTTTTTGATTGTTATTAAGAGTTGTGATTAAGTTGTTGTTTTCGACCTTTGCAGACGAGCGAAGGTTCAAACGAGCAGTAGTTGTTCCAGTACTTGCTGTTTTCACTTCTTTTTTTGCTTCTTGTTTAGGTGCAGATGCTGTTGGTGTAGAGCTTGTATTCACATATTGAGCCGAAACCCAACCAGTTTTGCCAGAGGCTTTAACTTTTAACCAGCTGCCACTCTTCTCAATGATCTCAACTTTTTGGTTGTTATTGAGCGTAGTGATTAGGTTGTTGCTTGCAACTTTAGCTGAAGAACGCATGTTCAAACGAGCCGTTGTTGTGCCGGTGCCAGTTGATTTATCTACAGATTGAGTTGGTGCTTTTGTAGTAGAACCTGCATTCACATACTGAGCCGAAACCCAACCAGTTTTGCCAGAGGCCTTAACCTTTAACCAACTGCCACTTTTCTCAATGATCTCAACTTTTTGGTTGTTGTTGAGGGTAGTAATTAAGTTGTTGCTTGCAACTTTAGCTGAAGAACGCATGTTCAAACGAGCCGTTGTTGTGCCTGTATCAGTTGCTTTTTCAACGGATGGTGTAGGTGCTTTTGTAGTAGAACCGGTTTTCACATATTGAGCCGAAACCCAACCCGTTTTGCCGGCAGCCTTAACTTTTAACCAGTTACCACTTTTCTCAAGGATGTCGACTTTTTGATTATTGTTTAATGTAGTCACGATATTATTTGCTTCGATCTTGCTAGAAGAACGCAGATTTAGACGAGCCGTAGTGGTACCGGTAGAGATGACCTTGTCTTCTGCCTTTGCTTCTTCTTTTGGTTCAGATGGCTTAGCAGTAGATGAGGCAGTTTTCACATACTGAGCGGAAACCCAACCAGTTTTGCCAGAGGCTTTAACTTTTAACCAACTGCCACTTTTCTCAAGGATGTCGACTTTTTGATTATTGTTTAATGTAGTCACGATATTATTTGCTTCGATCTTGTTAGAAGAACGCAGATTTAGACGAGCCGTAGTGGTACCGGTAGAGATGACCTTGTCTTCAGCCTTTGTGTCTTCTTTTGGTTCAGATGGCTTAGTAGTAGATGAAGCGGTTTTCACATACTGAGCGGAAACCCAACCGATTTTGCCAGCAGCATTCACCTTTAACCAAGTGCCGCTTTTCTCAAGGATGTCGACGTTTTGATTGTTGTTTAGTGTAGTCACGATGTTGTTAGCCTCGATCTTATTAGAAGAACGCAGATTTAGGCGAGCTGTTGTTGTACCAGTACCAATAACATCGTAATTGCTATCATCTTTAACTTGCTCTTTGTCTGTATTGTTGTTTTCAGTAGGTGTGCTAGCATTAACTTTTACAAACTCAGCAGATACCCAGCCGTCTACTCCATTTGCATGGATTTGATACCAACCTTCTTTTTTACTAATAATGGTTAGTTTTGTGCCGGACGGAAGTAGAGTCAGACGGTTACCACTAGTGCTAGGCTCAGAACGTACATTTAAGTTGGCTGTTGTTGTTCCAGGAGTCCCGTCTTTCTTTTGATTATCATCAATTTTTGAAAAGTCAGGTGTTGTTCCTGGTTGATTTTTGTATTGAGGAATATCGTAATGAAGAGTGTAGTCTTCAACCAAATTGTACATGCTAGCCATTCGAGATGTTTGCTTCTCTGCCCAGCCGATGTCTGTCGCGTACTGATGGGTAGCAGGAGCATCAGGATTCCAACGCATTTTATAAAGCGTGTTCTGACCTTTTGCTATGTAGTTGTTTCCAACAAACTTTGCTCCACCGACAATAGCGGCTTCCTTTGTGAACCAACCTTGACTATATGCGTAAGCGGCACCTGCTTGCTCGGCATTTCCATCATACGCGCCAATTCCGTACATATTATAAACCGTTTTTCCATTATAATTGATTCCTCTAGCTAATGGTGAAGAGCCATTTCCGGTTTCGAGCAAAGCATGAGAGACTAAATAAATTTCGTTTACACCATTTGATTTAGCCGCATTGATAAAGGCTTGTCCTTGTCCAGATAATGATCCTTTTCCATTAAGAAGTTGATTATTAATAGACTGTGCACTAAGGTTTGCTGTCTCACCTAAATTTAAAAATTGATAAAAATTGCTTGTTCCAGGTTGAACATTATTCGGATTTAGATAATGAGCAACATCTTCAGGGCTTGCATTTTTCCATGTGCGATCATATCTAATTTGGTACCATGTAGAACCATCATTAGCTTTTTTGCTTCCCAGAATCGTCAGCTTTTGACCGTTTGACGTTTGGCCAACTTTCCAAGATTGTGATCCAGCACCACCACGTACATTCCAAGCTCCCTTAGATGTTCCAGTTTTACCTCCAGCATCAAGATTTACTCCGTCTGCATGAATATAGACATCATAACTCTTATCTGTTTGGGCGTTTGCCTTCACTTGTTTCTCGACAACATTATTAAAATCAAGGTCGTATTGAGTGACCTTATAGTTTGAATTAGCTAAGGCAGATTGAAAAGGTACTGATGACATCAAGAAAGCTAAGACAACGGGTGAAGTGCCTGCGACAACATGACGAATGTTAATGATACTCACCTCTTCATATTTATTATAATTTTAGGAAACTAAATAACTAGACTCCTAAGAACATTATCGGTGTAAATGGGTAAAAAGTTAAGAGTTTTGACGGCGAAATTCGATAAAAACCGCTAATTGATTCATTGTAACCGGTATAATATACCTATAAATTTATTTGGTCTAGTATGGAGATAGAAAAAAATCAAGAAAATGTGCGTGAATCACAAACTAATGTAACGTGAGTTTATGTTTAGTAAGACATTTTAAAACGGAAGAATTATACGGATACATTATAATGAAGAAACTCGTCTAAAAGTGAATATTAGTAGATTGATATTCGACAAAAAAAGCAGCAGAACTTCTTTTTGAAGCTCCATTGTTATCTTGGTATAATTTAAGGTTTTGTTGGGTGTTTGTTCATTAATAAGAATTCGTAGTATATCTTCTTTAAATTACATAGATTCGAAATTTTTCATGAAAAATGCCTGAAAACATTACGATTTTTCGAATTTCGCTCTAGCTAGTCAGATTATCTATCAATAAAAAATACTATTTTAAAAAGATTGAATATTGCATTCCTTGTGTGAGTCTTTTATAATAAAAATATTCAAATTACGAAATTTGCAAAAAAATCTCGTATAAATCTATTAAACGTAGTTTTTTCTACTCTTTAATACTAAATTTATCAGTGCAAAGTGAGTGGTCTTATGGCGAAATTGGATGACGTGGACTTTGCCATCCTAAAATTACTACAAGAAAACGGAAAAAAAACCGTATACAGAGATTGCAAAGCATATTGAGGTCAGTGAAGGGACTATACGAACGAGAATTAGTCGAATGCTTCAAGATGGGGTTTTTGAATTCATTATTCATATAGAACCTGATGCGATTGGTTTACAAGTACAAGCTATTATTGGAATTACAACAAAGCTTGGTCAGCAAGAGGCTGTAGCCAGACATCTTAATCAATATCCTGAGGTTCGATTTGTTGCTGCTTTTTCAGGAAGACATGATTTAATTTTACAAGCGTATTTTAAAAGCAATGAAGATCTTGTTCACTTTGTGAACAAGGAATTAGCTAAATTAGATGGTATCGTTTCAGCAGATGTCAGCATTGAACTGAAGAAATATAAAGATACATTCTCTTATATGGCTTAATACAGACTAAATTGTTTGAAAATAATCACATTTATGAATATCGGGGTGGATTACTTGGATAAAGGGTTATTAAACATTAAAAATCTATCAACCTCTTTCCGAATTAATGATCAATACTATGCGGCTGTGGATGATGTGTCACTAAGTGTAAATAAGAACGAAATCTTAGGAATTGTTGGGGAATCCGGTTCAGGCAAAAGTGCACTTGCGTTTTCAATTATGGGACTTCATGACAAATTGAATTCTAAAATAGATGGTGAAATTAATTATAAGGGTGAAAACATCGCCGCCCTTTCAGAAAAGCAAATGAACAAGTTACGCGGTGAAGAAATCGGGATGATCTTTCAGGATCCTTTGACTGCACTGAATCCATTAAAGGTAGTTGGTGAGCAAATTAGCGAGATGCTTTATTTGCATACCAAACTTGGGAAAAAAGAAAGAAAAGCAAAAGTTCTTGATTTAATTAACCAAGTAGGTATACCGCGTCCGGAATACGTGTATGATCAGTTTCCTCATGAACTATCAGGTGGAATGAGACAGCGTATTGTTATTGCGATTGCTATTGCGTGTGATCCTGAATTTTTAATTGCAGATGAACCAACAACAGCATTGGATGTGACCATTCAAGCGCAAATTCTTTCATTAATAAAAAAATTGAAAAATGAAACAAATAGCGGCGTCATTTTAATCACTCATGATCTTGGAGTGGTTGCTGAAATGGCTGACCGTGTTGCAGTTATGTATGCAGGGCAAATTGTTGAAATTGCTCCAGTTAGGGAATTGTTTAAAAACGCTAAGCATCCATACACACGCTCTTTATTAAACTCAGTACCCCATGGTCACGAAGCTAAAACCAAACTACATGTTATTCAAGGAATGGTTCCTTCTTTGCAAAAGCTTCCACGAACAGGTTGCCGATTTGCTCCAAGGATTCCGTGGGTTTCTGAATCTGCTCATGATGAGCATCCTGAATTACATGAAATCTCGCCAGGGCACTTTGTAAGATGTTCTTGTTATAAGCATTTTGAATTCCCTGATAAGGTTGAGGAGGCAGTTGGCAATGGCGTTACTGGAAGTTAAAGATCTTAATGTGCATTTCCCTATTAAAGCAGGGATATTAAATCGTACAGTAGGACATGTAAAAGCGGTAAATGGAGTTTCCTTTGACTTGGAACCTGGTCAGACCTATGGTTTGGTAGGAGAGTCCGGTTCAGGGAAAACAACATCAGGTCGTGCTGTTATAGGATTAAATCAAATTACAGATGGACAAGTTTTCTTTGATGGTAAAGACATTACCAAAGGGCTAAAAGGTGGATTTGATTTTCGTAAAGATATTCAAATGATCTTTCAGGATCCATACTCTTCGTTAAATCCAAAAAAGAGAGTAATAGATATTATTGCCGAACCTCTTCGTAATTTCGAAAACCTATCTAGGGTTGAAGAGAAACAAGCAGTTAAAGAGCTATTAGAAAAAGTAGGATTAAATCCAGAGAGTATCTATAAGTACCCTCATGAATTTTCCGGTGGGCAAAGGCAACGAATTGGTATTGCTCGTGCGATTGCACTAAAGCCTAAACTAATTATTGCTGATGAACCAGTTTCTGCACTAGATGTTTCGGTTCAGGCTCAAGTATTGAATTTTCTACAGGAAATTCAACAAGAATTAAACTTAACGTATTTATTTATTAGTCATGATTTAGGAATCATTCGCCATATTTGTGATCGAATCGGGATTATGTACAAAGGTAGATTTGTCGAAGAGGGAACAAGTGATGATATTTTTAATAACCCTCAGCACATCTATACTAAAAGGTTACTATCTGCTATTCCGGATATTGATCCTGATAATCGAGACGAACGAGACGCATTTCGTAAAGAAGTCTCAGAACAATATGCTAATTCCTTTAATGATTATTTTGATGAAGAAGGACAGGTTTTTGATTTGCAGCGCATCTCTGATACACATCTAGCTGCATTGCCTGTAAAGGTAAATTAATATGTGGAAATTTATTATCAGACGTTTGTTTATTGCGATCCCACAGCTGTTTCTCTTATCCATACTAGTGTTTTTAATGGCTAAGGCGATGCCAGGAGATGCATTAACAGGATTAATAGGGGATCCAGATCTTTCTGCAGAGGCTATACAGGCTTTAAGGGAAAGATTAGGAATTGATAATCCATGGTATATCCAATATAAGGATTGGATCTTAAGTGCCCTACAAGGTGATTTGGGTACTTCTTTTAGACAAAAAGTACCAGTTACAGATCTAATCCAGTCTAGAATTTGGAATACCATTTGGTTATCTTTATTCTCGACAATCTTAATCTATCTAATGGGTATTCCTTTAGGCATTTGGAGTGGGAAATATCATGATACGTTACGTGATCGTCTAATTACAGGCTATACGTATATTGGTTTTGCAACGCCGCTATTTATCTTTGCTTTAATCATGTTGTTAGTATTTGGATTCATGCTTAGATGGTTCCCAACTGGTGGGAGTGTTGCCCCTGGTTTAGTACCAGGAACATGGGATTATTTTGTTAGTAAAATCTATCATTTAATTTTACCATCATTCTCAATTGCTTTGATTGGGATTACCGGAACGGTGCAATACCTGCGTAGTGAGATTATTGATACAAAACAAAAGGATTTTGTCAGGTTAGCTAGATCTAAAGGGGTCTCAGAGAAAAGATTATACAATAACCATATTTTTAGAAACTCATTAATGCCAATTGCAGCGCTTTTTGGCTACGAAATTACCTTGCTGATATCTGGATCGATTTTTGTTGAATCAATATTTACGTATCCGGGAATGGGACAGCTATTTGTTCAGTCGATTAATACAAGGGATTTTAGTGTGGTAACGGCTATTGTTCTATTATTTGGATTTGCCTTTATCATAGGTGGATTAATATCGGATATTATAATGAGTATTGTCGATCCAAGAATTAGAATTAAATAATTTTGAGCAGGGGTGAATCGTTTTGGCTAAAAGTGTTGCAACGGAAACGGAAGAAAAAACCCCTTCTGGTATCCGTATAATATGGCGGGAAATTCTCCGCGATAAAATAGCGTTTTTCTCATTTTTACTTGTGGCTTTAATAGCACTTGCTGTATATGGTGTATCCTTATTTCTTGATAAAGATCAAATTGTTACAGTTGACTTATTTGCAATGTATGAACCACCATCAGCGCAGTTTTGGTTAGGCACTGATTATGGTGGTAGAGATATTTTTGGGCAACTTATAATCGGTACTCGTAATTCATTATCGGTTGGAATTTTAGTAACTCTTATAAGTGGAGTCACTGGAATTTTAGTAGGATTGTTAGCGGGATATTTTGGAAATTTAGTAGATAATACTTTAATGAGAATTTTAGACTTTTTCCAATCTTTGCCTACTATCATGTTAATTATAGTGTTTGTAACAATGGTTCCAAAATATAACGTTCCTACATTTTCATTAATTATGGCTATCTTTTTATGGATGGGAATTGCGAGAATTATACGGGCGAAAGTTATGCAGGAAGCGTCACTGGAATATGTCCATGCGGCAAGAACATTAGGTTCGTCTCATTTTAAAATTTTATTTGGGCATTTGCTTCCCAATATTATGTCGCTCATTATCGTTACGATGACTTTAAATCTTGCGGCAAATATAGGAATTGAAGCTAGTTTATCTTTCTTGGGATTTGGTTTTCCTGAATCAACCCCAAGCTTGGGGACATTAGTTGGGTATGCACGAAACCCTCAAGTTTTAGAGCTAAGACCATGGATCTGGTTACCTGCATCATTACTAATCTTTATTTTGATGCTGTGTATAAATAATGTCGGACAAGCGCTGAAGCGGGCGACTGACGCAAAACAAAGAAGAGGTTAAAAAGGAGGAGTCATAATATGAAAAAGTTTGATCGTACGAAGAAAAAGACGGTTTTACTTGCTTCAACAACAGCGTTAGTCTTAGCACTTGCTGCGTGCAGTGGTGGTTCAGATTCAGATGGAGGTTCTTCTGAAAATGGAGGAGGAACGGCTGACGGAGGTTCTGAAGAAGAGGAGCCAATGTTCTCTATTGATGATTTTGAAGTTGTCAAAGGTGAAAATGGAGATGATATTCTAGATGGTGGGTCTATTAACGTAGCATTAGTTAATGACAGCCCATTTGAAGGAACGTTAAACTACAACTTCTACCAAGGTACGTTTGATGCTCAGGTACTTCAGTGGTTTGATGAGAGCTTGTTAGCTGTTGATGAGAACTTTACCTACACGCAAGATGGTGCAGCGACATTTGAAATAAATGACGATGGTGATGTCTTCACATTCACAATAGGTGACAATGTAAACTGGCACGATGGTGAGCCTGTTACAGCTGAAGACTGGGTTTTTGCATTTGAAGTACTAGGAGATGAAGACTATCCTGCTACTCGTTTCACAGAAGCATCGAATGTACAAGGATTTAATGAATTCCGTGCTGGTGATGCAGAAGATATTTCTGGATTAAATATCATTGATGATAAAACGTTAGAAATTACGTTTACTGAAGCAAATCCTTCCCTACTTGCTAGTGGAATTTGGGCATATCCAATGCCTAAACACATCTTTGAAGACATTCCTGTAGCAGATATGGAATCTTCTCCAGAAGTACGTCAAAATCCAATTGGATTTGGTGCATTTAAAGTGGATTCAATCACTCCAGGAGAAGCTGTTGTTTATAAGAAAAATGAAGACTACTGGCGTGGAGAGCCAAACTTAGATGAAGTAGTATTGTCTATAGTAAATCCTCAGACAATCACTCAATCACTAGAAAATGGCGACGTAGATATCGCGGTATATCCAACTGATCAATATAAAGATAATTATGAAACTCTAACTAATGTAGAATTTTTAGGTATTACTGATTTAGCATACACATACATTGGTTTCCAAATGGGAACATGGGAAGATAATAAAAACGTATTTGATGAAGACAAACAGATTTCTGATATTAACCTCCGTAAAGCAATGGCGTATGCAGTAGACAATGCAACTGTAGCTAACCAGTTTTATGATGGTTTAAGATGGGCAGGTACGACCCTAATTCCACCTTCACATCCTGATTATCATGATGAAACAATTGAAGGATACTCTTATGACCAGGATATGGCTAATAAAATCCTTGATGATGCTGGTTATGTAGATGTCAATGATGATGGTATGCGTGAAGATCCAAATGGTGATGAATTAACGCTAAACTTTGCTTCTATGAGTGGTGGAGATACTGCTGAACCAATCGCTAACTACTACATTCAAGCTTGGAAAGCTGTAGGAATTAACGTTGAATTACTAGATGGTCGTCTACAAGAATTCAATACTTTTTATGATCGTTTAGAAGCTGCTGATCAAGCCATTGATGTATATCAAGGAGCTTGGGGTGTAGGTTCTGATGTTGACCCAACTGGTCTATGGGGAAGTAGTGCTGCTTACAACTATACTCGTTGGACTGATGACAAAAACGATGAGTTACTAGCACAAGGTGTTTCTACGGAAGCTCTTGATGTAACAAAAAGACAAGAAATCTATAAAGAGTGGCAGGAATATATGGTAGAGCAAATTCCAGGCATTCCCTACACTTTATCGTTCTGAGTTAACAGCAGTTAACAACCGTGTTGTAAACTTTGCTCCATTCAGAGCATCTGGTACTGAAGTTTATCTAAATGAACTTGCTGTTACAGCAGATAGCCCTGAAACAGCTAACTAATGTAACCTAATCGAAAGAGTCTGGATATTTTCCAGGCTCTTTTTTGATATTTCAGTAAAACTTCTCATATTTTTTGATTAACTGACCCTTATAAAGATTCGTATTCCTAACTAAAAAACGTCACAAAATCGTATTCTATCGCGATTTTGATACGAATTATAACTATTCGACAATCTTTGTCAGAAAATTTACTATAAAATCACTATTTAAATAAAAAGAATATTGCGTACTGTGTGAGAATCTATTATAATTTAGAAAACTATTCAAGAATATGTTAAATAGTTAAAGAATTTAACTGGTAGGAGGTTATATGGATAAAATTGATGCGCTTGATCGAGCGATATTAATGCACTTGCAAATGGATGGTAAATCAGCCTTTACTAAAATTGCATCCAATTTGCAAATTAGTGAAGGAACTGTAAGAACAAGGGTTAAAAAAATGCTGAAAAATAAGTATTTTCAATTTATTATACATATGGACCCTGCCAGTCTAGGACTGGAGGTTCAAGTCATTATCTGGATTCAGACACAGCTTGGATGTCAAGATCAGGTTGCTGATGTATTAAGTCAGTTATCAGAAGTCAGATTTGTAGCTGCGTTTTCAGGTCAGTATGATTTAATTGTTCAAGCCTATTTTAAGAATAAAAATGATCTTATTACGTTTGTTAATAAACAACTAGCATCTATCGATGGAATTATAACCTCAGATTTAAGTATTGAATTAAAACAGTATAAGGATTCGTTTTCATATATTACAAATGAATGAATATATGTGAGGAGGGGACAGAATGTCAGAGCCACTTCTTGAGGTCAGTCATTTAAAGACCTACTTTGAAGTTAACAAAACTAGAACGGTTAAGGCTGTTGATGATGTAAGTTTTCAAGTGAATAAAGGAGAGACTCTTGCAGTAGTAGGAGAGTCGGGAAGTGGAAAAAGTGTAACGTCCCTTTCAATTATGGGGTTGCTATTCTCACCACCGGCTAACATTCAAGGCTCCGTTAAACTTAGTGGTAAGGAGTTAATTGGACTCTCTGATAAAAAGCTAGATCAAATAAGAGGCAATGAGATGTCGATGATCTTTCAAGAACCCATGACTTCTTTAAACCCGGTATTTACAATTGGAAATCAAATAGCTGAGACCTTAATTAAACATAAAAAAATTTCAAAAAAAGAAGCGAAAAACGAAACGGTTCGATTATTAAAATTAGTTGGTTTTGGTCGTGCTGAAGAAATGGTCAAGGAGTTTCCACATCAGTTGTCTGGTGGGATGAGACAACGGGTTATGATTGCCATTGCAATGGCCTGTAATCCAAAGCTTCTAATCGCAGATGAGCCAACAACAGCTTTAGACGTGACAATTCAACAGCAAATTCTTGACTTAATGCTTAAAGTCAAAAAAGAGTTTCAATCTTCTATTCTTCTAATTACACATGATCTAGGAGTTGTGGCTGAGATGGCTGATCGGGTATTGGTCATGTATGCAGGCCAAGTTGTTGAACAGGCTACTGCGTACGAACTGTTCACAAATCCAAAACATCCGTATACAGTAGGTCTACTTAATAGCATGCCGAAGATTGATGATGAACAAAAAGAACGTTTGGATGCGATCCCGGGAGTTGTACCTGCTGCACACCGTTTTCCAGTAGGATGTCGATTTGCACCTCGATGCCCACATGCGACAGATGAATGCACAGCTGAGATGCCTAATCTTCTTCAAGTAGATGACACTCGAGCTGTTCGATGTGTGTTGTATAAGGAAGAGGCGGTGAGTGTATGACAGATAAAAAAGTTCCATTGGTGGAAGTGAAAGGTCTTAAAAAATATTTCCCAATAAATAAGGGTGTCTTACAGCGAAAAGTAGGAGATGTAAAAGCGGTTGATGATGTTAGTTTTACCATATATAAGGGTGAAACGCTTGGTATAGTGGGTGAATCCGGCTCAGGAAAATCGACTTTAGGCAGAATGGTATTAAAGCTTATCGATGCAACAGAAGGTGAAATTATTTTTAATGAACAGAATTTTGCCAAGATTAAAAACTCCGAAGTTCGTAAATTGCGAAGAGATATGCAAATGGTGTTCCAAGATCCTTATGCATCACTAAACCCACGAATGAGTATTGGAGAATTGTTAGAGGAGCCTTTGCTTGTACATAAAACCATTTCAAGTAAAGAAGGACGAAAAGAAAAGGCATTCGAACTGTTAGAGAAAGTAGGGTTGCCACGAGAAGCGTATTCTAAATACCCTCATGAATTTTCAGGAGGACAACGACAGCGTATCGGCATAGCGAGAGCTCTTAGTACAAACCCTGAATTTATTATAGGGGATGAACCAGTCTCCGCACTTGATGTTTCTGTTCAATCACAAGTACTCAACTTGATGCAGGATCTTCAAAAGGAATTTGATCTAACGTATATGTTTATCGCACATGATTTAAGTGTTGTAAAACACATTAGCGATCGAGTGGCAGTAATGTACCTTGGAAGAATTGTTGAGATTGCGGATAAAGACATTTTGTACAAGAAGCCACTGCATCCATATACACAAGCATTAATTTCAGCAGTGCCATCAACAGATGTAACGATTAAACGTGAAAAAGTAGCCCTCACAGGAGAACTGCCAAGTCCGGCTAATCCACCTAAAGGATGTGCGTTTCACACAAGATGTCCACATGTACATGATCGTTGTAAGGTTGAACGGCCAATTTTAACGCAACAAGGGGAAGGGCAAATGACAGCGTGTCATTTGTATACAACAGAAGCTGCAGCGGCAAAAGCTGAGTGAAATGGTCCTGCTTTAAGGAGGTGAGGTAGGGGGACCGATCTTAAAGACGCAACATGTGTTAAAAAAATAATGAAAAAGATGTGAGGGGGATTTGATGAAAAACAAACATTGGTATTTATTAAGTGGTGCACTTTCATTAGGACTGGTGCTAGGAGCTTGCTCTGGCGATACGGTAGATAGTCCTTCTGATTCAGGTGGCGGAACGTCAGACGGTGGAGATACTGAAGAACCAAGCGGTGGTCCAGTAGAAGGTGGCAACGTAAACCTTGCGATGTTCTCTCCTCCAGAGAACTTATTTAATCCTATTTTTTATACAGCCCTATACGATGCACACATTCTAGATATTACACATGAAGGTTTAGTTAGCCAAGATGAGGAATTCACTTTTATCCCCCAATTAGCTGAAGATTGGGATTTTAATGATGACAATACTGAACTAACGTACAAGCTTCGTCAAGATGTTAAATGGCATGATGGCGAAGACTTTACAGCTGATGATGTTGTCTTTACATTTACAAGCCTTGCTGACCCTGATTATGTTACAGCTGGTGGTGTTCGTGTTGATTATGTTAATAGTTTAGTTGGTTACGAGGAGTACAGCTCCGGTGATTCAGATGAGTTTGAAGGAATTGAAAAGGTAGATGATTACACGGTTACCTTTAAGTTCAAAGAAGCAAGTGTTAAAGCTCTATCGGATACAGCGCTAGCGATCATTCCTGAACATGTATTTGCTGATATTCCAGTTGCTGAAATCCCAGAAGTAGCTGAATCTCGTGATGCAGGATCAGTTATTGGTACGGGTGCATTTAAATTAAAAGAATACATGGAAGGTGAGCAATACATTCTTGAAGCTAATGAAGACTATTATGGAGGAGCTCCCCATCTTGACACAATCACATGGAAGATTGTTGGGCAATCTGTAGCAGCTGGTATGCTTGAAAACGGAGAGCTTGACTATATCCCTCGTGACGTTGCACCACAAGACGCTGCAACGATTGATGAATTAGAAGGTATTGAATTGTTTGAGCAGCCTCAACTTGGCTATCAATACATGGGCTTCAAGCTTCATCACGGACCAGATGAATCACTAAGTGATCCAAGCACATGGGAAGTAAATGAAAAGCTTGATAATAAAGAATTAAGACAAGCAATTGCTTATGCCTTTAACCGTTCAGGTATTGTTGGAGATCCTGAAGCAGGAAATGGTTTACTTGGTGGTCGAGGAATCGTTCTTGACGCTCCATTCCCTGAAGCTTCATGGGCGTACAATCCTGATGTAATTGAAGGGTATGAATATAGTCCAGAAAAAGCAGAAGAAGTTCTAGAAGCAGCAGGTTACGTTGATGCTAATGATGACGGCTTCCGTGAAGATCCAGATGGTAACGAGCTTGTACTAAATCTTGATTACCCTGTAGGAAATGAAACACGTGAAAAAATGGCACCAATTATTCAACAAGATCTAGAGGCAGTTGGTCTGAAAGTAGAACTTAAAACTCCTCGTGAAGCGCCAGCTCATTTTGAATTGGTAGAGAAAAACAACACAGATGTGGACTTGTATTTGGCTGGTTGGTCATTAGATTCTGGTGACCCAGATCCATCATCACTATACAAATCAACTGCTCCGTACAACTACCCAAGATGGGTAAATGAAGCTTCTGATCAATTATTAGATGATGCAGTGAATCCAGAATTCGCATTTGAACAAGAGTACCGCCAAGAGAAATATGTTGAATGGGCACAGAATTTTGTTGATGAGCTTCCAGTACTTCCGGTTTACTCAGAAAATGAAATTCATGCTTGGAATAGTAAACTGACAGGTGTAACTATTAAACCGTTTACGTTTAAAAATGACACTCACTTATGGCAGTGGACTGAGTAGTACACCAGTACAGGAGGACGTATGGCTTTAGACCATACGTCTTCTCATTATAAGAGAGGTGAACAAAGTGACAAAGTATATCATCCGTAGATTACTTCAGTTTATTCCAATGGTAATTTTGGCAAGTATCGTTGTATTTTTCATGGCGTACTTAGCGCCAGGTGATGCATTAAGTGGAGAAAATTTAGATCCGAATATTCCAAGAGAGGTTCTTGAGGAACGCCGAGAAGCACTTGGTTTGAATGATCCTATACATATTCAATATTATAATTGGGCAAAACGAGCGGTAACAGGTGATCTTGGCATGTCCATGCATCATACAGGACGATCTGTCTCTGATTTAATTGGAGGTCGGCTTGAAAATACATTAAATTTATCTATATTCTCTTTAATTATCACGTTAGTTATTTCAATCCCTATAGGAATTTATTCAAGTAGAAAACCATATTCAATTGCGGATTATTCTGCTACAACGTTTGCATTTATTGGACTGGCTATCCCCAATTTTTTTGCAGCCTTGCTTGGAATCTATATTTTTTCATTTGGCTTAGGATGGTTACCTTCACAGGGCTCAATATCTGCACCAAATTTAACTGGTTTAGATTATATTGGAAGCAAGTTAAAACATATGATTCTACCAGGCTTTACATTGGGGCTTGCGAGTACAGCGATTTATATGCGTTACATGCGGACTGAAATGCTTGAGCTGCGTGGAAGTGATTTTATTCGAACGGCAAGAGCAAAAGGTTTAGGCAACCGATCGGTATTGTATAAGCATACGCTACGAAACGCCCTAATCCCAATTATTACATTACTAGGATTAGAGTTTGGCACACTATTAAGTGGTGCAGTATTAGTAGAAACCGTCTTTAATTATCCAGGGTTAGGTACATTATTTGTTGGTTCAATATCCAACCGTGATTATCCGGTTATTATGGGAATCAACTTAATTCTTGCCATGACTACTCTTTTAGGAAATCTGCTTGCTGACATCTTGTATGCAGTGGCTGATCCACGAATTCGTTATGATTGAGGTGAATAATCATGGAGCCTGAGCTTTCCAGACAACCGGACGTCATTGTCGGTAATAAAGTGCCTGACGAAGAAAAAAGCCTTAGTCCATTGCAATTAGCTGTTCGACGCTTTTTCAAAAATAAGCTTGCCATTGTTGGAGTTATCATCATGATCTTAATGGTGATCGTAGCTATTTTTGCTGATGTGATTGCTACTCATGATCCAACCCGGGCGGATTTATTAAATATTGAGCAACGATCAAGTGCAGAGCATATTCTTGGAACAGATGGTTCAGGACGTGATAATTTTTCAAGACTTGTTTATGGTGCACGTATTTCATTAATGATTGGTTTTTTCTCAATGCTTTCAACCGTTATCGTTGGAGGAACTCTTGGAGCAATTGCTGGTTATTATGGCAAATGGGTAGACGGATTAATTATGAGATTAACAGATTTAATTCTAATCTTCCCGTTTCTTTTAATGGTCTTAACAGTTGTGTCCATTCTTGAACGAATGAATATTACGATCTTTATTCTCGTTATGGCATTAACAAACTGGCCAAATATTGCGAGGGTATTACGAGGTACGTTCCTTTCTATTAGAGAGAAAGATTTTATAATGAGTGCAAGAAGCATTGGCTGTTCTGATTTCCGTATTATTCGTAAACATTTTATTCCCAATGCAGTGGGTCCAATCATTGTTAATGCAACGATTATGATGGCCATTATGATTATTATTGAATCAGGGTTGAGTTTTATTGGGGCAGGGATTCCTCAGCCTACGCCTACTTGGGGAAATATGTTATCAGAAGCTCAAAGTATCCGAGTGTTACGTAACAACCCTGAAACATGGCTTCCACCTGGTTTAAGCATACTATTAGTGGTACTAGCCATTAACTTTATTGGAGACGGATTACGTGATGCATTTGATAGTAAATCATAGAATGTACTAAAACCGCGAGAAGCTTATCCTTCCGCGGTTTTAGTTTGTGTGGAGCAAACTAAAACGTTCTTGCTTTTTCTATAAAAACAATCGTAGAATAAAGCATACTCATATTATTACATAAACATACAAATTGTCAGAAAGGTACGATTTAATGATGAAAACTCTACTACTTACAGGATTTGAACCTTTTTTAGATCATGCATCAAATCCTACAGAAAAAATAGTGAAGCAATTAAATGGAGAAACAATTGGTGAGTTCACAGTTATTGGAAAAGTTCTTCCTGTGGCATTTGACGAATCAACAGTTGTACTTATGGAAGCGGAGAAAGAAGTAAATCCTGACGCAGTAATTATGTTAGGGCTTGCTGCAGGTAGGTCTAATATTACACCGGAACGGATTGCCATTAATATTCAAGGGGGAGCTGCTGATAATAAAGGGGTGAAGCTTCAAGATGAGTCTATTTTAGAGAATGGACCGGCTTGTTATTTCTCTACTCTTCCTATCCAAAGCTTTGTAGAAACATTACACGAGCAGAATATTCCTGCAAGTATTTCAAATACAGCTTGGAACATATCTATGCAATAAAGTGATGTATAGCATGCTCCATTCCCTTAAACAGAGGGAGTTAGATATCCCGGCAGGTTTTGTTCATATACCATTCTCTCATGAGATGAGTCTTCACTCTAAAAATCCAAGCCTTTCATATGAAGAAATGGAAAAGGCAGTCCGGATTATGATTACTCAACTTAAATAGAGGTTGTTGGGAAGTCTAGGTCAAGATAGGTCTTAGAGCCTTCTTTTATAACTACCTGTGCACTGGTTAAATCAGTTATCCATTCTTTAAACGTTTGTAAGTCCTTAGGCTGGATGTATAGGACAACTTGCACTGCTTCAGCATAATCAAATGATTTAATTGGATAAGGGGATTGTCTGAGTTCGTTCTCCATTTTTCCTAACCAGCCATACTCAAATGTAATGGAAATTTCATTAACGAGTAGTCGCTGAATAAGACCTACAGCATTCATCCCATCACTTACAGATCGACTATATGCACGAATAAGTCCACCGGCGCCAAGCTTGATTCCGCCAAAAAAACGAGTGACAACAACAGTCGTATTTCGTACGTTTCTTTTCTTTAAGACTTCTAGCATTGGAACACCTGCAGTACCAGATGGTTCGCCATCATCATTTGCCTTTTGCAGATCATTATTCTCCCCAATGACATAGGCTGAGCAATTATGATTGGCACTAGCAAACTGTTTTTTTATCTCTGAGATAAAGGTCTGTGCTTCTACTTCTGTTGTTGTGTGCTTGAAGTGTGAAATAAAACGAGACTTTTGAATGATTATTTCATGTGTCCCGTTATCATTTATCGTTAAATGGCTAGGTTGCATATAACTTCTCCTCTTTTTTTCATAGTTTTACAAATAGGCGAAATCCCTATGTAATAATGGTCTGTTACGATAACACTGTTAAAACGACTAGATAAAGACTAATATAATCGATTTTTGGGAAAAATTAATAAAACGACTAGTTACTTTAGTGTTGTATGATTAGGATAGCCAATAAAGTAGAAGGGCGCAAGGAAAGTGGGAGGGTAATAGGTCCTAGATTTTCCTTTAAAGCGTTAAAGGTGAGTGAGACTACTGATTGCAAACAAAAATATGTTAGATGACATTATTACTCATACTTTGGACTCGGTTGGGACAAGCCGGGAAAAAATATTTGATATTGGAGAAACATCCAGACAGGAATATGAAACACTCCAAAGTCAGTTAAAGGATGTTCGGATTAAAGTAGCTGACATTATTGAGAAGCATGATAAAACAGAGATGCACTCTAAATTTGCCAGGAATCGATTAGCTGAAGTTAGTCGCGCTTTTAACCGATATAGTAGTGAAGAAGTTAGAGCAGTATATGAGCAGGCAAATGAATATCAAGTTCAATTAGCTGTTCTGCAACAAGAGGAAATGCAATTAAGAGAGAGAAGAGATGATATTGAAAGAAGATTAATTAATTTGAATGAAACCATTGAACATGCCGAGCAACTGGCTGTTCAAATGACGGTTGTGTACAATTTCTTAACGAGTGATTTGAAACAAGTAGGCGAAGCTCTTAAGGATGCCAGAGAAAAACAGGCATTTGGCTTACAGATTATCGAGGCGCAAGAAGAAGAGCGAAGAAGACTCTCTAGGGAAATTCATGATGGACCAGGCACAAACAATGGCAAATGTCCTTCTCCGTTCTGAGCTTGTTGAACGAGTTTTCTTGGAGGATGGTATGGATGCTGCGCTTGTTGAAATTAGGGATTTAAGAAAAATGGTGAAAGCATCACTTGCTGAGGTCAGAAGAATCATTTATGATCTTCGCCCAATGGCATTGGATGATTTAGGCCTTGTACCAACGTTATCAAAGTACTTAACTACATTTGAAGAACGTCATAACATTCCTGTTATCTTTCGCCATTTTGGACGAGAACATCGATTATCCCAACAATTTGAAGTTGCAATGTTCCGCCTCGTTCAAGAAGCGGTTCAGAATGCATCTAAGCATGCTGAACCGAAAGAAATACAAGTGAAAATTGAAATCAAACCATCAATGGTTATAATGATTATTAGAGATGATGGCAAAGGTTTTGATACTTCCCAACAAGTGGAAGGATCATTTGGTTTACTAGGAATGAAAGAACGAGTGAATATGTTAAAAGGTGAGTTGAAAATCCATTCGAAGTTAAAGGTTGGTACGACTGTTTTTATTCATATTCCAATTAACTAACACACCAACAAGAATATACACAAAAGTGCATGCTATTTAAAACAACTACTATTACTGGTTTTCAGAGAGGTGATACCATTGAATGAAACAGAACAAAAGAACATACGTATAGTCATCATTGATGACCACCAACTTTTTAGAGAAGGTGTTAAACGAATTCTTGCTTTAGAAAATAACTTTGAAGTGGTAGCGGATGGAGAAGATGGAGCCGATGCGGTTTCACTTGTGAGACAACATAGTCCTGATGTTATTCTAATGGATATTAATATGCCTAAGCTGAATGGCGTAGAGGCAACAAGAGATCTAGTTAAAGCATTTCCTCATGTTAAAGTTCTCATACTCTCAATTCATGATGACGAGACCTATGTGACTCACGTCTTAAAAACGGGAGCTTCAGGCTATCTATTAAAAGAAATGGATGCCGAAGCACTTATTGAAGCTGTGAAGGTTGTCGCTTCTGGTGGTGCGTACATCCATCCAAAGGTTACGCATAATCTTATTAAAGAATATCGTCGACTTGCAAAAGAAGATGAGGAGCATGAGGAATCGATTGGTTTTAGAGAAGTAGAATACCGAAAGCCTTTGCACATCCTTACTCGTCGTGAATGTGAAGTCTTACAATTAATGACGGATGGCCAAAGTAACCGAGCAATTGGCGAAACATTATATATAAGTGAAAAGACCGTTAAAAACCATGTAAGTAACATCTTACAAAAAATGAACGTAAACGACCGGACGCAAGCAGTAGTCGAAGCCATTAAAAAAGGTTATGTGGTTGTTAGGTAATGATTGAGAGAGAATTCATTTATTTAAATGGATTCTCTCTTTTTATTATTGATTGTCTTGAATCTATTCTAAAATCACGGTACATTAGGAAGAGATTAACATTGTTACATTAAAAGTGAGGAACCTTATGAAAAAAACAGCGATTGTTACAGACAGTACCGCATACATATCGGATGAAACGGCTAAGGAACAAGATATTCATA
The DNA here is from genome assembly GCF_023703085.1 of Alkalicoccobacillus plakortidis. Classification (NCBI taxonomy): domain Bacteria; kingdom Bacillati; phylum Bacillota; class Bacilli; order Caryophanales; family Bacillaceae; genus Shouchella; species Shouchella oshimensis. The sequence goes on along the minus strand of NZ_JAMQJY010000001.1, from coordinate 1,765,729 downwards.
TCATTCCCCTAAATGTAGTAATAGGGAACGAAGCCTATCAAGAGTTAGTAGATTTAGGCACGGAGCAATTTTATCAAGAGATGGCAGCAAAGTTACATTAAAAGTGAGGAACCTTATGAAAAAAACAGCGATTGTTACAGACAGTACCGCATACATATCGGATGAAACCGCTAAGGAACAAGATATTCATATCATTCCCCTAAATGTAGTAATAGGGAACGAAGCCTATCAAGAGCTAGTTGATTTAGGCACGGAGCAATTTTATCAAGAGATGGCAGCAAATGAAGTGTTACCAACTACTTCACAGCCGGCAATCGGGAACTTTGTCCAGTTATTTGAATCATTGGCGAAGGACGGATATGAAGAAATTATTTCGATTCACTTATCATCTAAAATAAGTGGAACGTACCAAACAGCTCTTAGTGCTGATGATATGGTGGAAGGTGTCGAGATTTTAGGGTTTGATACCGAAATAAGCTGTGCGCCTCAATCTTATTTTGTCTTAGAGGCAGCGCGGCTAGCAAGAGACGGACAAACAGCAGCAGAGATTATCAAGCATTTACAAGATCTTAAACAACGTGTGATGGCGTATTTTATGGTGGATGATCTGAATCATTTGCACCGTGGTGGACGATTAAGTGGTGCACAGCGAATCGTAGGCAATATGTTAAAAATCAAGCCGATCCTTCAATTTGTTGAAGGAGAAATTGTCCCTTATGAAAAAGTACGTACAGAGAAAAAAGCACTCTCTCGAATCTTTGATCTGTTAAAAGAGGATGCAGACTCTCGCAAAGTAACAGAAATAACCGTTATTCATGCAAACCGTATAGAAAAAGCACAGGAAATAGTATCAATGCTTAAAGGGATACACACAGATATCCCGATCTCTATCAGTTTCTTTGGGCCAGTAATCGGTACACATCTAGGAGAAGGTAGCATTGGGATCTGCTGCAGTAACCATGTATTTAGGAGTGTGAAGTCTTTGCCTGATCATAAACTAGTAAACGTACCATGGGAGCCTCTACGCCGGTTTTTAGCCGGCCGTAGGCTCACACAAAAAGAAATCCCCTTTCCTCAAAGTATCCTCGAAGAACATGAACTTGCCGGATACATTCAACACACTCAAGGTCTCACAAGTTCTCCTCATCATATGTGCAAACGCTGTGGCAACAAAGACCCCTCATTATTTGGCCGATTCAACTCACCTCTTAAACAAGAACACATCTACTATTGCCGTCACTGCTTAGCACTTGGTAAAATCTCCTCCACGACACGTCTCTATACATGGAAAGCTCCAACTCCAACGTACGTCATTCCTTCTAAACCCCTTCAATGGACAGGTACACTCTCAACAGGGCAAAGTAATGCCTCTAATCAAGTGATAAAAGCTATTCAAGAGAATTCTTCGATTTTAGTCTGGGCAGTATGTGGAGCTGGAAAAACAGAAGTACTTTTTCATGGTATTGAGGCCGCCTTATTAGCAGGAAAGAGAGTACTTCTAGCCACACCTAGAACAGATGTAGTCAAAGAGCTAGCTCCCCGGTTTAAAAAAGCCTTTCCTGAAGTCAAACAGGCTGCGTTGTACGGCGGACATACAAAAGAAGATACGTCTGCTCCCCTCATTTTGGCCACCACTCACCAAGTGATGCGATTTTATCAAGCTTTTGATGTTGTGATTGTGGATGAAGTCGACGCCTTTCCGTATACATTTGATCCAAGTTTAAAGTATGGTGTGTTGCAAGCTAAGAAAACGGATGCTTGTGAGGTTTATCTTAGCGCCACGCCTTCAAAGGAATTAAGAAATGAGGCGAACCTTAGAGTTGTGCGTATTCCAAGGCGTTATCATGGGTATGACCTTCCTGTTCCACGAATGGTTTGGTGTGGAAACTGGAAAAAAGCGCTACAAAAAGAGAGGGTACCAAAAGTCGTGATGCAATGGATTATTGAACATGTTAATCAAAGAACACCAGCATTGCTCTTTGTACCTTCCATCTATGTTCTTGATCAAGTATCAGCTGTATTAACGACACACCAGATTCGTCATGCGGCGGTTCATTCAGCATCAGAAGATCGACATACGCATATTGAATCGTTTAGAGCGGCTAGATTGCCGCTGCTTATCACAACGACCATATTAGAGAGAGGTATTACGATTCCACGAGTGGATATTGCGGTACTCGGTGCAGAAGCAGATTTGTTTACGGAATCAGCACTTGTGCAAATTTCCGGAAGAGTAGGCAGAGATCATTTGGCACCAACAGGAGATGCTGTGTTTTTTCATTATGGTAAGACCTTAGCTATGCAAGCTGCAATCAATCACATTAGGAAAATGAATGAGGAAGAGGTGCAAGCATGACACGCTGTTTAAAGTGTTTGGATTCTTTTTATGAACGGCCGAGCTGGTCTCACATTCTGATGAATAAACAACCAAGCTACCTCTGTTATAAGTGCGAGGAGAAAATAGAATGTATTAATGGTCCGAGGTGTCTTTCCTGCTCACGCTCGTTAGACAAACTAAGCAAACGACTACAAAAGGATAGTCTATGCTTTGATTGTATTAGATGGGACAAAAGGGTTGAGACAAAAGATCTACTTGAGAGAAACTACTCCTTGCTTTTTTATAACGAGTTTTTGAAGGAGTGGTTTGCCCAATTTAAGTTTAATGGCGATGCTGTAGCTGCACGATATTTTTCTTCAATCCTCTATAAACAATACCAACGACATTATCAAGAATATACTGTAGCAGCAATACCTTTAAGTGAAAGAAGTTTAGAAGAACGTGAATTTAATCAAGTCGAATTGTTGATAGAAAGTTGGAGGTGTAACACCATGACATTAGGTAGAATTGATCGAGAAAAACAAAGCAAAAAATCAAGAAACGATCGGATCTTGCTTGTTCAAGATAGTCCTTTTTATGTAGAAGAAATCGCTGAAAAAGACCTATTAAATAAAGTAGTGTTAATAGACGATATTTATACTACAGGCACAACCGTGCGACAAGCCGCTAAAACATTAAAAAAAGCAGGTGCACAAACGGTCGCATCTTTGACCGTAGCCAGGTAAGATGTAAGTAAGGGAGAGGTATTCATGGGTGAGTTAGCGAACTGTTCGGAATGCGGGTCTTTGTTTGTTCAGACTCTTCGTCCTTTATGTACCTCCTGTTATCGCAAGCAGGAAGAAGACTATAAAAAGGTTTCATTATACATGAGGCAAAAGAAAAATAGAATGGCTACCTTACTGGATGTATGTGAACATACAGAAGTAGAGGAGCGCCGGGTTCGTCAATTTATTCGTGAAGGACGACTCATAGTAACATCCTTTCCAAACCTGGGGTATCCATGCGAGTCCTGTGGAAAAATGATACAGATGAACCGAATCTGTTCTACTTGTAAACGTGAATTAGAGGAAGAGTTGGATTCTCTAAAAGGGAAACAGCCACAAGATAAAGAAGTAACCGATAAACAAGCAACGCAGAGCCGATTAAATCAGTTTCTTTGATCGAATAAGGAAAGAGAGGGAAATTAAATGAAAATTAATCCATACTCAACGATCCAGTCGGCGTCATCACCACGAACAAAACCGTCGTCTCAAGAGGAGCTTATGACTTCTAAAGAAAAAAAAGATAAGATCGAAATATCATCTGAAGCCCTTGATTTGCAATTAAGCAAACAAGAAGATGCAAAAAGAGCGGCGAGAGTAGAAGAACTTAAGAAACAAATAGAGTCTGGTGAATATCAAGTGAATGCTAAAAAAACAGCAGAGAGATTCTATGATTATTGGAAACAGTAGGAGAGGATTATGATGTCTACACAACATCTCGTAACTACTATGACTGAACTGGTTGACTTACATGAACAGTTAAACCAGTTAGCTGACCAGAAAAAAGAATGTTTGATTAAACAAAACACAATAGAACTTGAAGCGCTTGTTCGGAATGAAACAAAGCTTGTTCATCGAATGCAGGTGACGGAATCAATTCGTATGAAAGCGGTAACCGACCTGCTTGATTCAAAGGATCTACCAACTGATCAGCATACCTTCTCTATGGTGCTTGACCAAATTAATGGTGAAGAAAAATCGCTTTTAACCGATGTATATAATGAGTTAACTGAATTAGTCTTTCAGGTAAAAGCTAAAAATGATCAAAATCAACTACTCATTCAGGATGCGCTTCAGTATGTTCATGTTTCACTCGATTTATTGGCGCCGTCAGCTGAAGATTTTCAATATACAGCAGATCATCAAGGTTCAGATAAAGGAATCGGACGATCATTATTTGATTCAAAAGCTTAGAGAAATAAGGAGGCACGCATGTCATCAACTTTTTTTGGATTAGAAACGGCCAGACGTGGAATTAATGCTCAGCGTTATGGCTTACAAACAACAAGCCATAATATAGCCAACGCAAATACACAAGGTTACTCACGACAAAGGGTGAACCTAAACCCGACCACTGCCTTTCCAACTGCTGGAATGAACCAACCATCCATCCCTGGTCAAATTGGAACTGGTGTTGAGGGTGGTTCAATTCAACGTATACGAGATCAGTTTTTGGACGTACAATTTCGTAGCAGAGCAGCCGATTCAGGTTTTTGGCATGCTTCTTATAAAAGCTTTGAACGTATGGAGGATATTTTTAACGAATCCTTTAAAACGCCTGAATCTGAAGCACAATCAAGTAATATCTCAAAACAATTGAATCAGTTCTGGAATGCATGGAGTGATCTTGCATCTGGAAAAGAAAGCAAAAGCGTCTTAAAAGAAGAAGCAAACACCATTGCTGAAAGCTTTAATAGTGTGGCACGGGATTTAGTTGAAACAAGAGGACAAATTAAAGAAGAGATAGATGCTACACAAAGAGAAATTAATTCTCTTTTGGACTCGATTAATGAAATAAATGTGCAAATACGTGGTGTTGAACCTCATGGATATGTACCTAATGATTTATATGATAGACAGGATGCTTTAATAGATCAGCTATCAAATTTAATTGATATAACGGTTACTCGATCACCAAGTGGTGGACAAGCTAGCAAGGTAGCAGAGGGTGCTGCGACTATCACGATGCGTGGAGCAGACGGTTCAAGAACGGAACTTGTCACGTACAACGATCCTTCTAACGTAGCATCCTTCTCCATTAATTATAATGATTCCGATTTTGAAGAGGTTTCGAGTATGACTGTAACAAAAGGCACAGAAACAACAACCCTTGACGCAGGTGATCTTGCTAAAGGGGAATGGTCCGGATTAATAAAAGCATTTGGTTATTTAGAGGACAGCACCGATCCAAATTCAATTGAAGGCGATTATGTGTGGGCTTTAAATCAACTAAAAGATGTGACGCAGGCTTTTGCTCGTGAAGTAAATGCCGTTCATTCCATTGGATATAAGGAACCAAATGCAGGTGGACAAATGGAGTTAGGTGGAGATTTCTTTACTTTCTCAGATGATGGAATTCCTTTTTCTCTTACGGTAAATGAAGAGATTTTGGCTAACACAGATAACATTGCTTCACTAGGGGTAAATCTAGATTCGCTTGTTGATAAAACAGCGTATCAGGAGTTACTTAAGCAGAGTCCACTTGATTATACGGCCATCCAAGCTTTTCTTTCGAATGATAACAACTTTAAAGATGGAACACCAAAAGCGATAACTGGAAACCATACAAATGCTCAATTAATCTCAGAGATAAGGGATGTAAAAGTTTCATTTGGTACGGAATCAAAACAAATCGGAACTTTTTATCGCGATTTTGTTGGTCAAATGGGTAGCAAAGGGAAACAAGCAGCACAAAACTATGTAAATTCTGATTTACTCTTATTCTCAATTGATAGCAGACGCCAAGAAGTCAGCAACGTCTCTATGGATGAGGAATTAACAATGATGATTCAATACCAGCATGCTTATAACGCAGCAGCAAGAAGTATTACGGTTGCAGATGAAATGTTGGATCGAATCATTAATGGTATGGGTGTAGTAGGACGATAAGAGAGGAGGTTGAATAATGAGAGTCACTCAACAAATGCTATCAGCTAACACGATGAGGTATATTAACCAAGGGTATAACCAACTAGGCAAGCTGCAAGACCAGTTAACAACAGGTAAACGGATTACGCGAGTGTCACAGGACCCGGTTATTGCGATGAAAGGTCTTCAACATCGTCAGGCTTCATCAGAAATAGGTCAATTTAAACGAAATATTAGTGAAGCCCAGAACTGGCTCGACCATTCAGAGGGTGTACTAGATCAGGGTTCTCAGATCTTAAAACGTATCTCTGAACTTGCTGTGCAGGCATCAAATGATACATATGATGAAGGTCAACGAGAAAATATAGCCAAGGAAATTGGTCAACTGAAACAATATATGCAAGACTTAGGCAATTCGAAGGTAGATAATCGGTATTTGTTTAACGGAGCAAACACAGATAAAGCACCGATTATGAAGGATGCCATTATGGAGGCAGGGGTTGGTCCACTAGAGAGAGGAGCGGCTCCCGAAGATTTCACCATTGTATATAATGGGCAGAATTTCCGCTATCTTGAGGGAGAAAATGGTGAATTCACCTTTCAGGATGTGCGCCAATTTGGAGAGAACATTGACGAAGAGGATCGAGTTCTACTGACGATTCGTACCACAGAGGATGATGGACCGACAGTTACATTTACCAGTCCAGAAGCTGGAGGAATTTCAACAAACGTAGAACTGAGTCAAGTAGCAACTATTGAAAATCGTGCAGTATCTCAGAATACACAGGACGTTACAATAGAGGTGAACAAAGGCATTAAGATCCCTGTTAATGTTCAAGGTAGTGATCTCTTTTCTGCTTCTCTTTTTGGGGATATCACTCGATTAGAAGCGGCACTAAAGGATCCAAACACAACAGGTAGCGACCTCTCTGGTTATATTACGGACATTGATAATCACCACGCAACGTTTGTCTCGGAGCGCTCTGAAGTGGGTGTTCGTCTAAATCGAATTGACATGATGGTCACAAGACTTGAAGATCAAGACGTTAATTTGAAAAAAATGATGACGAATAATGAAGATGTTGATATAGAAGAAACTATCATGAACTTGGTTATGGCGGAAAATGTTAATCGAGTTGCGCTTGCTTCAGGTGCCCGAATTATGCAGCCGTCCCTTATGGATTTTTTAAGGTAAGCTAGTCCGATGATCACAAGTCAAGTTCACATTCATTCAACAGATGCTAAGATCGGTATGCAGTCTGTGCGCCCTCCAATGAACATAGATCAAGGTGCAGCGGACCTCTCTATTCGTAAAAGCGGTTCAGATTATCTCAGTATCAGTCAAGAGGCAGCAAGCTTATATATCGACCAATCAAAAGCATTTGCTGAGGCGAATTTAAAAAGTGTTACACAGCTAGCGGCAGATTGGGCGGCAAAGGGACGTGCTTCCGTTCAACAATATGCTGGTTCAAAGGCAGAAGAAGGCAATCAACTTGCAAAAATAGAGCGAGGAGTGACGGTCGCTCAACTGGCTCAGCAAAAGAGTCAGCAGATGCCTGCAATGAGCAATATTGCGTATATGCCACATTCCATTGATCGAGTGCGCATTCAAGTGCAGCCAGGCAGACTTGATATTCAGGCTCCAACTGCCAAAATGGAGATTAATGCAACACCACACCCTGTAAAAATTGGTATACCTAAATGGAACGTGAATACTTATACGATGCAAAAGCCCTCGCTCTCCTTCTCAGTAGAGACGAGTTCTTGAATGTGAAAAAGCAGCCGCGGGAACGGCTGCTTTTCTTCTATTCAAACCGATGTCCGAGTATGAAGAATATTAAAAAAATTAAATTCGGACGACTACTGCAACTTACAGGCCCTAGAGGATGGAAAGATAAAAATTTGATGCAACTTCGTAAGCAGCTTCGGCTTCAACCTGTAAGTTATCAAACATATAAGGATACCTAGCGTTACCTATCACCCTCTCAAAAGATAACGTCGAATCAGGTGGCGTTGATTCGCTATTAGCATTTGTAGAGGGAAAATGGGTATACACTGAATTCGCAAATCTGACTAGTATTGGCAACTTGATTAAAGGTTTTAATGTTTATGCAATGGACTGGGTCGTAGATGATAATTCCACAAAAATTTATGAGTTGAGAGTTGACTCTGTCTAATGAGGAAAAAGCTTTAGACAGACTATGAATAAATTGTGGACGATGATAAAAGTCTTTTTTTACATGAACTAGAGCCTGCAGAGAGTTTTCTTGTTGTTCACACTGAATCAATAATTGGGAGTGTTCATAATAGTAGTCTGCGAGTGAGGGCTCTAACCTTTCGCCAGTCAAAATCGGCATTGCCTCATATGAATAGATTGAACTTGGAGTATGCCAGGTTAAATACGTACAATGTAGTTTTTGGTTTGATAGTGGGGATTTTGACACGAGGTATACTCCTTTGGAATTACGATTTATGCAGGGCTATAGTAATAGTTTCTACATAAGCCGCCAAAACCCTTCAACTTTTTCGAAAAAATATACATTTTTTGTTTCGGGTTCAATTCTATTTACAATTCAAAAAGAAAAAGTAATGATTTTTCTTGATTCATCAGTGCGGAACTCCCTATACTTAAGAGAAAACATGTCTAAAAAGGATGAGATAAATGAACATTCACTCTAAATACTTTGGTGAGATTTCGATTCATGAAAATGAACAGATTATAATTCCAGCAGGTCTTCCTGCTTTTGAGGATCAAAAAAAATACGTACTGTTACCTTTTGATGAAGGAACTCCGTTTTTTGTTTTACAGTCAACAGAGAAACCTGAAGTAGCTTTTATTACAGTGTCTCCATTTCAATATATTCCGGATTACCAGTTAGAGCTTTCTGATTCAACGATTAAACAATTAAAGATACAGAAAGAAGAAGATGTTGCTGTATATGTGCTGTTGACCGTTCAAGATCCATTTGAACAAACAACTGCAAACTTACAGGCGCCAGTTATTGTTAATACTCATTCAAAAATTGGAAAGCAAGTATTCACGAATGAATCGATCTACCATACAAAACATGCCATCTTTAAGCCAGTGCACCAGAAGGAGGTTAAATGATGCTTGTATTAACACGTAAGAAAAATGAGCATATCCAAATTGGAGAAGATATTGAGATCTCAATTTTAGCTATAGAAGGCGATCAGATTAAAATTGGAATTCAAGCGCCACGTCATATTGATATTCATAGAAAAGAAATTTATATAACAATACAACAAGAAAATGCAGAGGCAGTAAATGAATTTTCATTTGACCAATTAAAAGAAGTACTTCCTAAGCTATAAGTAGATACATGATTCTTCACCTTTTTGTTTCTTTTGCCGATAAAGTCAATGAGATGAGAACAAGACATTTGCAAATTTAAACGACGAGGAGAATATTATGGACATTCAACCAACTTCACCAACAATACCTGACGTAAATCGTGCTCAAGCGGTAGTCAAAGCTAATCACCAACAAAAGCCAGTTGGACAGTTTGATCCAAAACCGCCATTCGGTAATCAAGAAAAGGCACTAAATGATGTAGAGAACCAGATTGAGAGTATGAATGATCTACTTAGTACAACACCAACCTCTATTAAATTTAACATGCATAAGGATTTGGATCGTATATATGTGCAAGTGGTGGACCTTCAGACGAAAGAAGTAGTAAAAGAGATCCCACCTGAAGAATTTTTGGATATGGTAGCCTCAATGTTGAAAAACGCAGGATTAATTGTAGATGAAAGAGTGTGATGAGAGCGAATTGAACGTTGCTCTCTTTTTTTGCGGCCGGCTAAATCATCATAAGATAGAAACCGATATAAGCTATAGAGATTAATTAAATTCGAGGTGAAGTATAAATGATGCGTCTAAGTGGAATGGCCACGGGTATGGACATCGACCAGATTGTAAAAGACTTAATGAGAGCAGAACGTATGCCACTTGATAAAATAGTAAAAACACAGTCCAAATTAGAATGGAAAATGGAAGATTACCGTGAGATCAACTTAAAGCTCCGTACATTCAGTGACTCGATTTTTGATACGTTAATGAGAAGTTCTGTCATGAAAAAAGAAAAGTAGAAAGTTCTAACTCTAGCCTAGTTACAGCTACTGCTAGTTCTAATATAGGGAATACGTCATTTACGCTATCGAAAGTTTCGAAGCTAGCAACGTCTGCGACAAATTCAAGTTCTTCTTCAATTATTAAGGTTGGAGAAGGTACAAAATCCTCTACTTCAACGTTAAAAGATTTGGATAATTCTTTTACTACAGGTGTTGAATGGGAGTCAGGTGGAATTAGAACGGAGAGAATTTCTCTTGATTCTGGAACTACTGAAGCCGAACTAAAAGTTGCACCCACGGATTTAAATGCTGTGGTGGTGAAAGTGAACGGAAAAACGATGGATGTTGTAACAGATGCGAATGCTGAACTAAATGATGGACAGGTACGTATAGATGATACAGGCAAGATGACTTTTGCCAAAGCATCAACAGGCAAAACAACTGTTGATGTTACGTATGCTGCTGATCATTCAGAGAAGTCATTTACGTATACCACACCTGCTGAGGGTGCGAAATCAAAGCTGTCGTATAGTATTGGAGTTAAGAATGTTCATGATGTTAAAATCATTGGGGCGAGTGGAGAAGAGTACACAGCTGAAGTTAATCAATCGACTGGACAACTAATATTTTCTGAAGGACAAGAACCTAAAGAAAACTTCACAGTTGAATATAAACAGAACTACACAACGGCCGGTGTAGATACGGTAGATGCTAATGGTGAAACGGTTAGAGGGCGATTTATTTTCACGGATTCTCAGACGCTTGATTCGGTAATGAAAAGCTTTAACGATTCGAATGCTGGAGTGAATATGTTCTGGGATGACCATAGTGGTAGAATCTCCGTAACACGCAAGGACACAGGGGTTTATAATGAAGGTGGACCCGAAATGTCATTTGTCGGCGGTTTGATGACAAATACGTTTAGTCTAGATGGTGAAGAAACAGCAGGAACAAATGCTACCTTCACAGTAAATGGACTTGAGACAGAGCGTCGAACAAATTCCTTTACGATCAGTGGAATGACCGTTACTTTAAAAGATACCTTTGATCAAGAGGTTGTTCTGAATGCATCAACTGATGTAGATTCTGTTGTCGATACGATTAAAGAGTTTGTCAAACAATATAATGAATTACTTGATCATGTAAATGGAAAGCTGACTGAATCACGGAATCGTGATTTTGAACCATTAACAGAAGAAGAACGAGATGGATTGTCTGAGAAAGAAGCGGAGCGCTTGGATGAGAAAGCAAGAGCCGGGCACCTTCGAAATGATCCATTACTCAGAGGTAGCTTTGATCAATTGAGACAAGGATTGTATCAATCTGTTTCAACAGGAACAGACAGTGAATTCTCCCAACTTGCAACAATAGGCATTACGACATCAAGTGATTATATGTCTAGAGGGAAACTAGAAATTAATGAAGATAAACTAAGAGCAGCGATTGAGAAGGATCCAGATGGAGTTTTTGATCTATTTAATGCAGATGGAGAAACATCTGGTGAACAAGGTTTAGCCAGAAGATTGCGTAGCTCAATTTCAACTACGGTTGACTCTATTTCCAAACGAGCTGGTGGCGCAGGTTATGCACAAAGTCATCAATTTACAATTGGTAGAGAATTAAACGATATTGAAAAACGGATCCAAACATTTGAGATGAGACTAGAACAAAAAGAGAAACGGTATTGGGCACAATTTAATGCCATGGAAGCGGCTGTTCAACGAGCAAACAATCAAGGTGATATGCTCATGTCACAGCTAATGGGTAATGGCTAAAAAGAAACAGAGCTGAAAGGATGATTAGTAATGGCCGTATCGTATATGCAATCTGCCTATAAGCAAAATGCGTTAAATACAGCAAGTCCAGGTGAACTAACACTTATGCTTTATAACGGGTGCTTAAAGTTTATCCATCAAGCAGATGCAGCAATGAAAGACCAGGATGTAGAAAAACGAAATGTTTATTTAACAAAAGCTCAAAACATCATCCGAGAATTGATGGTGACACTCAAGGCGGAGAACGAGGTTGGTAAGGACATGCTTAGAATGTATGAGTTTATCCTTTCTCGATTAATAGACGCCAATATAAAAAATGATCAGCAGGCATTACATGACGCACAGGGGCTAGTTGTAGAGTTCCGGGATACATGGAAACAGGTCATTCAAATTGACAGGCAAAAACGACATGGATCTGGCGGACAAGCTTAATGTCTATCTTAACTCAGCTATTACATCAAACTGCTGAGCTCCAAAAGCATGTTGAATCTGGACTGCCACCTGGTGATGAAGAACGAATGGATTTTATCAGAACCTTGGATGATGGCTTAATTGAACGAGGTAAGTTGATTGATCAACTAGCTGACTACATAGTGAAGCCATCCGAACATGAACGTAGAGACGAGGTATTGAAGCAAAACACTTCTTTCCAGGCGAAGATTCTAATGCTCCAAAATCAAATTCGTCGAGACCTCCAACAGATTCATTTGAAAAAAGAAACAGGTCGAAAATACGAACAACCATTTGAAGGCATGACTGATGGGGCATTTTTTGATAAAAGAGGGGTTTAAACATAAAAAAATGCGGAGAAATCAAAGGAAGTGATTTCTCCGCATTTTGTGTTATTTATTGGTCATCTTCCGTATCCAATTCACCTTCAATGGCACCAAAGTCTTCTTCGGTCATCTCAACTGCATTTTCTATGGCCTCACTTGGAATAGTGATTTCATCAATTTCATTAAACTGACTAAATGTTCCGTGAGAAGATTGACTAATGGTGAAGCTTTCACCATCTGCATCCATTTGCATATCTAGATTCATACTCATTTCTTCCTGGAAGTACGTATCCTTATTGATGTAGAGTACATAATCCAGTTTTGAGATATTCATGCCTTCAAAAATTTGATTCATCTCTGCCTGCATAGTTGGATCTGCTTCGGCGCTAGCTAATTCTTGCGCAATTTCCTTCAATTCATCACCAGAACCGTTAATGGTTAAGGCGTATCGATCTCCTTCATCTTCAACAGTAATTTCGTCGGCAAAACCAATTAATGTTTCAAGTTGATCTTCTGGAGACATGTCTAAATCTTCAAGATCATTTAAGCCCATTAGCTCACCAGACATTTTCATCCATTGATCTTCCATTGGATCAAATGTGTAGATATCGCCATCTGCAAAATATTGTTCAATTTCATAGGTTTCACCTGTTATTGGGTCAGGGCTTTCAATAGCTTGATAAAACTTAAGTGGTTCTTGGATCGCGTCCATTTTTAATTTAGTAGCTGTTTCCATCGGTTCCTCATCAGCCACTTCAATCGTTTGATCCATGCTCATGTCCATACTAAAGCTTTTCACATCATCCATTGCTTCTATAGACTGTTCAAGAATAGCCCTGGCATCTTCGTTTATGTCTTCTCCTTGCTCATCAGCTTCTGTAGTCTCTTCTTCCTGACTAGAATTAGATGTATCATCAGAGACATCTTCTGTGGTTGCGTCTTCATTTCCGCATGCAACGAGTGCAACTGTACAAGCCAAACCTGTCACAAACCATTTTACTTTTTTCATGTTATAACACCCCTATGTTGTAATTTGCTTAACTGGTTAGATTATCCATGAATCAATTACCCTGGTTCTCAGTAATTGAAACATTTCGGCAACATGTAATATGGTAACAAACATACCCAATATAAACCAACAGGTATATTGAATCATATTATCTAATTATCTAACAAACTTTGAAAATTTTTCGACATTATTTGCTAAGATCATTAGGACCTCAAATATTATGAAAAAGCATGTGAAACCCTTGATACAAAAGAAAGCGTTATCAATAAATTGAAGATGAATCGTCAGAAATCATCAAACTTTGACGGTATTACCCGTACTCTAGCGTTTGACATTGATATACAGCACTGATATATTAAAAGCGTGGAAAGACCACATGAATTAAGTTACGAAGGGAATGTGAAGCATGCAAGGAAAAGTAAAATGGTTTAACGCAGAAAAAGGTTTTGGTTTCATCGAACGCGAAGATGGGGATGACGTATTCGTACACTTCTCAGCAATCAATGCAGAAGGATTCAAATCTCTTGACGAAGGTCAAGAAGTTGAGTTCGAAATCGTTGAAGGTGCTCGTGGACCTCAAGCTTCTAACGTCGAAAAGCTTTAATTCACATTCCTGGGTTTAGGAAATGAATCATTGCTAAATAATCAAAAACCTGCCCTAGGGCAGGTTTTTTTATTTTAAAGAGAAAATGATGTTTAAGTGAGCTTTTGTTAAGGGTATGTGTTAATGTATACATATAAAGGAGGCGTTCTTAATGAATTATAATATTCGTGGCGAGAACATCGAAGTAACTCCAAGCTCTTCGCGACTACGTAGAAAAAAAGGTAGGCAAGCTTGAGCGTTATTTTGACACAACTCCGGTTGCGGATGTCAATGTCAAGCTATCAGTGATTAACAGTCAACAAGGTGTAGAGGTGACCATTCCTATGCCGCAGCTCTTATTGCGTGGGGAAGAAAGTCACTCTGACATGTATGCAGCAATTGATAAGGTCATTGAAAAGCTAGAACGTCAAATTCGCAAACATAAAACAAAGGTAAACCGAAAATTTAGACAAGAAGGCAGTCTAAAATATATGTTCAAAAATGAGCTAGAACCTCTTGAGGAAGCTGGCGATGAATTAGAATTAGAAGATGAACTTGAAGTAGTTCGCACAAAACGTTTTAATCTAAAACCAATGGATGCGGAAGAGGCTATTTTGCAGATGGACATGCTAGGACACAACTTCTTCGTATTTTCTAATGCTGAAGGTGGAGACACAAATGTTGTGTACCGTCGTAAAGATGGAAAGTATGGATTAATTGAGCCTGAAGCTTAAATATATGTTAAAAATGAAGGGCACGAGGTAACTCGTGTCTTTTTTTGGTGTCATATTACGTGTTAGACAACCTGTTCATCTTGTAAGCCTTCATTTAAACTGATAAAATAAGCTTTAACTGTAGTGTGATTTTGCCTGGGATTTCTAAGAAGGCAAAAGGAAGAGAGGACGAGTTCCATGATAGGTCTATTAAAAAAGGTCATTGGTGATCCGAGTCAAAAGCAATTGAAAAAAAATGAGCGTATTGTTGACAAAATAGAGGCTCTTGCAGACGACATAAAAAAACTGTCTGATGATGAGTTGAAAAATAAGACAGTAGAATTTAAGAAAAGAATTGAAGATGGTGAAACAACAGATGATCTTCTAGTTGAAGCCTTTGCTGTTTCCCGTGAAGCGGCCGGTCGAGTTATTAACGAGTTTCCTTATCGTGTACAAGTACAGGGTGCGGTTGCCCTTCATCAAGGTAATATTTCAGAAATGAAAACAGGTGAAGGTAAAACACTTGTGGGAACTATGGCTGTATACCTTAATGCCTTAGCTGGAAAAGGCGTTCACATTGTCACAGTGAATAACTATCTCGCTCGCCGTGATATGGAGAAATATGGACAAATTTTTCTTTTCTTAGGCCTTGAAGTTGGATTAAATGAGACTGGTCTTTCTAAAGAAGAGAAACAAGAAGCGTATGCAGCAGATGTTACGTATAGTACAAACAACGAGCTTGGCTTTGACTACTTACGTGATAATATGGTTCTTTTTAAAGAGCAAATGGTGCAAAGACCACTTTATTTTGCATTAGTGGATGAGGTCGATTCCATTCTAGTGGATGAGGCAAGAACTCCGCTTATCATTTCTGGTTCTGTCGAAAGAACAACGCAGCTTTATGTACAAGCTAATTCTTTTATTCGTATGTTAAAATCAGAGACGGACTATACATTTGATGAAAAAGCAAAGTCTGTTCAGTTAACAGAAGAAGGTGTAAATAAGGCTGAGCGTGCGTTTCGTATTGAGAATTTATATGACCAAAAGCATGTGCAACTAAATCATCATTTGAATCAATCACTTAAGGCTCATGTTGTTATGCAACGTGACTCTGATTATGTGATTGAAGACGGTGAGGTTGTAATCGTTGACCAATTTACTGGACGTCTTATGAAAGGACGCCGGTATAGTGACGGTCTACACCAAGCTATTGAAGCGAAGGAAGGTATGCAAATCCAAAAGGAGAGTATGACACTTGCTTCGATCACTTTCCAAAACTATTTCAGAATGTATCAAAAGTTAGCAGGTATGACAGGTACGGCAAAAACAGAGGAAGAGGAGTTCCGTAACATCTATGGAATGGATGTTATGGTTATTCCAACAAACCGTCCGATTGCAAGAGATGACAAACCTGATTTAATCTATAAAACGATGGAAGCTAAGTTCCGTGCAGCGGTTGTTAAGATTGAAGAACTGCACAAAACCGGACAACCTGTTTTAGTAGGTACAGTTAGCGTAGAGACATCAGAACTTGTTTCTAAATATTTGAAACAACGTAGAATTGCACATCATGTTTTAAATGCAAAAAACCATGAGAGTGAAGCAGAGATCATTGAAAATGCCGGTCAAAAAGGTGCCGTAACCATTGCCACTAATATGGCAGGACGTGGAACGGATATCAAACTAGGTCAAGGTGTTATTGAACTTGGTGGTCTTCATGTTTTAGGTACAGAAAGACATGAAAGTAGACGAATTGATAATCAGCTTCGTGGTCGTGCAGGACGTCAGGGAGATGCAGGTTCTTCTCAATTTTACTTATCTATGGAAGATGAACTGATGCGTCGATTTGGTTCTGATAACATGAGGTCGATGATGGAAAGACTAGGCATGGAAGAAGATCAGCCGATTGAAAGTAAAATCGTCTCGAAGGCAGTAGAAACGGCTCAAAAACGTGTTGAGGGTAATAACTTTGATGCCCGTAAACAAATTCTTCAATATGATGATGTTATGCGTGAACAACGTGAGATCATTTATAAACAACGACTTGAATTGCTTGAATCAGATAACTTAAGCAAAATTGTAGAAGACATGATGCATTCAGTTGTTGAGAGAGTTGTCACGCTTCATACTCCAGAAGCTGAAGTACAAGAAGACTGGGATCTGTCTGCCATTGTGACGTATATGAATACGCAGCTTCTCTCTGAAGATGAATTAACAGAACAAGAGCTAAAAGGCAAGGACACACCTGAAATCATTGAAATTGTACAAGCGGAGGTATGGCAGGCATATAAAGCGAAGGAAGAACAATTCACACCTGAGCATATGCGTGAGTTTGAAAAGGTTATTCTACTTCGTACCGTTGACCGGAAATGGATGAATCATATTGATCAGATGGATCAGTTACGTCAAGGTATCCATTTACGTGCGTATGGTCAAAATGATCCATTAAGAGAATATCGTTTTGAAGGCTTTGAGATGTTTGAAACGATGATTGCAGCGATTGAAGAAGAAGTAGCGATGTATATCATGAAAGCTCAAGTACAACAAAACCTTGAACGTCAAAAAGTGGCAGAAGGAAAAGCCGTTCAACAAAGTGCCGATCAAGGTGATAAAAAACCAAAGAAAAGTCCAATCCAAAAAGGTGAGGTCATCGGAAGAAACGATCCGTGTATTTGTGGGAGCGGAAAAAAATATAAAAATTGCTGCGGCCAAAATCAATAAGATTCAGGTACGGTAATTGCGGGGGTCCAAAGCTATGGATATGGTAGAGATTAAGCAAGAGCTTGCTTCAATACAGAAGCGGATTATTAATTTTAGGGGGTCACTTTGACCTCGACGAGAAGCAAGAGCGAATTGCTGAATTAGAGGAAAAAATGACGGACCCGGAATTCTGGAACGATCAGGATTCCGCTCAATCTGTTATTAATGAATCAAATGGTCTTAAGGAACATGTAGATACATTCCTTGCAATGGAAACAACATACGAAGATCTAGAAGTTTCCTATGAATTAGTAAAAGAAGAAGCAGATAAAGAACTTGAAGCGGAACTCGCAACAGGTGTTGGTGAGCTTGTAAAAGAAATTGACCAGTTTGAACTTCAACTTCTTTTAAGTGAACCATACGACCGGAATAACGCAATTCTTGAGTTGCATCCCGGTGCAGGTGGTACGGAATCACAGGACTGGGCTTCCATGTTACTGCGCATGTATACGAGATGGGCAGACCAAAAAGGATTTAAAGTAGAAACAATGAACTACTTGCCTGGTGATGAAGCAGGTGTAAAGAGTGTCACGCTATTAATTAAAGGCCATAATGCGTATGGCTATTTAAAGGCTGAGAAAGGCGTGCATCGACTTGTTCGTATCTCTCCTTTTGATTCATCTGGTCGCAGACATACATCCTTTGTATCATGTGAAGTGATGCCTGAGTTAGATGAAAATGTCGAGATAGAAATATTAACAGAGGACTTAAAAGTTGATACGTACCGGGCAAGTGGTGCTGGTGGTCAGCATATTAATACAACGGATTCAGCTGTTCGTATCACACACCTTCCCACAAATACAGTGGTAACGTGCCAAAACGAACGCTCACAGATCAAAAACCGTGAGCAAGCGATGAAGATGATGAAAGCCAAGCTATATCAGCTCAAGATTGAAGAGCAACAGCAAGAACTAGCAGAAATTCGTGGCGAACAAAAAGACATAGGTTGGGGTAGCCAAATCCGCTCCTATGTTTTCCATCCATACAGTATGGTAAAAGACCACAGAACAAACCATGAGATTGGCAACACTGGTTCCGTAATGGACGGCGATCTTGACCCGTTTATTGACGCGTACCTACGTTCTTCTCTGGCACTGTGATGAATAACAACTGCGAACGGTCCTATATTTAGGATCGTTCTTTTTTGGATTTTAGGATTAGAATAGTGAGTATGGGATGAAGTCTTGATGGGATGCGTTCATCTTGGTAACAGAGCGGGGATCTTGTTATGGAGCTTGGGCTCTTGGCACGGAGTTAGGGTTCTTGGTATGGAGGCAAGGTTCTTGGTAAATACGTGCTCCTTCTTAATTGGAAGGGATTCTTTCTTGATTTCATTACCTGCCTCTTGCTTGACCTGTGTTCCTTCTTGCTAACAGAACGATGTTCTTGCTTTGCACCTAATCCATCTTGATTAAACGCGATTCCTTCTTGCTTTCTCCACTAAGCTCTTGCTTAACAACCAATCCGTCTGGTTTTAAATGAGATGCTCTTGCTATTATCGTGCTCCTTCTTGGTTAGGCAGGGGGTCATGCTTTTATGATCTTCCTCTCGCTGCTGCTCCGTTCATGGTGGTAACAGAGCGGGGATCTTGTTATGGAGCTCGGGTTCTTGGTATGGAGGCTGAGTTCTTGTTAAACATGTGCTTCTTCTTATTTGGAAGCGGCTCTTTCTTGCATACGCTCCTTGCTTAACAACCAATCCGTCTTGCTATGAAGACTGGGCTCTTGTTTAAAACGTGCTCCTTCTTAATGAACAGATTTATTTCTTTCTTGCTTTCTCCCTCACCTCATACCACTCCTCAATCCGTCTTGCTAAAACCCGATGTTCTCGCCCTCCAAAATTTCATACCACCTTCTTTTTTAAAAGTTTTTGCACAAACTAAAGATATACGTCACTCTGCTACCGCGTCACTTGAGGCTCATTTACAATAGGGGGAGGCAGTGCTATACTACATCCGGACTTTTACTTACATATCAACTTGAATAGAAGGAGAACACTTGTATGAAAACTGCTCGTCGGCTAATTGCCGATTATCTATATATTTTAGCTGGCTCTGCTATCGTTGCGATTGCATTTAACTTATTTTTATTACCTAATCAAATTGCTCCTGGTGGTGTCAGTGGAATTAGCACGATTGTTTTTAATCTGACGGGCATTGAGCCTGCTTATATTCAATGGGCGTTTAATATTCCGCTTTTTGTTGCAGGTCTATTATTATTAGGAGGTTTATCTTACGGAACAAAAACCCTGGTTGGAACCCTGTTTCTTCCGTTTGTAGTCTTCTTAACCCGTGATTGGGATGTTGGATTTACAGACCCTTTACTCGGGGCGCTTTTTGGTGGAATTGGTATTGGTGCAGGTCTTGGATTAGCATTCAGAGCAAGAGCTAGCACGGGGGGGACGGACCTTGCTGCTCAAATTCTACAGAAATACACGGGTCTAACATCTGGTCTTTCAGTTGCTTTAATTGATGGACTTGTTGTCATTTCATCAGCCATTGTGTTTGGTTTGGAATTAGCTCTTTATGCGTTAATTTCATTATTTGTAACGGGTAAAACAATTGATTTAGTTCAGATGGGTTTTGGTTATGCGAAAATTGCTTATATCATTTCTAAAGATGAGGAGAATGTTAGGCAACATATTCTTCGGGATATTGATCGGGGTGTTACAAAACTCAGTGGATATGGTGGATATACAAATGAGGAAAGACCTGTGTTAATGTGTGTAGTGAACCAAAATGAGGTTACAAAACTCAAGGAAGTTGTTCGCTTAGCAGATCCTAATGCTTTTGTCATTGTTTCTAACGCAACTGAAGTACTAGGAGAAGGCTTTAAAAATCAACAATAACCGGGCGATAACGTATGAGAGTCACTTTGTTTCATCCTTTTATAATGGGAAAAAATACCTTGTGACTATTGAAGGAGAAAAGCAGCTATCATTCATTTTAGGGACTTTAGTCCTTGTAATTAGAGTGTTTCAACAATAACATGTCACAAACTGAAATAAAACTGTAATAATACAAAGCCTTGATGGATGTTATAATAAATGAGCAATACGACAAGAGCTTTTAGGATTAGTGTTTTTTCTACAAGATATTTTAGCAATACTGCAAGGAAGTGAAGAATCTTATGATTGAATTAAATGATGTATGGAAGGTCTATTCCAATAATGTTAAAGCAATTAATGGTATGACTCTTAAAATAGAAAAAGGCGAATTCGTCTATATAGTGGGACCAAGCGGAGCAGGTAAATCAACATTTATTCGTTTGTTATATCGAGAAGAGAAAGCAACAAAGGGCGATGTCATTATTGATAAGACAAAGCTAGGTACAATAAAAGAGAGACATGTTCCGAAGCTTAGAAGACGCATCGGTGTCATCTTTCAAGATTTTAAACTATTACCTACTTTAACAGTTTACGAGAATATTGCCTTTGCTCTTGAAGTAATTGAAGAGCCTAGCGCTTCAATTAAGCGAAGAGTTATGGAAGTTCTTGATATTGTAAAATTAAAAGGTAAAGCAAAATTCTTGCCTGATGAACTTTCTGGTGGCGAACAACAGCGAGTAGCGATTGCTAGAGCGATTGTGAATCGTCCAGAAGTTTTGATAGCAGACGAGCCTACAGGGAATCTAGATCCTGACACGGCATGGGGCATTATGGACATTTTAGATGATATCAGTCATCGTGGCACCACTATTATTATGGCTACCCATAATAAAAGCATTGTAAACACATTAAAGCGTCGAGTTATTGCAATCGAAAGTGGTCGAGTTGTACGTGATGAGTTAAGGGGGAACTACGGTTATGAAGTTTAGAACCGTCGGCCGCCATTTAAAAGAAGGAACGAAGAACTTAGGACGTAACGGCTTGGATGACATTTGCATCTATTAGTGCTGTTGCTGTCATGCTTCTAGTGGTAGGAATGTTTATCCTACTCATTCTTAATATGAATCATATGGCTACACAGGTCGAAGATGATGTTGAAATACGAACATACATAGATCTAACGGCAAACCAAGAACAGCAAGATGAACTCCGAGCAAATATAGAAGGATTATCTGAAGTACAGGATGTGACCTTCTTAGGAAAAGATGATGGATTAAGTAATCTCATTGATAGTTTAGGTGATAATGGACAGGCTTTTGAGTCGGTTCGAGAGGAAAATCCCTTAAATGATGTATTTGTAGTTGAAGCAACTAGCCCTCAGCTAATTGAACAACTAGCGAGTGAAATTGAGGAATTTAGCCAAGTCGAACGAGTTGTATACGGTCAGGATTTTGTTGAGAGACTGCTGCAGGTCACAGATGTCGGTCGTTATATTGGCTTAGGATTAGTTATTTCATTAATGTTAACGGCTATGTTCCTAATCGCTAATACGATTAAACTAACAATCCTTGCTAGAAGAAAAGAGATCCGAATCATGAAGCTTGTAGGAGCGACAAATGGTTTTATTAGATGGCCATTTTTAGTTGAAGGTTTACTGCTTGGTCTAATCGGATCGTTATTACCAATCTTACTTGTTATTTATGGGTACGGTTATGTATACGATAATTATGGAACACAAATAGAAGGTAATTTCTTTGCTCTACTTCCGGTCTATCCTTATATGCTGCAAATTGCATTATTGTTGCTAGTAGTTGGATTATTCATTGGGGCTTGGGGTAGTGTGATGTCAGTACGTAAATTCCTAAAAGTATAAAGCGAATATATAAATGATGCAGAGAACTTAAGGAGGAAATGGTTGAATGAAAAAGAAGGTAGGATATATTACTTTAGCCGCGGCAATTGCGTTTGGATCAGTTGGATTTGGTGGGTTAACAAATACTGCTTTAGCAAATGAAGATTTAAGAAATAAGATATCTGATGTACAAGGCGAACGAGGACAGAATCAAGAACTAGCAAGACAAAAAGAAGCTGAAGTTGCTGACTTAAAACAAGAGATGGAAGTTTTAAGTAATGAAATTCGTGAGCTTGAGAAACAAGAAGCAGATACGGCTGAAAAAATCTCTGAAAAAGAAGCTGAGATTGCAGAGGTAGAGGCTCATATTGAACAATTAAAAGAAGAGATTAAAGAAATTGAAGAACGTATTGCTGAACGAGATGAATTATTAAAAGATCGTGCGAAAAACATGTATCAATCAGGCGGCGAAGTAAATTACCTTGAAGTTATTTTAGGAGCAAAAGATTTTGGTGATTTGCTTGACCGCGTGAACGCTCTGAGTACAATTGCTAATCAAGATAAATCTATTCTTGATGCTCATATTCAAGATCATGAAGATCTAGAAGCAGCTAAACAAGAAGTAGAAGAAGAGCTTAGTAATCTAGAAGGACATTTAGAAGACTTAGAGATTCTAAAAGCAGATTTAGAGGGACAACGCTCTGAAAAAGATAGCAAACGCGGAGATCTTCAATCAAAAGAGGATAAGCTTGAAGCAGAGCTTGGCGAAATTGAAAATGAAGACGAGATCCTTGCTCAACAAGAAGCTGCTTTTGAAAAAGAATTAGCTGATTGGGAAGCTGAACAGAAGCGTTTAGCTGAAGAGAAAAAGCGTCAGGAAGAAGCAGAGAAGAAACGACAAGAAGAAGCTGAAAAAGCAAGAGTAGCTCAAGAATCAGCTGATCAAGAAGCAGCTCAACAGAGTTCGAATTCTTCATCAAGCTCTTCTAGCAATTCAAGTTCAAGCTCGTCATCAAATTCTTCATCTGAGTCATCTAGATCAGAGGCTTCTCCACAAGTGAAAAGCCAAACAGCTAGCAGTGAACCGGCTGCTGAGCAAAAATCAACAAGTGGCTTTGTTAGACCTACAACTGGATCAGTAACGTCTACATATGGTCAACGTTGGGGTAAAATGCACCACGGTATTGATTTTGGTAAAAACGGACGTACAGGTGATGTTCCAATTGTAGCAGCTAAAGAAGGTACTGTATCATCAGCTGGATGGATGAATGGGTACGGGAATACAGTCATCATTACTCATGTTGTTGATGGTCGTACAGTTACAACTCTTTATGGTCACATGGAGCGTATCGATGTAAGTGCTGGACAAAAAGTGTCTCAATCTCAACAAATTGGACTAATGGGGAACACTGGACAGTCTTTCGGAGCGCATTTACACTTTGAAGTTCACGAAGGAAGCTTGGAATGGTTCTAAATCAAATTCAGTTAATCCATTAAACTATGTATCTAGATAATTTACACATATAAATTTACAAGCATTATCTACAATTTCTGATCTCCTTTTAAGGATGATACAATAGGATTGTAGGTTATGCTTGTTTTTTTGCTAGTAGAATAACTTTATCTAGGAGCGTTCAATTTGTACATTAAACAAATTTTAATTGGTTTATTAGCCTGGTCAGTTTTTGCGTTTGGCTATGAAGGATCCATACAATTACTATTAGCATTCTCAATCTTAGTTTTGTTCCCACTTATATTGAGTTTGACTTATCAAAAGAGAAAAGAACGAGATTGGTTTTTAGTTATGCAGCCTTTCTTCTCTATAGCAGGTGCAGGGAGTTTATTATTTGAGCCTGGATTATTTTCAGGTTTCCTTGCTTGTCTCTGGTTGCTTTTTACATGCTTGCGAACGTGTATTGGTATTACACGAGCTTCTGTTAGAGGTTTTAGGAGAATGGAAGAGAATGCAATTGATGCTTCGTATGTCTATATGGTTGTTGGCGGTATTTGGTTAGTTATGAGTCGGTCAGGGGTAGATGGCCTTCCGTTTTCGCCTGTTATTGTGTTACTAACTGCTATTCATTTTCATTACTCAAGTTTAATTGTACCGTCTGTAACTGGGCTACTTGGGCGATATACATATTCAGAAAAACGACCGATTCGCGGGTATGGGGTTCTGAGTAGTTTAGTCATTATTGGTCCATTGTTAGTAGGCATTGGAATAACTGTAGGCGGATTATTTGATATCGCATTTGTTGCGGTTTATGTGCTTGCACTTTGTTGGCTAGCAGTTGAAACGATTCGAGTAATGATCAAATCAAACGTCAAACTTTTAGCGAAAGTATGTATAGGGGTCGCTTCTGGAATATCTGTGTTTGCAATGATGCTTTCTGCTTTATACAGTTCGGGTGTATCATTTAATCGAAGTTTTATCACAATTCAGGATATGGTTCTGTTCCATGGCTATACTCAGGCGTTTGGTTATAGTTTTCTCGTTTTAGTTGGTTGGCTGCTTATTAAGCCAGATCCATTATTTGATTTTGGGGAATTTAGGATTAGTCACTTAAGAGGCAAATGGAAAATAGGACAAACCTTTCTTGATCAAACAAAGATAATAGATGAAAATAAGCCTGCACTTGGATTAATCGATCAGTTCGATGTTTTTAGTCGAAATGATTTCGAACCGAGCCATGTAAATAAAGATATTCGAGATTTTTATGAAAAGACAAATCATTACAAGATGGCTGCTGTTACAAAATGGCACGGAATCTATTATTATCTGTCTCCGATATATCACTGGCTGACGGGCAAAATTGGTCAGCTTCACTTACAGGCTGCTAAAAAGAAAGCAGAATCGCAAAAGATGGATGCAGTGATTTATCAGATAAACGAGTCGATTGATGGACGAAATCCTGTTCGAGCGTGGATCAGAAAAGATCATGTGACAAAAAAAGAGATCTTTGTTGCCTTTTACGCCTATTATTTTACAGAACAAAAAGCGTATATGGATATTGCTCTTCCATTGCCTTTTTCTGTGATGACAGGCATACTAAGACCGCAGCATGATTCTTCTAATGGATTAATTCTGACAAGTTTTCGTGAGCCAGGTTCGTTAGGTGATGAAGGGGTTTATTTGACGATAAAAAGATGGACGTTTCGTCTACCAATTGAAGAATATTTTCACGTGAAAGCTACAGGTGAGCCAGGTAATTTAGTGGCTGTTCACGAATTGTTTTTTTTAGGTATGCGCTGTTTAACGATCGATTATGAAATTACGTGTAAGCTCTGAAAACAGCTTTGACTTCATAGTAGTGATTGTCTAAAATGGTAGTAATCGAGTAGCGACATAATGTGTACAGGCAATGCATATGATGATGGCAGGCTTGTTGATGTTTGAATATATGGGAGTGGTGAAGGTGAACAGTAAACGATTGTTTATTGTTGTAGTACTTGTTGCAATTCTAGGGGCGGGAAGTTATTATCTGACTGGGAAGTTTGCTTCTAACGCATCTCCAATAAACGCGGGAGACAATGGCGCCGAAGAGAGCGAAGTAGTTGAACTAAGCGACGATGAGTTAATGAAAAAGTTCGAGAAAGCACTTAGTACAATTGAGGATCAATATGTGGAAGAGGTTGATCGTCAACAGTTAATAGAAGGTGCCATTTCTGGAATGATTAATGAGCTTGGTGATCCTTTCTCTGACTATATGGATCAGGAAACAGCAAATGAATTTGTTGAATCACTAGGTTCTGAATTTCAAGGAATTGGTGCGGAAGTTAGTATGATTAATGGTAAAGTAACCATCGTTTCTCCGTTCCGTGATTCTCCAAGCTGAACAAGCTGGATTACAAGCGAATGACCGAATCATTGAAATTGATGGTGAAAACATTGAAGGATTATCGGTTAATGAAGCAGTCCTTAAAATTCGTGGTGAAAAAGGGACGACCGTACGCCTGACCATTGAACGTGATGGATCATCGGAGTTATTAGACGTTCCAGTTGAACGTGACACAATTCCAATTGAAACCGTTCGAACCGAAACATTTGAGCAAGATGGTCAAACGATTGGAATGCTAGAGATTACATCGTTCTCTGAAGACACAGCGATTAATTTTAAAGATCAATTAAATCAACTTGAACAAGATGGAATAGATGCCTTAATTATTGATGTTCGTGGGAACCCTGGCGGCTACTTAAATGCAGTAGAACACATTGGTGATGAGTTAATCCCTGATGAAAAAGCTATTGTACAAACGGAAGATCGTGAAGGAACCCGTAGTGGATATACTTCAAAATTAAAAGAAGCCAAAGACTATCCAATCATTGGTCTGATTGATGAACGCAGTGCATCTGCGTCTGAGATCCTTGCAGCTGCTCTTAAGGAGTCAGGTGGTTATGACCTTGTTGGTAATACAACGTTTGGTAAAGGTACCGTACAACAGACTGTAGACCTAGGTGATGGAAGTGACCTGAAACTTACGATGATGAGATGGTTAACACCAGATGGTAACAGTATAAACCAAGAAGGTGTCACACCAACTGTTGAAGAAAATCAGCCTGACTACTTCTTCTCCACAGCCGTTTCAGTAGAAGATGATCCAATTACATTTGATTCTCTTGGAGAACAGGTAAAAAATGCTCAGCTAATATTAAAAGGCTTAGAGTATGATCCTGGTCGAGAGGATGGTTACTTTGATCAACAGACGGTCGAAGCAGTTAAATCGTTCCAAGAAGATGCAGGATTAGATGCAACTGGAGACATTGATCAAGAAACAGCTACGGCTCTTCAAGAACGTATCGTTGAAGAAATCCGTAACTCTGATAATGATGTGCAGCTACAAAAAGCGATTGAACTTGCGATCGAGCAAAGTAAGTAACAGGAATTTCAACACATCTGTCGAATGAATGAATAACGGATATAAAAGTGGAAGGCTGTCCCCATTGGAAAGCAGGTTTTGTTTTCTGCATGCTCCTGCATAAGGGCGCAGATTCATGCCTACAATGAGGCAGCCTTTTTATAAGAAGAAATGTAGAATAGAAGTCGGGGAGGTCATCAATGGAGATTTTTCAAACAATAATGCTTGCACTTGGCAGTTTTTTTGCCAATCCACTTCTATATGTTGGATTGCTTGCTATCTACATAACAGCTTCAAAACGTGTTCGTCATGAGCGATCTTTTTTTCATACAAGAGTCTATCGTAGAATGGCCGACTTTTTTGTGCCTGTTTGGCCAGCTATTCTAATCGGTTTGTGTGTGTCCCTAGTATTTGTGTTAGTAGGTCTGGTGATTAGCTTGCCTGTTATCATCATAATGACGGCTATTACAATCATACTTGCCCTTACCTTACAGCTAAGGTGGCTTACAGCTTCATATGCTATAGGTTTAACCATTATTGCATTAGCATTTTTACCAGTAGTAGAAGACCAACCGTTTATATTAGATTATATTGGCGTCATAAATACAGAGCTAATTGTACCCACTCTTGCATTATTATTGAGTTTGCTCGTAATGGCTGAAGCCGTCCTTATTTTTCGTAATGGTTCGGTGTATACATCTCCTAGACTTGTTCGAGCCTCAAGAGGAAAATGGATTGGCTATCATCTTTCAGAGCGATTATGGATTGTCCCTATTCTTTTGTTTATCCCTGAGGGCATCATTCCAACGTTTGAATTCTGGCCCGTCATCCCATTTGCTGGACTAGATCTGCAACCATTGCTACTTCCATTTCTAATAGGCTTTAAGCAAAAAGTTGCTTCCACTATTCCAAAAGCTTCAATTCAACCAGTAGGCAAACAAGTGATGTATCTTGGGTTGATATTACTTCTGTTATCTATCGGAAGTTTATATGTATCTTGGCTTGCTTTTGTTGTTGCTGGTTTTGCGATTGTAGGTCGAGAGTTTTTATGGCTTCAAGCGAATAATCGTGATAAAAAAGCGACGCGATTTTTTGCGGAACGAGCAGATGGTTGCACCGTTTTGGGCGTTTTGCCTGGTAGTCTTGCAGAAAAAATGAACATAAAAATTGGCGAAACCATTGTGAAAGTGAATGGGCAGAAGGTACAGGATGAAACAAGTTTTTATGAAGCATTACAATCAAATTCGGCTTTTTGTAAGCTGGATGTACTTGATTATGATCAAGAAGTTCGCTTTGAACAAGGTGCACTATACGATAGCGAACACCACCAAGCTAGGTGTATTACTAGTAAAAAAAGATGTTTCCCTATCTGACTCAATCACATAAGAGATACGAACAAAGACCCATGAGGATTTTATTCTCAGGGGTCTTTTTAGGTTGGAAGAGTGGAAAAGTGACGTTTTTTAAGCGGATATTGTTGGTATGGTAACTGTTAGCGGTGGCGCTTGAAAATTATACCTATTATTGAAACAAAATGAATGATTTAAACGTAATAAACGTAACAGTATTGAAAAAGGGGGAGTTACATGAAGGATCAAGCGCTTATTTTAGATCACGCTCAGATCATTGATGTTGAAACTGGTTTGATTTATTCAGCAGCAATATTTTTAAAAGATGGATTGATAGATAGAATTGTGAAGGTAGATGATACGGAAGGTATCCAGTCAGATTCTCATGTTAAGAGACTTGATCTCAAAGGTACATATATTCTTCCGGGACTTATTGATATGCATGTACATATCAAAGAATCATTTGCGCCTCTATTTCCAGCCTCAGGGGTCACCACTGTACGTAATACTGGCGGCAATCTCACAGAGCTCGACCCTATGATTAAGGCGTCTCCAGCGAGCCCCACTCCAAGAGTGATCTCTGCAGATCGAATCATAGATGGTCCTCCTGGCTTGTGGGGAGAAACAGGTCCATGGAGTATTAATATCGAAACAGTGGAAGCGGCAAAAAAAGAAGTGGAAAGACAGGTGAGAGCTTGGTGCTGATTTTATAAAGGTATATGGCTGGCTTGGAAAAAACATAATGAAGGCAGTTGTAAATGAAGCGGCTGTTCATGGAAAAGAAGTTAGTTGTGATTTAATCTACTCCTCAACGGTACATGCTTTAGATGCTGCGAAAATGGGGGTAAAGTGGTTTGAGCATGCTTCTGGAATCATTCAAGCTATGTACCCAGGCTGGCAGATCCGTTCGGATGAGAACAGTTGGAACGAAGTCGATTGGTATGAGCCAAACAGTAGCAAAATTCGAGAAGTATGTGAGGTTCTTCTCGAATATGATGTCATTCTCTGTCCAACTCTTACGCTCTATGATCAACAAGAACGGCTTGGGAACGGCTGGTCACCTGATCATCCAATCATCCAGAAAACGTTTGAGAACGAGGCTTTGATTCAACAATGGCAACGAGTCTCTCAGTATGAAGCGGCCTTACTGCGAACGGGTAAGCAAACAACCCTTATAAAAGAGATTAGTAGGATATATGCAAGTTTGGGCGGTCGTGTAGTGGCAGGCACAGACACTCCCGCAGGAATTTGGACATTTCCAGGAATGGCACTTCATCGAGAGCTAGAATTATTTGTTGAAGCAGGTTTTACAGAACTTGATGCCATCAGAGCAGCTACCAATCGAGCCGCAGCTTCGCTCAACCGACAGGATCTTGGCGTGATAAAAGAGGGGGCAGTTGCAGACATGATTATACTGACAGAAAATCCATTACTCGATATTAAAGCAACACAGCAGATCAAACTCATTATAAAAGGTGGGGAAACATATTCTGCAGAAGATCTTTTTCAAGCGATTCCTACACAGGAGGAGGCTGAACAAGCCTTTAAACATTTTTTAAACGAATATGAAAAAACTCACCGCGATTTGACCGATTAGTCATTGAACAGTGAGTCATTAAGATGATAGTGTGTAACAAGTTTTTGAATAGCTTGTCGTAATACGGATTCACTATGTAGGTTTAGTAGCATACCTTGAATAACAGGCAGGCGCGGGTTCTGTTGATTTGTTTCTTCTTCTAATATGTCAATGGAAACTAGTAAATCATCCTTATTTTCAAGTTCAGAAATTAGAGATCTGAGCTCAGATAACTCAAAGGGTACAGTTTCTGAGGTTTCTTCTTCATAGAACTCTGT
This sequence comes from Alkalicoccobacillus plakortidis, assembly GCF_023703085.1. Lineage (NCBI taxonomy): Bacteria > Bacillati > Bacillota > Bacilli > Caryophanales > Bacillaceae > Shouchella > Shouchella oshimensis. Next base: position 1,735,313 of record NZ_JAMQJY010000001.1, on the reverse strand, counting down.
CATAAACGGACTTATAAGTTCATCTGATAATAAAGCTTGTTCTGCATCTAAACCCTCAACAAGTGAATCCAAGCGTTTAATCACAAAATGGACAAGATCTCGGATGTCTATCACAGGTGCGTAAATTAAAAATTTCAAATATGAGTGAAACAAGCCATCAATCATAAAGGTTAGATCCCAAACAAACGGTTTGGCTTCATCACCATATAGCTGTTGTAAATACGATTGATGAAATTGATTCGATTTGTAATTTAGTCTTTTAAGACTGCTCTTCATTTCTTCTGTTAAAGGAATGGATGGTTCTCTCATTTGAACAAGAATAAAATCCTTGTGTTGGAGAATGCATTCAAATAGGTCTGTTAACTTATGGATATATTGCTCCCTTGCAGGCAATGTATCATACGCTTTGTTTTGTATACTTTTTGTAATCATATCTGAATAATAGTCAATAATAGCAATGAGTAGTGCATCTTTTGATTTAAAATGAAGATAAAAAGCGCCTTTTGAAATGCCGCTTTCACTTGCAATGTCTTGAATAGACGTAGAAGAAATACTGTTTATAGAAAATAGCTTAATTGCGCTTTCAATAATGAGCTGATTTTTCTCGGACAATCTTGTTCAACTCCTTTTATCATTTTTTCTTGACTTATGACTGACCGGTCAATTAATATAAAGTGAGATTGACTGGTTGGTCAAATTATATACGTAATGATGAAATGAAGTCAAGAACTGAAGAATTTGAGGGGGAAGAAATGAAAAAGATAATTGAGTTTTCATTAAAGAATAAGTTTGCTTTGTGGCTACTGACAATCATCATTGTTGTAGCTGGTCTATATTCCGGCTTGAATATGAAAATGGAAACTATACCTAATATTAATACACCGCTTATTACGATCTCAACAACCTATCCTGGTGCTACACCGGAGGAAGTATTAGATAAAGTAACGGAACCGATTGAACAAAAGGTAGAAGGATTAAATGGTGTTTCAAATGTAACATCGAGTTCATTTCAAAATGCCTCCTCTATTCAAATCGAATATCGATTTAGCAAGGATATGGATGAGGCATTAACGGAAGTAAAGGATGCATTAGACGGAGAAGCTTTTCCTGATGGAGTAACAGATCCGAATATCTCTCGTCTAAGTCTATCCGCATTTCCAGTATTAACGTTAAGTGCTTCTGGTGAAGATTCTTTAACCGAGCTAACAGATCTAGTTGAAAATGAAGTGGCTCCTACACTAGAAGGTCTTGAGGGCGTATCATCGGTTAGTTTAAGTGGCCAGACTGTTAAAGAAGTTCAACTTCGATTTAACGAAGACGAGCTAGCAGAAAATGGTCTAGATGAAGAAACGGTACTTCAAATCATTCAAGGTTCAGACGTATTATTTCCATTAGGCCTGTACACATTTGGAGACAAAGAACAATCTGTTGTCATAGATGGTAATGTAAAAACCATTGAGGACTTAGAGGCTGTCGCTATCCCAATTAGTGCAGGTGGCATGGACGAGCAAATGCCACCTGGTGGCGAGTTAGAGCAACAAATTCCCGGCGCAGGCGAAATGCCGGCAGATATTGAAATTCCTACCGTAGCTCTTGGCGATATAGCAGATATTGAAGTGGTGAACGAATCACAGTCTATCTCAAGAACAAATGGTAAAGATGCCATTGGCCTTCAAATTGTCAGCAATGCAGATGCTAATACTGTGGACGTTGTTGATCAAGCTATGGAGGCTGTAGGAGAACTTGAGGAAAAATACTCAGGACTAGAAATTGTTTCAACACTCGATTTAGGTGAGCCGATTAAAGAATCGGTAGAAACCATGATTAGTAAAGCGTTATTTGGTGCTTTGTTTGCCATGGCGATTATCCTGTTGTTCTTGCGTAATTTTAAAACAACGTTGATCTCAGTTATTTCTATTCCACTATCGTTATTGATTGCGATTCTGTTGTTAAATCAAATGGATATCACGTTAAATGTTATGACGTTAGGAGCAATGACCGTCGCAATCGGACGAGTGATTGATGACTCCATTGTTGTCATCGAGAACATATTTAGACGAATGGGTATGGCAGATGAACCTCTTAAAGGAAGAGCATTGATCGTGGATGCCACAAAAGAAATGTTCATGCCAATTCTTTCTTCAACTGTGGTAACGATCTCGGTATTTTTACCATTAGGTTTAGTTGAAGGCATGGTAGGAGAGCTCTTTCTTCCGTTTGCCCTTACCGTTGTGTTTGCACTATTAGCTTCTCTGTTAGTTGCGATTACCATTGTACCGATGATGGCTCATTCGATGTTTAAAAAGGGCCTAAGTAAGTCGAATCAATCACACGCTGAAAAGCCAAGCAAATTGTCAAATGCTTATAAACGAATTTTAAATTGGTCATTAGATCACAAGTGGATTACGTCACTTGTAGCTATTGCCTTATTAATAGGCAGTCTGTTTTTAGTTCCATCTGTAGGTATAAGTTTTCTTCCAGCAGATGAAGAAAAAGCATTGTATGTAACCTATAATCCTGAGCCAGGGCAGACTTTAGATGAAGTAGAAGATGTCGCCGCTGAAGCAGAAACTCTACTTGAAGAGCGAGAGGGAATTGAATTAATTCAGTTATCCATTGGTGGAGATAACCCAATGAGTATGGGTCCATCAAATTCCTCGATTTTTTATATTGAATATGCCGATGATTTTGCAGGATTTGCTTGGAGAAAAAGACGAGGTCATTGAAAAGCTATCAGCCTTATCTGATAAAGGAACGTGGGCAAACCAAGATTTCACTGGAATGTCTGGAGCGTCGAGCGAACTATCTGTTCAAGTAAGTGGTCCTTCACTTGAAGTGATTGAGCCAGTTGTGATAGAAGTAGAACAACTTCTAGCTGAGCAAGACGACCTTTCAGATATTGACACTAGCCTATCTGAACAATACGAGGAATATAACCTAGTAGCAGATGCTGAAGAACTTAGTGAAAATGGTTTAACAGCAGCTCAGGTTGGTATGGCGCTCTCTAATCAAGGGCAGCGTGAAGTACTGACAACCATAAATGAAGACGGAACAGAGCTTGACGTCTTTGTTGAAAAAGAAGAAGAATCGTATGCGTCCATTGACGAACTTCTAGATAAAACCATTCTTACTGCGTTAGGCGAAGAAATTGAAATTCGCGATGTTGTGAATGTTGAAGAGGGCACAACTCCTGATACAATCACTAGACGTAACGGTGATATTTACGCAGATGCCTCTGGACAAATTACAACGGACAACGTTGGCGCAGTATCTTCTGCTGTCCAAACTGAACTAGATAAATTGGATGTACCAACTGGTGTAGACGTATCGATGGGTGGAGTATCAGCGGATATTGAAGAATCCTTTACTCAGCTCGGCATTGCGATGCTCGCAGCGATTGCCATTGTCTACTTTGTGCTTGTGTTGACATTTGGAGGAGGATTAGCACCATTTGCGATCCTATTCTCATTACCATTTACCATCATCGGGGCACTAGTTGCTCTATTGATTGCTGGTGAAACGATTAGTGTATCCTCAATGATTGGCGCATTAATGCTCATTGGGATTGTAGTCACAAATGCCATCGTATTGATTGACCGAGTGATTCATCAAGAAAAAGAAGGCTTGTCTACAAGAGAAGCATTACTCGAAGCAGGATCTACTCGTTTACGCCCAATCTTGATGACAGCCATTGCAACAATTGGTGCACTTCTGCCTCTAGCCTTTGGCTTTGAAGGCGGCGGGCTAATCTCAAAAGGATTAGGTGTGACTGTAATTGGAGGATTAACAAGTTCAACCATATTAACTTTGTTAATTGTTCCAGTAGTCTATGAGTTATTGATGAAGATGAAAAAGCGTGGACGTGGAGTGGAGGAGTAAATTGTTTATGCGCGTGTAGAAGAATCTCGTGTGCGGCAAGAGGAATCTCCCGCGCTTCCATAATAAATCTCCACTCAAAGGAGCTGCCCTCTCACAAGGGCAGCTCCTTTTTGTCATGCATATTTTAAGCTTCTAATAGTTGTTTAATTCTCATCGCTGTTCGAATTTGTAAGGTGAATTCTGGGTCTTTTAATGTGGTGTGTAACAGTTCCTCGCATTTCTCAAGTCGGTAGACTACGGTGTTGCGGTGGACAAATAGTTGCTTGGCTGTTTCGGATATCTGGCATTGGCATTCCATGTACATAAACAGTGTTTGTAAGAGGGTTTTGTCTTCATCTAATTGATCTAACCTGAGCTGCTTAACGGTCTGGTGGTAATAGGCTGTTAGCTCTTTTTCTGGTATTAGGCGAAGTAGACCACTGATATCGGTTGTTTGAAAAAAATGAATGGAAGAAGGCTGTCTCCATCCACTTGTATGATGAATGGCTTTTTGCGCTTCTTGATAGCCTTGTTGTACAGCAAAAAAGGACGTACAGACGTGACTCACACCAAAAGAAAGAGTTAACTCATAAAAACGAGACAATCGCAATTGCAATAGTTCTAGAAATGATGTGCAGAATTCTTGAACATCTTCTATTAAATCATTCACCGAAAGAAGGAGGATTAATTGATCGCCTTTAGTAAATAAGTAGCAGGGTACAGCCAACGATTGAAGTTCATTCTCCAGAAAGTCATAGACTTGATCTAATTCTTTGTGGTGACTTTGATACATCCACATTTCATTTAATGGGTCAATTTCTCCAACCGCACAAATGTATTCTTGTTGCACAGGGAGGCCAAATTCGCTTGCTTTGTTTGTCATTTCTTCATGACTTGAATAGGTCTGGTCCAAGAAGTTAGCAAAAAAATCGTTACGTATTCTTCTTGTTGTTTGTTTGATCGCTTCTTCTCTTAAACGTTCAAAGGAGAGAACGTTAACCGCTTGTTCAGTAGTGAGACGAATGACATGGTCAGATACACCAATGGCACCTTTGACAAAAAGTAGATCAGGCTGATTGGTGTGTTTGTGTACAGGGAATACCGTGTACTCAATTTGTGTGTGGAGGTCACAAAAAGAAACTTCTGTTGATTTAGGTAGAAGAAGATAGCCATACTGTGCTAATTCCATTAAGTACGGCATGCCTTTAAGTAAATCCACCTTACCTGCAATTGGAGTCAAATAAGAATTAGTCAATGTAACGGGAAGTCGAATCAAATCGGTTAGATGACTTAAAAGTGTGTCGAGCCCTTTGCCATTCATAATATGTAACGTAAATTGACGGTGAGTATCAATAGCATGGCGCAGCTCACTTGTGCGTTTATCAAGAATGATGGTGAGCAGTTGATTGACAGTATCACCAAGGGACCAATCTTCTGGAAGCTCAATAATCGGAAAGTTGATTTCATTTGCGACCTCTAAAACAGCTTCCGGTAAGGTATGCAAAAAACGTTTTGTCTTAATGAACAGTGCAGCGCAATCTAATTTAGCCATTTCCTGAATGAGATCAATCAGCTTGGCAGGATGATCTTTTAGATGATAACCGGTTGTTATTAACAAATCATTTGATTTTAAGTATGGCAGAATATCTGGAGCATCCATCATCGTGACATGGTTGATATCGTGGTTTAAACCAAACTCTCCAACGAGGACGGAAAGCTCAGTGAATGGCTCACGTGTAAGCAGTGTTTGAAGCTTCATGTTTCCCCTCCAGTATTCAGTTTATGATTACATACATCGTAGCATAGTGAGATCTTGACTGGAAGAAATGACTGTATATTTAAAACTTTTAGTTATAATAACCAATGACACATGTCGCTGAATTTCGTAGACTGTTAGAAACCGAATAAGGAAAGGTACGGTAAAATGAATGACAAAACTTACTCTTACTCACGTGAATCAATGTAGTGACGAGGTTTTTATCGAACAGTTAGGAGCCATTTATGAGCATTCATCTTGGGTAGCGAAACAAGTAAAGAACCATCGACCTTTTTCATCTGTGACAGATCTTCATCTAACTATGCGAGAAGCAGTGGGGGAAGCAGCGGATCAGGATAAGCTACATTTATTATGTGCCCACCCTAATCTTGGTGAAAAGATCCAGATGACTGACTCGTCTAAACAAGAACAGAGTCAAGCGGGTCTTACGCAATTAACGGCGGAAGAATATGAGCAATTTTCCACACTGAACAAACAGTATATGGACCGATTTAAATTTCCGTTTATTATTGCAGTTAAAGGTAAACAAAAGGATGAAATCTATGAACAGATGAACAACCGGATTCATAATTCAAAGGATGTTGAATTTCATACGGCGTTAAAAGAAGTTGATCAAATTGCTTTATTACGCCTACTTGACTTGATTGAAGAACACGAGAAATCATAAAAAAGAAATAGAATGTTAGATAATCTCATAAGGACAAACGATTTTCTACAATAGGTGCTACGATAGATTTATTTCATGATTTGCCGATGTTTTAGGGGGAATTAGATGTACGATTTGGTGATTCGAAATGGAAAAGTTGTAACCGAAAAAGGCGTTCAAGATGCTGATATTGGCATACAAAACGGTTTGATTATGGAGATCTCAGAAAGCATCTCTCAATCCGCTAAAACTGAAAAGGATGCAAATGGCCAATATGTTTTTCCAGGAGTAGTTGATGTGCATGTTCATCTTAATGAACCAGGACGTGTCTATTGGGAAGGATTTGAGACAGGATCTCAGATGCTTGCTGCTGGAGGCACAACGACATTTGTTGATATGCCGTTAAATGGTATACCATCAACAATTACGAAGCAGGATCTTTTAGATAAGGCAACATTAGGTGAGGAAAAGTCGATCGTAGATTTTGGCTTGTGGGGTGGACTTGTTCCGGGTAATCTTGAAGACCTTGCCCCATTATCAAAGGCAGGTTGTTTAGGCTTTAAAGCATTTCTCTCTCCGACTGGGAATAAGGAGTTTGAGTCAGTTGGTGACAAAGATTTAATTGAAGGCATGGATCGCATTGCTGAGCTTGGTAAGGTGCTAGCTCTGCATGCGGAAAGTGGTCCAATGACAACCTTTTTAACAGAACAGAAAAAAGAAAGCAGCAACTGACTTTTGATGATTATTTGGAGTCTCGCCCTATAGCGGCAGAGGTTGAGGCTGTTGAACGAGCGATTCAATATGCAACGATAACGGGGTGTCCCTTACATTTTGTGCACATTAGCAGTGTAGAGGCCGTATCAGTCATTGAACAAGCGCGAGCACGCGATTTGAATATTTCGCTAGAAACCTGTCCGCATTATCTGCTGTTTTCTCACGATGTACTAACCCAAAAGAATAATCTAGGAAAATGCGCTCCTCCTTTAAGGCAAAAAGAGGATCAGCAAAAACTGCGTCAGGCGATGAAAGCAAACAGAATTGATTTCTTAACGTCAGATCATTCACCTTGTGAGGCTGACTTAAAGGATGCTTCTACCTATAACATTTTTGATGCATGGGGCGGGATCAATGGTGGAGGATTAACGTTGCTTGGTGCGCTTCAATTTGCGATAGAGGAAGAGATTGATTTTCAGCATGTGGCGAATTGGACGGCCAAACATCCAGCAGAGAGATTTGGTATTGCTAATCGCAAAGGATCCATTCAAGAAGGAAAAGAGGCCGATCTGGTTTTTGTCTCGCTAGATGAGCATCTAGTAACACTCGATAATATGTATGCAAAACACCCGTTGTCACTTTATACAAATGAACGTTTCCAAGCAAGTATAGAATCTGTCTATTCGGCAGGTGTTGAGGTATTTTCTCGTAAGGTAGGACCGATTCAATCAAAAACAGGCAAGTGGTTGACAGCTTATTAACTTAATAAGCTGTTTCTTAAAATCTACTATAGGCGGAATATTTATATTATTCGGAAAGGATGTTGTTTATGTCAAAAAATCATCAAGCTACACCCGCATATGGAAAAGGAAGTGTATTAGCCTACCGAACCTATCTCCCATCCCTTACAGGAGTTAAGGTGATTCCAGAGTCATCATTTAAAGGCCGAGAAAATATCTTGTTTGCGGCAAATATAGAAGTAACTGTTGCTGGAGAGGCATTTCGCCCGTCTTTTTCTGAGGGGGATAATAGCTTAGTTGTAGCAACAGATTCAATGAAAAATTTTATTCAACGACACCTTGGTACATTTCAAGGAACAACAATGGAAGGATTTCTAGATTACACAGCTCGAGCGTTTTTAGATAAATACGATCAGATCTCCTCAGTTGAGTTAAAAGGAGACTTACTTAGTTTTGAACAGATGGATCGTACAATGTCAGAGGAACGAACTCCAAGTCAGCTAGTCTTTAAACAATCAAACAATGAACAATCACAAGCAACGATTCAAATCGAGCGTACAGCATCTGAATACGAGATAACAAAACAACAAAGCTCTTTAAAAGATTTACAGCTTATTAAAGTGCAAGGCAATTCGTTTTCTGGTTTTGTTCGTGATGAATATACAACCTTGCCTGAAGATTCAAATCGTCCGTTATTTATTTATTTGAATATCCACTGGACCTATGAGCATAATCACGAGGCATTAGGTGATCAACCTGCTAAGTATGTAGCTGCTGAACAAATTCGTGATCTAGCCGCTTCTATTTTTGACCAAACGCAAACAAAATCGATACAGCACCTCATTTATGTCATTGGCTGTAGCATTTTAAATATATTTCCTCAGTTACTTTATGTCAGCTTTGAATCACAGAACCACACATGGGATCTGATTGTAGATGACATTCCGAACTCAGAAGGAAAGGTCTACACAGAACCGAGACCTCCTTATGGCTTTCAACTATTTACAGTTACAAGAGAGGATGCCGCCAAAGAAAAAGCGCAACATGCGGCAGAGAGTGCACAGTAAAATGCCGGATGTGACCACTCATATATTAGACTTGGCAAGTGGAAAACCAGCTGGTCATGTAGAGATTGAGGTGTTTTTTCTCGAATCGAAAACAGAAAAAAGACAGGTGACAAGCCGAGTGACAAACAGTGATGGACGTGTGGATCAACCACTTGTTTCCGCGCAAGATTTTCAAGAAGGTGAATATGAGTTTCATTATTTTATTGGAGCTTATTTTCGAGAACAAGCACTGATTAAAGAGGATCCGCATTTTTTAGAGTGTATTGTGACACGTGTCTATTTATCTTCTAATCAAAAACATTACCATATCCCACTACTCGTTTCACCATGGGGGTACCAAGTGTATCGCGGGAGTTAACTAGTTTTTAAATGGAGGGGGCGTTATGGATGATTTGTATGCGATACTCGAGACTTTAGATAAGATAAAGCTTCCGGCTACACTCGCCACAATTGTTCAAGTAGAAGGATCAGCCTATAAAAAGGAATCCGCATGTATGCTAATTCAACAAGATGGTGAACAGATGGGAGTACTTAGTGCAGGCTGTTTAGAGCAAGATCTCATTGAACGTGTGAAAAATGGTGAGACAAACAAAAAGGTTACCTATGATATGAGTGGTGAGGATGACCTTTCATTTGGTGCAGGTGCAGGATGTAACGGTGTGATTCATGTCTTGATGGAGGAGTTGAATGATCGCTATCTAGAACACTTAAAGCATCTAAGTCAATTATTAAAAAGCGGTCGCTCGGTTTTACTAGCAAAACAAATCTCTCAAGCAACGTATCTATTTGTTCCAGATAGAGGAGAGCCATTCGGAACGTGGACTACCTACAGCAAAAGAGAGCTAGAACAGATAAAAACCAAATTTGCCGACCAAGATCAAAAAAGCGGAACGAACTATTTGCGGCGAAACGATGCTGTCTATGTGCACCTACTCAAACCAAAACCCAGACTCATTGTTTTTGGAGCAGGAACTGATGCCATACCACTTGTCTCAATGGCCGCAGGTGTTGGGTTTGAGGTCTATGTTTCAGATTGGCGCTCCGACCATTGCACGGTAGCTCGATTTCCAAAAGCAGCACAACTCATACACGGTTTCCCGCATGAAGCCGTTGACTCCCTTTCCATTCAATCCAATGATTTTGTTGTGATCATGACCCATCACTTCACTCATGATCAACAACTTCTGCAGTTGTTAAGGGGACGCGACCTACGTTATTTAGGTGTTCTTGGATCAACCAGACGAACGGCTCGGCTAGTGGGAGAAGAAGAGGTGCCAGCTGATCTGACATCGCCGGCAGGCTTGCCCATTCGAGCACAAGGAGTAGATGAAATTGCCGTAAGTATCGTTGCCCAAGCTTATCCAAGTGCTTCGGTCCCCTGTAACAAAAAATCAAGAGGTTCATGTTGTATGAAAATTGTAGGTGTGATGCTTGCCGCTTGGATTAAGCAGTCGTATGGGGCAAAACAAATTGCTTTTACCCATTGGCCAATCAAGCATGGCTGGATCTGTGTTAAACGAAGCACTTCAATCAGATTTGGACCATGTTGTGATCATCACCAATAAGGAGAAGGATCTGAGATGGGTACCAACTACTGATCATCAGGCGGATAAGCAGAAAAAGTGGTCATCCGTTGTCTGCCACGACTCTTCTCGTGGTCAATCCTACTCACTCAAATGCGGACTTGAAGAAGCGGAAAAACGTGAAGCAGATGCTGTTGTGATTTTGCTTGCAGATCAACCTTATATAAAAAAGGAGCTAATCAATCAATTAATTCATACATGTAACCAAGCACAAAACGTACAATTTGTTGCTTCGCGTACTCAAGGGGTTGCCCAACCACCCGTACTTTTCTCAAAAGAGACCTTTCCCGTTCTAAAACGATTGCAAGGAGATCGAGGGGCAGGTTCCTTATTAAAAGCACATTCACCCTTTACAAATGGCTATTTTCAGGAATGCTTGAGCTCTTACATGTTAAAAGATATTGACACTCCAGACGAATATCAACAATCGATCGTGGAAAAAAGGAGTTGATTAAATGGAACAGATGATGCCAAAGCCTGTGTCTGTTTGGCTTCCGAAAACGATTGAAGAAGCCTGGCAGTATAAAGAACGGTTTGGCACAGACGCTGAATATGTCGCTGGAGGAACGCTGATACAAGTAAAGCGAGAAAAACAAGGCGTGTTAGCTCCATACCTCATTAGTTTGCAGCAAATCTCAGAGCAGCAAAACATTCGTGAAGATGTTGAGGGAGAAATGCTTAACATAGGTGCAGGCGTGACGCTTAGTGAGTGCTTGGGGCACCCACTGCTGACAAAAAGAGCGCCGTTTCTGTTAGAAGCTATTTCTTCGATTGGTGCTCCTGCTATTCGTAATCAAGGAACAATTGGTGGAAATGTAGCGTATGGAATTGGTGATACGCTAATGGTTCTTCTTGCCAAGCGAGCTTTGGTGAAAACCTTCTCGAATGTAGGGTACAAAACACAATCATTAGAAGACTATCTTACTGAAAAATCTCCATCAATCCTTGTTTCTATTCATCTGCCTTTTATGGATCAAACATCAAGAAGTGCGTGGTTATTTAAAAAGATTGGTAGAAGAGAGGCGTTTATTCCTTCCACAGTGTCCATTGCCCTCTACCTAAGTTGGAATGAAGCAAATGAGTGTGAACAAGCTCGATTAGTTGTTGCTGGTGGTGAAAATACACCTCAGCGACTGGAGAGCTGTGAGCAACGTTTAATTGGATCTACTCTTAAAACCATTCATCTACCACAGCTAAAAAAGCAGCTGAAAGAAGAAATATCGCTAGCAGGTGATGAATTTACTTCTGAAACCTATCGCGTAACCGTTGCAGCGAACATCCTTCATCAAGGCTTATCTGATGTCTTTGATGCAATGTAAATGAAAGGGAGTGACAACACAATGATGAAACAGACAGATACGCGAAATCGCATCCGTCCAGACGGAAAAGCAAAGGTGACTGGTCGGTTAACTTATCTGACTGATCTCACACTGCCTAATATGCTGTTTGGAAAAATTCTTCGCAGTCCCCATGCTCATGCTAAGATTCGTCGTATTCGAACAGGAAAAGCCGAGCAAATTCCCGGTGTGCATGCCGTTTTGACCTATAAAGATGTGCCTGGTGTTAATGGATTTGGTATCATCATGCCTGATCAACCAGTACTATGTGAGGACATAGTTCGGTATGTAGGGGATGCCATCGCCTGTGTTGCTGCTGATTCAATTGAGATTGCGACATATGCGTTGACATTGATTGAAGTAGAGTATGAGGTGCTTCCTGTCATCGATACGATGGAAAAGGCTCTTGATCCGACATATCCAAAGCTTCATCCAGATGGAAATATCCTGCATAAGGCTGGACACCAAAGAGGCGACACGGAGCAGGCTTTCGCTAAATGTGCGGTAATTGTGGAGCAAACGTATGAGCTTCCAAGACAAGTACATGGCTATATGGAGACAGAAGGTGGAGTCATTGTTCCAGAAGAAGGTGGGCAATTAACCGTCTACGTTGGCACTCAACATGGCTTTAAGGATCAGTTTCAGCTGGCACGAATCCTCGATATGCCAGAATCAGATATTAGAATCGTTTCTTCGCCAATGGGAGGCTCATTTGGTGGGAAGGATGAGTTAAACATCCAACCTTATGGTGCGTTGCTTGCACTTGCAACAGGACGGCCAGTTAAAATCCATCAAACAAGACAGGAATCGATTCGCACCAGTATTAAACGTCACCCAATGAGTATCACGATGAAAACAGGTGTCGATCAAACGGGTCGTCTTTTAGCTCATCAAACGACAATTAAAGCAGACACAGGCGCCTATTCAACCTTAGGGCCAGCCGTGCTTGATTTTTCAGTTGAACATGCAACTGGTCCGTATGTCATTCCAGCTGTTCTTACAGAAGGCTTTTCTATTTTTACGAATAATGGAGTCGCAGGTGAGTTTCGAGGATTTGGCGGAAATCAGGTCACTTTTGCATTAGAGGGTCAAATGGATCGTTTAGCTGAGCAATTACAAATGAATCCTGAAGAATTTAAAAGGATGAATCTTCGGAATGCAAATGATGTTGGTCCACTAGGTCAACGTATTGCTGAGACAGAAGGCGCATCTCTTGTGTTAGAAAAAATCGCAACGTTGCATCAACAGGATGTAGCACAGACATCAGGCTCCTCAAATCATTCAGTTAGAGGCTATGGCACAGCGATCACCATGCATGGTGGAGGTTTAGGTTATGGAAGACTTGATCCAACTGGTGGCAGGCTTTCGCTTAGAGCAAATGGAAAGATTGAAATCGCATTTGGCTTTGAAGAAGCTGGCCAAGGGATCTTAGCGGTTATTGAAACGTTAGCATTAGAAGAACTTGAGTGTGACCTTCAAGACCTTTCGATCGTTATTGGTGATACAGCTCTGGTGCCTTCTTCTGGCTCCACAACCGCTTCAAGAGGAACAAGTATGGTTTGGCACTCCATACAAAAATTAAAGCAGCCTTTTAAACAAAAGCTGATTGAGTTGGCAGCAGCTCATACAGGCATACCTCAATCGGAATTAAGGCTTGGAAAAGCAGGCATTTGGTCAACAAAAAAAGAGGGCGACCAACCGGTCATGTCGTATCAGGATCTTGCCACACTACAAAATGAAGACATTGTGATAGACACACGTTTTGATTTTCCAACGACACCAGATCCAATTGATTCTGGTCATTTTTTGTACTCGTTTAGTGGGGTGTTAGCAGGTGTGGAGGTCGACTTATTAACCGGTAAAGTGAAACTAATTCAACTAGATCAGGCCATTGCCGCCGGTCCAGTGGTCAATCGAAACGGCTATATCGGACAGATTGAAGGCGGTGGAGCTATGGCCGTTGGCTATACGCTTATGGAGGAGGCGCTTATGCAGGGCGGGCACTATCTAACGACCAATTTTGATACGTATTTAATGCCTGGCCTCTCAGATATGCCTTTTTTGATGAAGACGATTCCGATTGAAGATCTACCAGAAAAAGATATATATGGCCCAAGAGGTGTCGGTGAGATTGGAACTGTTGGTGTGGCACCAGCGATAGCAAGCGCTGTTTTTAATGCCATTGGAGTCAGAGTCAATCAACTACCGATCTCCCCAGAATTTATTTTGCAGGCGCTTGAGGAAAAGGGAGGTGTGGCAATTGAATAGACACCTAAATAAACAAGATCCTGTAACTGAAATAAATGAATCAACGATCCATTTTCAAGTAAATGGCGAGTCAATCCAAAAGAAGCTACAACAAGCAAAACGACTTGTAGAGGTTCTGCGTGAGGATTGTGGGCTAACCGGAACAAAAATATCCTGCGGGGTTGGCAGATGCGGCGCATGTACGGTATTAATCGATGGCAAACTTGCGGCGTCTTGCCTTACTATGGCTTACCAAGCAGAAGGAACATCCATCACAACGATTGAACATTTATCAAAAGAAGACGAACTCCACCCTGTTCAACAAGCTTTTTTAGAAAATGGTGGCTTTCAATGCGGATACTGTACACCTGGGATGGTCATGGCGGTTGATGCCCTGCTAACTGCACATCAAAGCCCAACAGAGGAGCAAATAAAAGAAGCATTATCTGGCAACCTTTGTCGTTGCACAGGCTATGGTGGAATTGTTCGTTCGATTCAGCACATTCTTACACAAGAAAAGGAGGAGAGGCAGCATGAGTGATTCGGAGCACGCAATTTATTTTCGCAATGTTGGCAAAATATATCAAACTGGTACAAAGGCATTGGAGCAGTTCACGTTGCCAGTCGGAAAAGGCGAGTTTGTTAGTTTTTTAGGACCATCTGGTTGTGGTAAGTCAACGGCTTTAAAAATGGCAGCGGGTCTTGCTGAACAAACAGAGGGAGACATTATGGTGTTTGGCCAGACTCCTCAAGCGATTTTAAAAGCATCAAACGATATCGGTTTTGTTTTTCAGGAAGCAAATCTACTGCCTTGGCGAAGGGTGCTAGAAAATGTGATGCTGCCTCTTGAACTTAGAGGAGGGAGCAAAAAAGAGATTAAAAAAGAAGCGATCCGTGTTCTCGAAATGGTTGGACTCAAGGATTATCTAACGGCTTATCCGCGACAGCTTTCTGGTGGGATGCGGATGCGTGTATCAATTGCTCGTGCCCTTGCAGCTAAGCCTAAACTTTTGCTGATGGATGAACCATTTGCCGCACTTGACGAACTGACACGACAGACACTGCAGCGAGAATTACTGGAGATCTGGCAACGGGAGCATATGACGGTATTGTTTGTCACTCACAATGTCTATGAAGCTGTTTTTCTTTCTTCCGAAATTGCAGTGATGTCATCACGACCAGGCAGACTTTCCTCCGTTATAGACATTGATTTGCCTTATCCTCGGAATGAGGAGATTCGAACCAATCCGGCATTTGTCAGTTATGTTGAACAAGCTTCACTAACGTTAGAACAGGATACGAGCAGAAAGGAGACTGGCTAATGCCTTTAACAGAAGTAGAAGCAGTTAACCCGGTTAGAAGCACAAAGTCAAAGTCTATAAGTGGGTGGACCACATTTAAGGACTATTATGCGGGACCGATCATCGCCTTTATCTTGTTTTTGACTCTCTGGCAGGTGATTCCGATTTTGGCTTCTATTCCTCATTTTATCCTGCCAAAACCAACAGATGTGTTTCAGGCGGCAGTTAGCGATTGGTCGATTCTACAAGCGGCAATCCAGGTGACGGTTTTAGAATCACTAATTGGTTTTTTACTTAGTGCAATCATTGGAATCTCTTCTTCAGTCTTATTGGCAAGCTCAAAGATTATTGAACGCAGTCTGTATCCATACGCCATTGTTTTGCAAAGTATTCCGGTTGTAGCGGTTGCGCCGATTGTTGTCATTTGGTTTGGAGCTGGTTTTAATTCAATTGTTGTGATTTCCTTTTTAATCGGATTTTTCCCTGTGGTCTCTAATACGTTAATGGGACTTCAATCGGTTGATAAACAAATGGATGAGCTGTTTACGTTGTATCGCGCGTCAAGGTGGCAAAGAATGTTGCGCTTACGTATTCCGGCTGCTATGCCCTATATGATGGCCGGCTTAAAAGTATCTTGTACGTTATCGATCGTTGGTGCAATTGTTGGTGAGTATGTGGCTGGCATCGGTGGAGGAAATGGCGGCTTAGGCTATGCGATAACCGTCGCTGCGATTCAGGTGAAAACGCCATTTTTATTTGCTTGTGGAATTGCAGCCGCAGTTCTTGGAATTAGCTTTTATCTGTTGGTGAGCTTGTGTGCAAGATGGATGCTTGGAAGCTGGCATGAATCAGCCATGAAGGTAGAAAAATAAGAGATGGAGGTTGCTACTAATGAGACATTCTAAACGGATAAGTGCAGGCCTTATTGTGACAGCTTGGAGTGCTTTTGGCGGGTTGTGGAGAAGCTGTAGTTCCAGTGGGGACGGGGAGATTGATGAGTTAAAGCTCGTATTAAATTGGTTTCCGAAGGCGCAGCACGGGGGAGTGTATGCTTCACTTGAAGAGGACCTCTTTGAAGAGAATCAAATCGATCTCTCTGTAGAGCCAGGTGGTCCGCAGGTGTCTCCTATCCAAATTGTTGCGGCTGGTGACGCTGAGTTTGGACTGGCACATGCCGATCAGCTTGTTATAGCCAAGAATCAAGGAATCGATCTCGTTGCTATTGCAGCAACAATGCAAGGCAGTCCGCAGGCGTTTATGTTTCATGACGGTGTAGATATTCAAGATTTTGAGGATCTAAATGGACGAGAGGTTTTTGTTCAACCAGGTATTACATATTGGGATTTTTTAAAAAGCGAATACAATTTATCTAATGTACAAGAACTGGCGTATAACGGTCAAAACGTCACATTTATAGAAAACAAAGAATCAGTGACTCAAGCCTTTTTAACATCAGAACCATTTTTTCTTGAACGTGAAGGGGTCAAAACAAATACTCTTTTAGTCTCTGAATCTGGCTATGACCCTTATAATGTCGTGCTTTTTGTAACAAAGGACTATCTTGAAGAGAATGAAGAGCTAGTGCAACGGTTTGTGGATACCTACCTTGAAGGCTTGGATCTTTATGAAGAGAACTATGAAGCCATTAATGAAAAGATCACAGATGTAAATCCAAACATCGCTCTTGAAGAACTGAATTATGAGGCAGATACTCAATATGATTATGTGTACGGCTTTGACGCTGCCGAACATGGAACAGGATACATGTCAGCAGAAAAGTGGGAAGAGCTGAAGAATCAACTACTTGATATTGACTTATTAGATGAGGACTTTGATGTGGATTATATTTTCACAACCAAATTTCTCTCAAAGTAAAATAGCGATTAACATAAATGGGCCTTTCATCAGCAAATGAAGGTCCTTTTTTTACACAGATATTTAGTTAAAACAGCTAAAAAAACACACTATATTTAGTAGATTCACCAATGTATCTAACGTGAAAACTAGATAAACTAGGAATTACAGTGGGGCGAAGGAGGAAGATGACGATCGCACAACAGCATTCAATAGATCATAAGCAATCAATTGGAGAATGGATTAATTGGTTAGCTGATTATGGAAAAACAGAAGATGGTGGAGTGACAAGGTTACTGTATTCAGAGTCCTGGAAACAAGCACAATTATCCTTACAACAAGTCATGATTCAAAATGGCTTTGCCGTTCGCTTTGACGAGGTGGGAAATCTGTTTGCACGGTATGCTGGAACTGCCGAGCCAGGTTCTATTATCCTGACAGGATCACATATAGATACGGTACAAAATGGCGGGAAGTTTGATGGTGCGTATGGAGTCTTAGCTAGCCTAATTGCAGCGCATCAACTCTACGTTCAGCATGGACCACCTAAAAAAACGATTGAGGTTGTTTCATTGGCTGAAGAGGAAGGCAGTCGTTTTCCATTTACCTTCTGGGGATCAAAATGGATAACGGGACAAAGTACTTTAGCAGAGGCTCGTGAATTAGTAGATTCTGATGGTATTTCTCTTCAGCAAGCCATGGTTGATGCAGGATTTGGTGAGCCTATACCTCAAGCTGAAGTAAAGGAATCAATTGACGCTTTTATTGAACTTCATATTGAGCAAGGTATTCTTTTAGAAAAGAAGCAAAAAGATGTAGGCATTGTTAGCGATATTGTTGGACAACGACGCTACACCGTTCAGTTCACTGGTGAAAGTAATCATGCCGGAACGACCCCGATGTCAATGAGAAAAGATGCATTACGATTAGCAGCGGAGTTTATCACTTATATAACGGATCAATCCGAACAACTAGATCCATCACTAGTTGCTACAATTGGCCGACTCTCTGTCTCTCCAAATATGCCAAACGTTATTGCAGGTGGGGTCGAGTGTAGCTTAGATGTTCGTCACGCTGATTCTGAACTTTTGGATCAATTTGAAGACATTGTCGATCAATTTATGCAAACAGCCAAACAAAAAAAGATGGAGATGCAACTAGATTGCTGGCTAAAAATTGAACCAGTACATTTAAGTGATAGGCATGTGGAGATTGCCTATAAGCAAGCCGAAGCACTTGGTCTGTCTTATGAAAAAATGGTTAGTGGAGCGGGACATGACGCACAAGTTTTTGGTGCAACCTGTCCAACAACATTATTGTTTGTACCAAGCAAAAATGGAATTAGTCATTCTCCAGAAGAATGGACGGACACAGCTGCATTAGAGAAAGGCGTAGAGCTTTTAAAGAGTCAACTATATGCGCTAGCTTATGAGTGAGGAGGAGAAGCAGTGACCTATCAAGATTTATCTACACCTATGCGAACGATTTTAACACCTGGCCCAGTGGAAGTTGATCCAAGAGTATTACGAGTGATGTCCACTCCAATTGTCGGTCAATTTGATCCCGCTTTTACCGGAATCATGAATGAAGTAATGGAAATGTTACGTGCTTTATTTAAAACTAAAAATCGCTGGGCATTTCCGGTTGATGGAACCTCACGTTCCGGTATTGAAGCGATGTTATGCAGTGTCATAAAACCGGGAGATGTTGTACTTGTCCCAGTGTATGGCCGCTTTGGTAATCTGCTTATTGAAATCTGTGAAAGATACGGAGCAACTGTAGAGGTAATCGAACAGGAATGGGGCAAGGTTTTTGACCCAAAAGAGATCATCGAAGCTATAGATCAAGTGAAGCCGGATATCGTTGCGCTTGTTCATGCTGAAACCTCAACAGGACGTATGCAACCACTTAAAGAGGTTGGGCTTGCTTGCCGTGAGAACGACATCTTATTTATCGTGGATGCCGTCGCTTCTATTGGAGGTGTAGATGTTCGTGTGGATGAATGGTGTATTGATGGATTAATCGCAGGCACGCAAAAATGCCTATCAGTACCCTCAGGCATGGCGCCGCTAACCTATAACGAACGTATTGAAAAACGAATTACGGAACGAAAAAGAGTAGAGCGCGGAATTGCAACAGAGGAAGAATTAAAGCAATCCAATGACCAATTTATCCGCAGCAACTACTTTGATCTCTCCATGCTACAGGATTACTGGGGACCTCGCCGATTGAATCACCATACAGAGGCTACCTCCATGCTGTATGCGTTACGAGAAGGATTACGACTCGTTTTAGCTGAAGGACTTGAAGAACGATTTAGTCGACATCAATATCATGAAAAAGCACTCATATTAGGACTGGAAGCAATGGGTTTAGAACTATTTGGAGATGCTTCCGTTAAGCTGCCAACAGTAACGTGTATTCGTGTCCCAGATGGACTAGATGCAGATGCTGTAAGATCTATGCTCCTAGATCTATTTGGTATTGAAATCGCAAGCTCATTTGGACCACTTCACGGAAAGATCTGGCGAATTGGCACAATGGGTTACAGTTGCCGAAGAGAAAATATTTTAGCCGTACTCGGTGCACTTGAAGCCGTTCTTCTTTTTCACGGCGCCCCAATTCATAAAGGAAAAGCACTAGAAGCGGCAATTACCTATTATAAAGACTAGTTTCATAGGATCAAAAAAAGACGAAAGACACACTAGATAGTAGTGGCCTTTCGTCTTTTTGATGTGGGTATCAAGCCCCCGGAACTGCTTTTAAAGAAATAAGGAATAAAAATGAACATTTTTATATCAGATTAAATCATTGGGGTTTTATTCAAGAAGAAAGCTGGAGGAGCAAAAAAAAGTGGAGATTTACAAGAAGAATGAGCTTCGGATCAAGACTGAAGTTCTTGTTATAAGTGTGAGGTTCTTGCCAAAGTGAGCGATGTTCTTGCTATGAGAGGACCTTACTTACTTAGGTATTAGTTTCTCTTGCTATGAGCCCGAGTCACTTGCCAAAGTATTTGATCCTCTTGCCTAGGAAGGCAATCCTCTTGATGCCGCCTTCCTCATCTTGCTGCCTTACAAATTCCTCTTAGTAAATCCTAATTCTTAACATTACATTAAGACGTCTTAGACAATATGGGAGCTTGTTCCTTTGAAATGGGTGCAATAATCTCTCTTTGCTTTGAAATGGTAAACAACACAACCCAAATTAGAACAAATCCTGTAAATTGAGCAGTTGTCACGCTTTCTTGAAAGACAAGCCAGTTAACGAGCATACCGGTCATTGGAAAACTTAATTCGGCAAGTGTTGCAACTGAAGCTTTTGTATTGGTTAAGCCTTTGTAATATAGAAGCATGCTGAATAATCCTGGTAGTAGTGCTGATAATAAAAGGTTCACACCAATTAAAGTCATGGCCGTTGAATCGTTTGGCAGTGTCCACGCTGCATTTTGAACAAGCATAATGAGTGTGATAAATGGAATGGCTAATACAAACCGAAGTGAAGTGACGGTTTCAAATTTCATTTGTTTTAATAGCAATCGACCCATCACTGTTGATCCACCCCAAAGTGCAGCTGCGGCAAGTGAGAGGATACTTCCCATTTGAATGACTTCATCAAGATGTCCAATTGGTAAAGAGAAACCAAATGTTAAGAAATAGGTTCCAATTAATGCAACAACAACAAGAATCGAAAAATGTCTTGGGAACATTTCTTTCAATAAAATGCGAGCTAAAATAATCGCAAATAGTGGCTGCATTTTTTGAAGTAAAAGTACGGCATTAATATTTCCATATGTTAATCCAGCTGTAAAAAGTAATGTGGCAAGTGCGGAACCACCCCACGAGATAAATAGTAAGGCTCCAATATGACTCTTTTTTAAGCCTTTTAGTTCATGGCGATTTATCCATAGTATAGGAATCGTAATGAACGCTAAGAGTACATGCTCAATGAAAACAATTTGAGCGGACGTTAACGTATCGAGTAACATGACACGAAATAGAGGATTCACACCCCAAAACGCTGCACCTATTACAATCAGCCAAAATGTATTTTTTGATTTAAGACCTGTTTGTTCCATTATTCAAACCCCTTTTAGTTTGAATACGGCATCGTTCGTAAGAAATAAAAAAGACACATGGAGTTCGCTTGTTCTGATTAACCCGATAGATGTACTCGACAATCGGAATTTGAGGTCAGAAAAAGCATACACAAACATGCATCCTTAAAATAGATTCACCTAAATAAAGGCAAACTATCTCTTTATATCTTCTCCCATCCGGACTTTAACCGTCGGCTCTGGAGTTACACCAGATCAGTCCAAACTGCAAGCAGCTTGGAGTCGCGGGCTTTGTTTTCATAAAAAAACTTTACCGCCGGTCAGGAATTACACCTGCCCCGAAGATCCATATTCTTTTTTGAATTTCTAATATCACATATCATAGCTCTTTAATCAGAATTCGTCCAGTAAAAAGTTTTCCCATTTTTATCATTCGTTGAAATGGGTATAGAGGATTAATAAGTGTATGTGGGTGGATAACATTGGCTACAATAATGGGGTACGAACGTTCGTGTTTTCTGTGTTTATTCTATATAATTATGATATACTTATTTTATGTGATCATACGTTCGATTAGGAGGTTGACTTGTGGAGCAGAGAGAATTTGAACTTGTTTCTGATTATGAACCTCAGGGTGATCAGCCCGAGGCCATACGCAAGATTGTTGAAGAGCTAAATAAAGGTGAAAAATTTCAAACACTACTTGGTGCAACAGGTACAGGTAAGACGTTTACAATGTCTAATGTCATCAAGCAGGTCAATAAACCTACATTAATTATGGCTCATAATAAAACACTCGCTGGACAGTTATATAGTGAGTTTAAGGAATATTTTCCGAATAATGCGGTTGAATATTTTGTTAGTTACTACGATTATTATCAGCCGGAAGCATATGTTCCGAGCTCTGATACGTTTATAGAGAAAGATGCCAGTATTAATGATGAAATTGATAAATTAAGACACTCGGCAACAAGTTCGTTATTTGAACGTAATGATGTCATTATTGTGGCGAGTGTTTCGTGTATATATGGTTTAGGTTCTCCAACAGAGTATCGGGATCTTGTTCTATCTTTACGAGTTGGAATGGAGCTTGATCGCAATGAGCTCCTGCGAAAACTGGTAGATATTCAATATGATCGTAATGATATTAATTTTACTCGCGGAACATTTCGAGTACGAGGAGATGTAGTGGAAATTTTCCCTGCTTCCCGTGATGAACAGTGTATTCGCGTAGAACTGTTTGGTGATGAGATTGAACGGATCACTGAGGTGGATTCTCTAACTGGTGAGGTAAGAGGTGAACGCAAACATGTGGCGATTTTTCCAAGCCTCTCACTTTGTGACACGTGAAGAAAAATTAAAACGTGCGATGAAAAATATTGAAGCAGAATTGGAAGTACAGCTTGAGAAGATGCATGAGGAGGGTAAATTGCTTGAAGCACAGCGTTTAGAGCAACGAACTCGTTATGATCTTGAGATGATGGGGGAAATGGGTTTCTGTTCAGGAATTGAGAACTATTCGCGCCACTTAACATTGCGTGAAGCTGGAGCTGTCCCCTATACATTAATGGATTTCCTACCTGATGATTATTTATTGATTATGGATGAGTCGCATGTGACGTTGCCTCAAGTACGCGGAATGTTTAATGGTGATAAAGCTAGAAAAGAAATTTTAGTTAATCACGGATTTAGATTGCCTTCTGCTCTAGACAACAGACCTCTTCGCTTTGAAGAATTTGAAGAAAAAGTTAATCAGGTGGTCTATGTATCAGCAACACCTGGTCCATATGAGCTGAAAAAACGCCTGAAATGGTTCAGCAAATCATTCGTCCAACGGGGCTGCTTGATCCAACAATTGATATTCGTCCAATTGAAGGTCAAATTGATGATTTAGTTGGAGAAATTCACGATCGTGCGGCTCGTAATGAGCGCGTTTTAGTGACAACTTTAACGAAAAAAATGTCTGAGGACTTAACTGACTATCTAAAAGAGCTAGGCATTAAAGTAAGATATCTTCATTCAGAAATCAAAACGCTTGAACGGATAGAGATCTTAAGGCAACTACGTTTAGGTACATTTGATGTTTTAGTGGGAATCAACCTATTACGTGAAGGATTGGATATTCCTGAAGTGTCTCTAGTTACTATTTTAGATGCGGACAAAGAAGGCTTTTTACGAGCAGAAAGGTCTCTGATCCAGACAATGGGGCGTGCAGCACGTAATGCAAATGGACATGTCATTATGTATGCAGACAAGATGACTAATTCAATGAATGTTGCGATTGAAGAAACAACTCGTAGACGTAACATTCAGAAGGCCTATAATGATGAGCATGGTATTACACCACAAACCATCAAGAAGAAAGTGCCTCAGCTTATCCAAGCTACGTATGCAGCTGAAGAGGAAGAAGAATATACGGCCTCAGCTGCTCCAAAAGCTAAACTCAGTAAAAAAGATAAGGCAGCCATGCTGAACGTCTTGAAGCTGAGATGAAACAAGCTGCCAAAGATCTGAACTTTGAGCGCGCAGCAGAACTACGAGATATTGTTATTCAAATGAAAGCGGAAGGGTGAGCACATGGCACAGGAAAACATTGTTGTAAAAGGAGCTCGTTCTAACAACTTACAAAATATTGACGTCACTATTCCACGAGATAAGCTTGTTGTATTGACCGGTCTTTCAGGATCGGGAAAGTCTTCACTGGCTTTTGATACCATTTATGCAGAGGGACAGAGACGGTATGTCGAGTCTCTTTCTGCATATGCTCGTCAATTTTTAGGTCAAATGGATAAACCAGATGTGGATTCCATTGATGGGTTATCTCCAGCGATATCGATTGATCAGAAAACGACTAGTCGTAATCCAAGATCAACGGTTGGTACGGTTACAGAAATTTATGATTATCTACGCTTACTCTATGCAAGAATAGGACGACCATATTGTCCGGAGCACGGCACTGAAATATCCTCACAAACGATTCAAGAAATGGTGGATCGTTTGTTAGCATATCCTGAACGGACGAAGATGCAAATTCTAGCCCCGCTTGTTTCAGGAAGAAAAGGGACACATGTTAAAGTTCTTGATGATCTGAAGAAACAGGGCTATGTGCGTGCCAGAATTGATGGGGAGATGCATGAAGTAGCGGAAGAGATTGAACTTGAAAAGAACAAAAAACACACAATTGAAGTTGTTATTGACCGTGTAGTTATTAAGGAAGCAATTAATAGTCGACTGGCTGATTCCTTAGAAACGGCCCTGCAGCTAGCAGATGGACGAGTGCTAGTTGATGTGATTGATGGAGATGAAATTCTCTTTAGTCAGCATTATGCCTGCCCAATTTGTGGCTTCTCTATTCCGGAGTTAGAGCCACGTCTGTTTTCATTTAACAGTCCTTATGGTGCGTGTGGAGGTTGTGATGGTTTAGGAACCAAACTTGAGGTTGATTTAGATCTAGTCATTCCAGATAAATCAAAAACCTTACGAGAACACGCAATTGCTCCATGGGAACCTGTTAGTTCACAATACTATCCTCAGCTACTTGAGGCTGTGTGTGAGCATTTTAGTATTGATATGGACACGCCTGTGGAAAAACTTCCAGATGCGCAGCTTGATAAGATTCTTAAAGGAAGCGGCAAAGAAAAGATCTTTTTCCATTATGAAAATGAATTTGGTCGTGTAAGAGAGGGCACTGTTGAGTTTGAAGGTGTTTTAAAAAATATCTCTCGCCGTTATCATGAGACAAGCTCGGATTATATTCGCGAACAAATGGAAGGCTATATGCGCCAAAAACCTTGCCCAACCTGCAAAGGATATCGATTAAAAAAAGAAGCGCTGGCCGTTAAAATAAACGAAAAACACATTGGTGAAGTGACGTCTATGTCCATAAAGGACGCGCAGAATCATATCATGAATCTTGATCTGACTTCTAAGGAACGATCAATTGGAACATCGATCTTAAAAGAAATTCACGACCGTGCCGAGTTTCTAATCAATGTAGGATTAGATTACCTAACGTTTTCAAGAGCGGCAGGTACTCTTTCAGGTGGTGAAGCCCAACGAATTAGGTTAGCTACACAAATTGGATCCTCATTAATGGGTGTGCTATATATTCTTGATGAACCGTCTATTGGACTCCATCAACGAGATAATGACCGTCTCATTCGAGCACTTGAACATATGCGTGATCTAGGAAATACATTAATTGTTGTGGAGCATGATGAAGACACAATGATTGCAGCAGATTATATTATTGATGTGGGACCAGGGGCTGGCGTCCACGGTGGAACAATTACATCGGTTGGAACACCAAAAGAAGTTATGCAGGATACAAACTCACTAACAGGAAAGTATCTGTCAGGGGAGAAATTTATTCCTGTTCCAGAGAAACGAAGAGAGTTAACGGGTCGATCTTTTACAGTGAAAAAGGCAACAGAGAATAATTTGAAGAATGTCAGTGTTAGTTTTCCGTTAGGCGTTTTTACGGCAGTTACAGGTGTTTCTGGATCGGGAAAAAGTACACTAGTGAACGAGATTGTTCATAAGTCACTCGCTCATTCAATTCACCGTGCTAAGGATAAGCCTGGTGCGCATAAAGAGATTGTAGGTATTGATGAGATTGATAAGGTCATTGATATTGACCAATCGGCTATCGGAAGAACACCTCGCTCTAATCCGGCGACGTATACTGGAGTTTTTGATGATATCCGTGATGTGTTTGCAATGACAAACGAAGCAAAAATTCGCGGTTACAAGAAAGGCCGTTTTAGCTTTAACGTTAAAGGTGGACGTTGTGAAGCTTGTCGTGGAGATGGCATTATTCGTATCGAGATGCATTTTCTCCCGGATGTTTATGTGCCGTGTGAAGTTTGTGATGGAAAGCGTTATAATCGTGAAACGTTAGAGATTACGTATAAAGGAAAAACGATTTCTGATGTGTTGGAAATGACTGTGGAAGAGGGACTTGAATTCTTCACAAATATTCCTAAAATCAAACGAAAAATTCAAACTTTAGTTGATGTTGGGCTTGGTTATATTCGTTTAGGTCAGCCAACGACAACAATCTCAGGTGGAGAGGCTCAACGAGTGAAGCTTGCGTCTCAGCTTCATAAACGAGCAACCGGTCGAACCCTTTATATTCTGGATGAACCAACAACAGGGCTTCATACAGAAGACATTGGTCACTTGTTACATGTATTGCAACGATTAGTTGAAAATGGAGATTCGGTGCTTGTCATTGAACACAATCTAGATGTGATCAAAACAGTGGATCATATTATCGACCTTGGTCCTGAAGGTGGGGATAAAGGTGGTCAGATTGTAGCAGAAGGCACCCCGGAAGAAGTAGCGAAGGTAAAAGGATCCTATACAGGACAGTATCTGGCTCCTATCCTAAAAAGAGATAAGGAACGGATGCGTTTGAGACTTGAACAAAAAGAATTACAGCAACAATCGTAATTCCTTGAAACATTAAACCCAGTTGCACGTATAAACTAGTAAGAATCATAAGGTTACTACTAAACGTACATTGAGGAGTGAAAGTATGGAAGAGAAAAAGATGATCCTAAAGATGATTGAAGATGGAAAAGTGACGGCTGAAGAGGGAATTAAGCTGCTTCAAGCTATTGAAAAGGATGAATCAACATCAAGTTCCACACAGCTCTCAACTGAAGTGAATTGGGAAAAAGGAAACGAGTCTAGAGATCAAAAAGCCAAATCAGATGCTGGGACGTATGCAACTAAATTTACGGACTTTGTTGAAACTGCTTTTAAGAAAATCAAGGACGCTGATTTCGATTTTAATTTTGGTTCACACGTTGTAGTCGATCACACGTTTCACCATCGAAATGAAACGCCAAGTGTCATTGACGTTTCATTAGAAAATGGATCTATTACATTGGTTCCATGGGAAGAGTCCGATATCCGTGTTGAGTGTCAGGCTCATGTGTATCGTGTGAAGGATTCTGAAGAGGCGAGACGTATTTTTCTTCAAGAAACAGCATTCTCTTTTGAAGATAGTAAATTACAGTTCCGTTCAAAAATTAAGTCACTTAAGATTAAAACAACCATCTATGTGCCTAAAGCAGATTACGATCGCGTGAAGCTGTATAGCTTTAACGGTGAAATATCGGCAGCTGATCTTAAAGTAGATACACTTGAAGTGAACACATTAAATGGCGCATTATCATTTGAAGGTGTTCAAGCCAAGAAGGCGAATGTTGAAACGGTGAATGGAAGCATTCATCTAAAGGAATCAAACATTCATCTTGTTGATGCAAAAACGTTAAATGGTGCCGTCTATGTGAGCGGAAAAGTGCAGGATGCTGACATTGAAGCAATCAACGGAACCCTTACCTATGAGCTAAACTCTTTGGATGAAGCCGGTTTTGCAGAATTAAAAACAACAACTGGAACGATTCATGTGAAAGTAGCTCCAAGCATTCGTCTTGAAGGAAAGTTCAAGACAAATGTTGGAAGTTTCTCAAATGACATGGCTGATTATGAAGTGCTTGAGGAGAAAAAGGATTTTGCAAATCGATTGCTTCATTTTGTTGGGAATTCTAGCTCCACTCCAAGGGTAAAAGTAAGTGCAGTTTCTAATACTGGCTCGATCAAGGCAAAAGATTTAGTATAAGAAAGTAAAAAAGATCTGCCAGTTTACGGACTGGCGGATTGCTTTAGATAGAAAGAGGGTCTCAAGATGAAAAAATTGTATCGATCTCAGAATGACCGGAAAGTAGCTGGCGTTTGTGGAGGTTTGGCTGAGCAGTATAACTTTGATGTCTCTATTTTACGTATCATTTGGGCTTTGGCAGCTATTTTCACCTCAGGTGGTGCTGTGATTGTTTATATTGTGATGGCACTCATCGTGCCAAATGAAGAGGATGTAAGTGAATGATTAAATTTATTGTAAGTCTTGTCTTAAATGCATTTGTGTTATTATTGATTGCGTATTTGTTTGACGGTGTGAATATCTCTGGGTATGGTGCTGCTTTTATCGCTAGCTTTATACTAGCGATATTAAATGTGACCATTCGACCAATCTTGATTGTTCTTACCTTACCAGCAACTATTCTGACGTTAGGTTTGTTCCTACTTGTCATTAACGGTATCACATTATATTTGGCATCATGGTTTATGGGTGATTCGTTTACAATCAGTAGTTTTGGCTTAGCATTGCTTGCTTCAATCATTTTAACGATTTTTCAAACATTGCTTATTAACCCAATCAAATCAGCCAACTCATAAGAGCTATATAAAAGGATACATCAGCTTATATGATGTATCCTTTTCCTTTTGAAACTAAAAAAATAGGAAGCTTGAATGTTTCGACCTAAAACGTGCTAAAATGGGTGAGTAGATGGTGAAATGAATGAAGCTTGCTGAAGGGGTTGGACAGAATGGCAAAAGTAACAGCGAATGATCTGTTAGAGAAGTTTCAATTTGAATTAGTAGCCGGTGAGGAAGGCATATACCGTCCGATCACAACAAGTGATATCTCGCGTCCAGGCATTGAAATGGCTTGTTTTTTTACGTATTACCCAGCTCGAAGACTGCAATTAATTGGACGTACGGAGTTATCTTTTTTTAAACAGTTAAGTGACCAAGAGAAAAAAGAGAGAATGCTGAAATTATGTACATATGATACACCCGGTGTTATTTTATCTAGGGGACTGGAAGCACCTAAAGAGTTGGTGGAAGCAGCTGAAGAAATCGGTGTACCAGTATTAAGATCTACACATACAACGACACAACTAAGTAGTCGATTAACTAATTTCCTTGAAGGGCGTCTTGCTCCGCTGACAGCAATGCATGGTGTACTTGTTGATATTTATGGAATTGGTGTATTGATTACCGGTAGTAGTGGAGTGGGTAAAAGTGAAACAGCCCTTGATTTAGTGAGAAGGGGCCACCGTTTAGTTGCCGATGATTCAGTTGAAATTAGGCAGCAAAATGAAGATACCTTAGTTGGACATCCACCTGAACTAATCCGTCATTTGCTTGAAATACGTGGACTGGGTATTATTAATGTAATGACGCTTTTTGGTGCGGGGGCGGTTCGACCATTTAAACGAATTAGTTTGTGTATTAATTTAGAAAACTGGGATCAAGGTAAGGCTTATGACCGCCTAGGTTTAGATGAAGAAACACTTAAAATCTTTGATGCGGAGATACCAAAATTAACGGTTCCTGTTCGACCAGGACGAAACCTAGCTGTTATTATCGAAGTTGCGGCAATGAACTTCCGATTAAAGCGTTTAGGTTTTAATGCAGCACAAGAGTTTTCCGAACGCCTAACAGAAGTTATTCAAGATGGCGACCGTGACGAATATTAACTGATAATGTTGTCAAAAAAATGAGGTGTTCAAATGAATGAAAATGTACAAGCATTAGATCGAGTGTTTTTTGAAATAGGACCATTCACTATTTATTGGTACGGGGTCATTATTGGCTTAGGTGTGTTGTTAGGGTATTTGCTAGCCTCAAGAGAAAGTATAAAAAGAGGGTTACCAAAGGATATCTTTGCAGATCTTCTATTGTTTGCTCTGCCTATTGCGATTATTTCCGCGCGTATCTACTATGTTATTTTTAGATGGGATCAGTTTGCTGATGATCCGATTCGAGTGTTTTACATATGGGAAGGCGGCATCGCCATTCATGGCGCATTAATTGGATCGGTTATTACGGCAGTCATTTTTGCTCGTAAACGAGGAATTTCATTCTGGAAGCTGGCTGATGTGGCTGCGCCTAGTATTTTACTTGGGCAAGCAATCGGACGTTGGGTAATTTTATGAACCAAGAGGTTTATGGAGGAGAAGTGACAAGAGGTTTTCTTGAAGGACTTCATCTGCCAACCTTTATTATTGATCAGATGTACATTAATGGAACCTATTATCATCCAACTTTCTTATACGAATCGATTTTAAGTTTTATCGGTGTAGCCCTTTTATTATGGTTACGTCGTGTCAATTTACGTGAAGGTGAACTTTTCCTTGGCTATGTTATCTGGTATTCCATTGCTCGATTCTTTATCGAAGGTATACGACTAGATTACCTGCTAATTGGAGATGTACTTAGAGTGGCTCAATTACTTTCCGCTATCTTAGTAGCTGGAGCCATTGCCTTAATCCTTTACCGACGTGTAAAAGTGAATCCTCCTGGCTACCTTGATCAGGATGGAACGACGAAAAAAAAGAAGTAGAGAGGACGGTTCGATGACAAAAACAACTCTGCTATTTGACTTAGATGGCACACTTATCAATACAAATGAACTCATTATCGCTTCTTTTACTCATACATTGGATCAATTTCGTCCAAATGAGTATACGCGTGAGATGATCTTGCCTTTTATAGGTCCCACACTTCAAGATACATTCCGTTCCATTGATCCGGAGCGTTGGGAAGAGATGATCGAAGTGTACCGCGAGCACAATCACAAGCATCATGATGAGCTTGTGGAAGACTACCCAGGAGTCTATGAAGGAATTAAAAAGCTGCATGAGTTAGGCTATAAGCTAGCGATTGTGACTACGAAAAAAAATCAAACGGCTCAAATGGGCTTGAAGCTCAAAGGACTGGATCAATTTTTTGACGTTGTGATTGGCTTAGATGATGTCTCTAATGCAAAACCCGATCCAGAACCGATCCAAAAAGCGCTAGACGCTTTAGGTTCCACAGCAGAAGAAGCCATTATGGTCGGCGATAACTCACATGATATCTTAGCCGGGCACAATGCAGGTGTTACTACGGCTGCTGTTGGATGGGCCATTAAGGGTGAAGAATACCTGCGTTCATTTAACCCAGATTATGTATTGAATACGATGGATGATTTACTTGAAATCGTTGGAGTGACACAGTCGTGAGTCGGAATACGGAACGCTATCCGGTTCCGTCGGCCAACTCCTTATGGCATATTTATAAAACTGTTCCTTTTTGGAAGGTCATGCGGAATTTTATCGTCATTCAAATGGCACGCTATACACCTTGGCTAAAAGTGAAAAACTGGCTTTATCGCCGGGGGCTAGGAATGAAAGTTGGCGAAGAAACAGCCGTTGCCTTAATGGTTATGATGGACATAATGTTTCCAGAGAGAATCACAATTGGTCGTAACTCGGTCATTGGCTACAACACCACATTATTAGCTCACGAATATTTGATTAAAGAATATCGTTTAGGTGACATAATCATCGGTGACGAAGTGATGATTGGAGCTAATACCACCATCCTACCAGGCGTAACCATTGGCAATGGAGCAGTGGTATCAGCGTGCACCTTAGTTCATCGAGATGTCGAACCGTATACCTTTGTAGGTGGAAACCCAATGCAGGTGATCAAGCAGTTGCCAGAACCAGAACAAGAAGCATAGCAGATAGCTGCTGTGCTTTTTTGTTTTGGGGTGGAGTGTGGGGTGCGCGGGAAAGCGAAGTCGGTGCGCGGAAAACTTGAAAATGCGCGGGAAAGGAGAGCGAGTGCGCGGAAAACTTGAAAATGCGCGGGAAAGGAGAGCGAGTGCGCGGAAAACTTGAAAATGTGCGAAAACTTGGAAAGTGCGCGGAAAAGGGAGGTCGGTGCGCGAAAATCCGAAAAATGCGCGAAAATCCAATCCAACGCGCAAAAATCAAGCTCCGGCGCTCAAAAACTCCCCCTGTCCACCTCCCCCCATCCACTCTCCCACCCACTTACTCAAGACTATCCGTCAGCAAAAAAGGGTATTAGTCTATTAATAAAGAACTACTGAGTAAGAGAGTTGTGCTTTAGGGGGAGGGGACATTGGTGCTGACCATGCGGGATGTGGTAGATCTTGAGATTATGGAACCGTCTGTTGTTCAAACGGCATCGTCTAGTTTAGATGAACGAGTTGTGGAGTGGGTGTCGATTACAGAAGCGCCCGTTGAGAATTTTGTGCGGAAGAATGAGATGGTGCTGACGACGGGCATTGGCTATGCGCAGGCTCCTCAGGATTTTTATGAGTTTGTTCAAGATGTTATTCAATCGGGGGCTTCTGGTTTAGGGGTAGCTACCGGAAAATATATTGTTGAGCTGTGTGATCGTTGTGTGGATATGGCAGAGGAGCACGATTTTCCAATCGTTTTTCTACCGTGGGAAATTCGCTTTGCGGATGTGACTCAGTCCATTACTCAAAAAATTACTGATTTAAAGCAGGGTTATATTCATGAATTGCAAAGTATACAACAGGAATTGCTTTCGATGGTGCTTGAGGGGGCGACACTTTCTCAGCTTGCAGAGCATGTAGCAAAACAGCTTCGAGCTCCTGTTTATTTAACTGATAAAAATGGTGGATTAAAAGGTTCAAGTGAAGTAGATGCAAATGAGTTGCAGAAATGGTCAACGCTTTTTAAAGAGCAAGCAAATCAACTGGCTCGACCACTTGAAGAGCAAGATCATCCGCTACTGACAAAAGTTGAGTTGGGAACGTGTGAGGCAGGTTCGTTTCTGCGTCTTCCTATTGCACAGTCCAGTAACAATATTCAAGGCTATGTTTATAGTATTCTAGCTAAGGATCAGTCTATGGTTCCGGCAGCAGTGTTTATTATATTGGAGCACGTTGTGACGGCCTCTGCATTTTGGTTCCTGCGAGAGAATGCGGTGCTTGAAGCAGAGGCAAAAGTAAAGGATCACTTTGTCTGGGAGTTAGCAAAGGATCATTTTCATACGAATGAAGAGATGCTAACACGAGCACAAACGTTAGGTTACAATCTGGAGCTACCTTATGTTGCAATTGTGGGTTATCCAAATGATATGAAGCAGATGTTTCAATCGGGGGAGTCATCAGCTACACAAAATGATTGGATGCGGAGTATGGCTCATTATATTGAGGAAGAAGTTCTTCATGTAGCAAAATCAATCAAACGTAAAGCAATGGCGACCTTTCAAGCTAGTCAGATCATCATTTTTTTAGAAATCACCGAAGAGGCTGGACGGGAAACGGTTCATAGTTTTCTTGATTTAATGAACCGACGTTTGATCACTCTTTTGCCGAGTGTCGACATGTTTTGGGGAGTTGGTGATGGTGCTGAAACGACCTTTTCTTTTAGTCGAAGTTTTGAGCAGGCAAATCAAGCTCTGCATATTGGTAAAAGGAGAAAGGATATTTCACGCCGCGTTTTTTATTCCGATACACGTGTGGATCGAGTACTGCAAGCGATGGGAGAATATCCAGAGTTGCGAGATGTGGTAACGGATATCATCAAGCCGCTTTACCAGTATGACCAGCAACGAAATATGGATTTGATTGGCACCTTTACAACGTATCATCGAAATCAAAGTAAAGTGAGTCAGACCGCTCGTGTGCTCCATCTGCATCGACAATCACTCTTGTATAGATTACGAAAAATTGAATCATTAACGCAGTTGTCATTGGCTAATCCGGATGATGTCTTTTTACTGGAGCTCAGTATACGGATATGGCATTTGCAGGTAGTAGAAAAAGGGTAATACGTTTAGATTGAAGTGGACAGGTATATATGTCTACTTCTTTTTTTGTTGTTAGATTATCTACAAATAATCACCAGAATGTCGACTGGATCCGGTTACAAACTCAATCTGTTGCTATTTTGACTACAATTGGGCTGATATTTTCTTACACTTTATTCATTGAACATTGCCTGTCCTATTGCATATACTTTAAATATTCAAACAATTAAATAAAAACCCGTTTCAAAAGCTTTGGGATATTAAAAGGAGGAATCATGATGCTTTCATTCACAATGGAAGAATACCAAGAGAGAATCAAGAAAACAAAACAAAGGATGGAGGCATCAGGTATTGATGTTCTTCTTTTGAGTGATCCGGCTAATATGAATTATCTAACTGGATATGACGGCTTGGTCCTTTTATGTGCATCAAATGGTTGTGGTGATTATTGATGAGGACCAACCACTTTGGATTGGGCGTTCTCAAGATGCAAATGGGGCAAAACAAACGGCATGGCTGCACCATGATCATATCATTCCGTACCCTGATGATTATGTTCAGTCTTTGACAAAACATCCAATGGATTTTGCGGCACAAATTTTAACGGAGATTGGTCAGGGGAATCGCGTGATTGGTGTTGAAATGGATCAGTACTATTTCACTGCCGCATGCTTTGAGCACTTGAAACTACATTTGCCTCATGCGCAGTTTAAGGATGCAACAAATTTAGTCAATTATGTCCGCTTAATTAAATCCGATCAAGAAATTGAATATATGAGAAGGGCAGCGGTTATTGTTGAACACGCGATGCAAGCAGGGATTGATGCAGTACAGGCTGGAGTTCGGGAATGTGATGTAGCGGCTACCATCTATCAGGCTCAGATCTCAGGAACAGAAGCGTATGGTGGTGACTATCCAACCATTGTTCCGCTGTTGCCTTCAGGCATTAAAACGGCAACTCCGCATTTGACGTGGACTGATGGTACGTATAAACAAGGTGAAACGGTCATCTTGGAAATAGCGGGCTGTTATAAACGTTATCATAGCCCGTTAGCAAGAACGTTAGTAGTGGGGCAACCAACTGCACAAATTGCGGATCTCTCCAAAATTGTGATCGAGGGATTAAATGAGACGCTACATTTTGTCAAACCTGGTGTGACGTGTGAAGAAGTTGAAGCTGTCTGGAGAGCGAGCATTGCTAAGCATGGCCTTGAAAAGGAATCAAGACTTGGTTATTCAATGGGCTTAAATTACCCACCTGATTGGGGCGAGCATACGGCAAGCCTTCGAAAAGGAGACAAAACCATCATTCAAGAGAATATGACCTTCCATGTGATTCCTGGCATGTGGTTTGACAGCTTTGGGGTGGAGCTTAGTGAATCGATTCGTGTCACAAAAACCGGGTGTGAAACGTTCGCCAACTTTCCACGAGAGCTTTTTACAAAACATCCAAACATTCACTCAGCATCCTAATGAAATAACGAAGAAGGCTCCTTATCGGGCCTTCTTTACATGTAGAGCTTTACTAATAGAGAGGAGAGATTATATGAGTAAATTTGATCAAGCTAGAGTCGGCACAAAAGCAGTATGGGGAGGAGAAAAAGAGTATCTGGTTCATGGAGCAACGCAAGTCCCGGTCATCCCAAGTGTTGCGTTTGGTTATGATGATATGGATGAATGGTACGATGTGGCGATTGGCAAGAAAAAGGGTCATATCTATGGGCGAAATACCAATCCTACCGTTCAGGCGTTTGAGGATAAGGTAAAGGTGCTTGAGAACGCAGTAGCTGGTACAAGTTTTTCTACAGGCATGGCTGCGGTTAGTAACACACTGTATACATTTTTATTTCCTGGAGATAAGGTTGTGACGATTAAGGACACGTATGGTGGCACAAATAAGCTGTTCACCGAATTTTTGCCCAAGCTTCAGATTGAGGTTGTTTTCTGTGAAACAGGAAATCACGCTCAGATTGAGCAGGAAGTTGCCAAAGGCTGTAAGCTTCTTTATTTAGAAACCCCAACCAATCCAACGGTTAAAATCACCGATATTAAACGAACGGCACAAGCTGCAAAAGCGGTCGGAGCACTAGTTGTTGTTGATAATACATTTGCAACTCCTGTGAATCAAAATCCGCTTGAACTAGGTGCTGATCTTGTGATTCATAGTGCAACTAAATTTCTCGGTGGGCATGCTGATGCACTTGGAGGTGTAGTCGTTGGTAATGATGAGTCCTTGGTGGAGGCAATCTATCATTATCGTGAAATTAATGGGGCAACGATGGACCCATGGGCTGCCTATCTCCTGCTGAGAGGAATGAAAACACTTGATCTTCGCGTAAAACGCCAGGCTGAAAATGCGATGAAACTAGCAAAGTTTCTTGAAACATCCGATCTTGTTGAATCTGTCTTTTATCCAGGTTTATCGACTCATCCAAACCACGAGATTGCGCGTGAACAGATGAGAGGTTTTGGCGGCATGTTGAGCTTTTCTGTAAAAGGAGGGGTTGATACGGTGCGTGAGCTATTACCTAAGCTTGAATTTGCCAATCGTGCGGCTAATCTTGGTGCAGTTGAAACAACGGTTGGACCAGCAAGAACAACAAGTCATGTGGAATGTACACCTGAGGAGAGAGCTGCGATGGGTATTCCAGAAGGGCTGATTCGAGTTTCGTGCGGTATTGAAGATGCTGAGGATATCCTTGCTGATTTTAAACAAGCCATTGAGTCAGTTGGAACACCTGTAAAAGCTTAATGAAGAAGCACTCAATGGTTACTCACGCAGAAGCGATTGCCGATTCGATCAGCGTGTGGCGTAGACAGTTTCATCAGTTTCCTGAGCTAAGTTTCCAAGAAAAAAAGACAGGGGAGTATGTCGCCACTATCTTAAATAACATCCCTGGAATTGAGGTGCAAACAGAGGTTGCAGGTCATGGTGTGGTGGGACGCTTTTCTACTGGAGAGGGTCCTACTATCGCATTACGTGCGGATATAGATGCTCTCCCCATTCAAGAAGAGAACGAGCATGCTTATGCCTCCAGCAACACCGGAGTGATGCACGCATGTGGACATGATGCACATACGGCTATTTTGCTTGGTGCGGTTCACTTAATCACAGATGAGCTGCGTAAAGGCGAGTGGAGCGGAACCATCCTGTTTATGTTTCAGCCGGCAGAAGAAGAAATTGATGATTCCGGGCGATCAGGTGCTGTGTATATGATCGAAGAAGGTGTATTAGAAAATGTCGATGCTGTGCTTGCCCTACATATGTGTCCATGGCTGCCAGTTGGTGAGATCCAAGTGAATGATGGACCAAGTATGGCGAGTGTAGATGTCTTTAAAGGAACAATTGAAGGCACAGGTGGTCACGGGGCCTATCCCCATTTTGGAACTGACCCGATTTGGATGATGAGTAAGGTGTTGGACACCTTGTATGGCATCGTCAACCGCCGTATTTCAGCGCTTGATCCAGCCGTTATCAGTGTTGGAAAAATAGAAGCTGGACATGCAAGCAACATCATCCCCAATAAGGTGACAATCGAAGGAACGATACGTGCTTATAAGGAACAAACGCGAGATACACTTCACAAGCATGTTCGTGACGCCTTTACACTAGCTGATCAACTTGGTGGAAAAGGTGAATGCAGAGTGATTCGCGGGGAACCGGCCTTATATAATGATCCCGATATGAATAAGAGATTAATACAAACCGTGCACTCACTTTATCCTGAGATGAAAATCAATCACGCTCCATTTGGAATGGGTGGAGAAGACTTTGCTTATATGACGAAAAAGGCAGCGGGAACGATGTTTTTCCTTGGCTGTGCCTTGCCTGATGGGCTTGTTCGGGATTTGCACACACCGAATTTTGATATCAATGAAGACTGTTTAGCAATTGGTGCGGCAATCCTTGCAGAGTTCGCCATTCAATATGTACAGAAAGAAGGAATCCGTTGAGTAACACTCTTCGCTTTCCTTCTTTTTTTTCGTACAAAAATGATAGGTAGAAATGGTTGACGCTTCTATAAGGGGCATGTAAACTAATATTGAATCCTTTACCTCGCTATTGATTTAGCGAACTAAAGCAAAACGATATGATATAATGAGCGTAACTTGAGACCATATGTGTATTGGGGTGCAGAGAATAATGTCAAAGCTATTCATGTTTGAGAAACCTCTTGGCATGAGAGATACATTGCCAGAGTTATATGAAACAAAAAAGCGTCTAAGAACAGAAATGGCAGATGAGATGAAGCAATGGGGCTACCAAATGGTAGAGACTCCAACAGTTGAATATTACGATACGATTGGTGCCGCGTCAGCCATTTTGGATCAGCAGCTGTTTAAGCTAATGGACAGTCAAGGCTACACATTGGTGCTTCGTCCTGATATGACGGCACCAATCGCACGTCTTGTTTCTTCTAGTTTAAAAAATGAAGCTTATCCAATCCGACTTGGTTACCACTCTCATTTATTTAGGGCACAGCAGCATGATGGTGGGCGTCCGGCAGAGTTTGAACAGGTTGGAGCAGAGCTAATTGGAGATGGAACGGTCAGTGCGGATGCAGAAACCATTGCGCTTATGATTGAGTCGCTAAAACGAACAGGACTTGAACAGTTTAAACTGGCGATTGGTCATGTAGGCTTTGTGGATGCCTTGCTGATTGATATTGTAGGAAATAAAGAGCGAGCAGAGGTGCTTCGCCGTTATTTATATGAAAAAAATTATGTTGGATTTCGTTCTCATGTAAAAGGGCTGCAGCTCTCTTCTATTGATAAAAAAAGATTAGAAGGTCTGCTTAAGCTTCGTGGGGGCAGTGACTTATTTAATGATGCAGAAAAACTGGTTGAATCCGCTCAAGGCAAGGCAGCATTAACAGAACTGCGCGAGCTATGGGCTGTGTTAGAGGATTATGGGCTATCATCATTTATTACCATCGACCTCAACTTAGTGCTTCACATGAGCTATTATACTGGAACCGTTTTTGAAGTATATAGCCAGGAGCTTGGTGTGCCGCTTGGAAGTGGAGGACGTTATGATGAATTATTACAACAGTTTAACCGTCCGGCTCAAGCCATTGGATTTGGCGTTAGACTGGATCTTTTAGCTGAAGCCATTGGTCAATCAGCTCCGCATGAAAGGCGCTCATGTGTCATTTTCAGTCGAGAGCGCCGTGCTGAAGCGATTCAAAAGGCCCGCGATCTGAGAACTGAGGGAGAAATTGTCGTCCTTCAAGATTTGGCAGGTATCACAAACGTGGACCAAATGAGCGAAGAATACGATGAGATTGTTTACGTCATAGGTAAGTCAAAGCAAGGAGGTCAGGCAGATGAGTAATCAATTAACGATTGCGATGCCAAAAGGGCGAATTTTTGAAGAAGCCGTCAATCTTTTGCGACGGGTTGGATATAACCTGCCTGATGAATTTGATGATTCGAGAAAACTGATTATAGAGGTGCCAGAGGAAGAGCTCAGGTTTATTCTCGCAAAACCAATGGATGTACCAACCTATGTTGAGCATGGTGTAGCCGATGTTGGTGTCGCTGGTAAGGATGTCATGATTGAAGAAGAACGAGATGTGTATGAAGTATTAGATCTAAAAATTAGTGAATGTTATATGGCTGTTGCAGGTTTACCTGGATATCAGAAAAAAGACATTAACCCTAAGGTAGCATCTAAATACCCGAATCTCGCTGCTCATTATTTTAAAAAGCAGGGGGAGCAGGTTGAAATTATCAAATTAAATGGGTCGATCGAGCTTGCTCCGCTAATTGGTTTAGCTGATCGGATTGTTGATATCGTCTCCTCAGGTCAAACCTTAAAAGAAAACGGTCTCGTTGAACTTGAGACAATAGAGCCAATTACATCACGTTTTATTGTGAATCCTGTTAGCTATCGAATGAAAGCAGAACGAATAGATAAGATGGTTGAACGATTGTTTGACGTGGTAGAGGAGGGTTAAGCATGCGAATTGTAAAAGTGGATGAAGCCTTTACCAT
This sequence comes from Alkalicoccobacillus plakortidis, assembly GCF_023703085.1. Classification (NCBI taxonomy): domain Bacteria; kingdom Bacillati; phylum Bacillota; class Bacilli; order Caryophanales; family Bacillaceae; genus Shouchella; species Shouchella oshimensis. The sequence goes on along the minus strand of NZ_JAMQJY010000001.1, from coordinate 1,695,706 downwards.
CAAACGAACAGTTGAAGCTGGTAAAGAAAAAGAACAGCAAATCGTTGCGGGGATCATCAAACAAGTTCGTGAGCAAGGTGACAACGCATTATTTAGCTTAACTCGTGAGCTTGATGGAGCAGATCTATCTCAGTTAAAGGTTAAGCAGGCAGAATTAGATGAAGCCTATAAGCACATAGAGCCAAATGTACTAGCTGCAATCCGAGAAGCGATCAATCGTATTCGTGATTTTCACCAAAGACAGGTGAGCCAGTCATGGATGACAACTAATCCAGACGGCGTGATGCTTGGGACAAAAAGTGACGCCACTCGATCGAGTAGGTGTCTATGTTCCAGGAGGCAAGGCGGCTTATCCCTCAAGTATTATCATGAACGTTGTCCCAGCGCAGGTGGCAGGTGTACCTGAGATTGCGATGGTTTCACCAAGCTCAGAAAAACGGTCAGCTACCAGCAGGAGTGCTTGTGACTGCACATGAGCTTGGTGTCAAAGAGATCTATAAAATTGGTGGTGCTCAAGCAGTAGCAGCATTAGCGTATGGTACAGAAACAATTGCACCCGTTGATAAAATTACGGGTCCTGGAAACATTTTTGTAGCCTTAGCTAAGCGTGCTGTGTATGGTGTTGTGGATATTGATATGATCGTTGGACCGAGTGATATAACGGTGCTGGCTGATGACACAGCGATTCCTTCTCATGTCGCGGCCGATCTATTATCTCAGGCTGAACATGATGAGTTAGCAACAGCTGTGTTAGTGACTGATTCAGAAAAACTTGCAGATGCAGTGTCGGAGCAAGTGGAGGTTCAGCTTCAAACCTTGCCTAAAGAAGCGATTGCCCGCGTTTCTATTGAAAATCAGGGTGTCATTTATCTTACGGAAAGTTTAGAACAATCGATTCGTACAGTGAACCAACTGGCACCAGAGCATTTGGAGATCATTGTTCAAAATCCGCTGGAACAGCTAGGCAAAATTCGTCATGCTGGAGCCATTTTCTTAGGACCTTATACAACAGAACCGGTTGGTGATTATTTTGCAGGACCCAATCATGTGTTACCAACAGAAGGAACTGCTCGCTTTTCAAGTCCGCTAAGTGTGGATGATTTTGTGAAAAAATCGAGTGTCTTGTCTTATTCAAAAGAAGCGCTTGTTGCTCAAGCCGACGCGATCACAACGCTTGCTCGCCTAGAAGGACTTGAAGCACATGCCCGTGCAGTGGAGATACGTTTAGGAGATGATTCAGATGAGTGAAGAAAAACGCTATGCAGAAATTGAACGTAATACTGGTGAGACGCAAATTAAGTTGTCGCTTGATATAGATGGAGAAGGTACGACTGAACTTGATACGGGTGTACCATTTATGAATCATATGCTTGATCTGTTTGCTAAACATGGTCAGTTTAACTTATCTGTGCAAGCAAACGGAGACACAGACGTAGATGATCACCACACCACTGAAGATATCGGCATTTGCCTTGGTCAGGTAGTGAAGGACGCACTAGGTTCCAAAAAGGGAATCAAGCGATACGGGAATTCCTTTATTCCAATGGATGAAACCCTTGCTCAGGTTGTTGTGGATCTAAGCAACCGACCACATCTAGAGTTTAGAGCCGAATTTCCGTCTGAAAAGGTAGGTACATTTGATACAGAGCTTGTCCACGAATTTCTATGGAAGTTTGCGTTGGAAGCACGTATGAATCTTCATGTGATTGTGCATTACGGACACAACACACACCACATGATCGAAGCGGTTTTCAAAGCGTTGGCACGAGCGTTGGATGAAGCGACACTCATTGATCCGCGTGTAAAAGGAGTACCTTCATCGAAAGGAATGTTGTAGATGATCGGAATTGTTGATTATGGCATGGGTAATCTGCACAGTGTTAGCAAAGCAATGGAGCGCATAGGTTTGCCTTATGTTATTTCAGATGATCTAGACGTGCTTAAAACAACAGATGGTTTATTACTTCCTGGAGTTGGCGCGTTTCCAGATGCAATGGACATTTTGAATGAGTCTGGTAAAGCTGAGTTTCTACGCCAGTGGGCAGCAGACGGCAAACCACTTATGGGTATTTGTCTTGGGATGCAGCTCCTATTTGAAGAAAGCGAAGAGCACCGCCAAACAAAAGGTCTCAGCCTGCTGCCAGGTAAAGTGGTTAAATTCCAAGGTCAAATGGAAGATGGAAGCTCGTATAAAGTTCCACATATGGGCTGGAACCAACTTCAATTTCATCAACAACACCCACTCCTAAACGATGTTGAGCAAGGCTATGTGTACTTTGTGCATTCCTATGTCGTTCAAACAGAGGACAAGCAAATCTTATTAGCTACTTCTGATTATCACCAAGATGTACCCGCGATTGTTGGCAGAGGATCTGTAGTAGGCACACAATTCCATCCGGAAAAAAGCAGTGTGGTGGGCATGGATCTACTTACAAACTTTGGTCAATTGGTTGAAAAAGGGGTGAAACTACATGACTGAATCAATTATTTATCCAGCTATTGATATGAGAGATGGCAAATGTGTTCGACTTCTTCAAGGTGACTACAATCAAGAGACGGTATATGGAGATTCTCCATTTGATATGGCAAAAACCTTTGCCGAAGAAGGTGCCGAATGGATTCATATGGTTGACTTAGATGGTGCAAAAGCAAAAAAACGTGTGAATCATGAACACGTGATCCGTGTCGCCAAAGAGTTAAAAGCCAAAGTACAAATTGGTGGAGGTATCCGTTCAGCCGAAGATGTGGCTTATTATCTTGATCATGGCGTAGACCGCGTCATCCTTGGAAGTGTTGCTGTTCAAAATCCAGCATTCGCAAAAGAAATGCTTGCTACATATGGCGGGGCACGAATTGTGATTGGTATTGATGCTCGTAACGGGTATGTTGCGACAGAAGGCTGGCTTGAAACGTCTGAAGTCAAAGCCGAGGAGCTCGCTCGTGAAATGGTTCGTTTTGGAGCCGAGATCTTTATTTTTACAGACATTGCTCGTGACGGCATGTTATCAGGACCGAATACAGAAGCGATTGAAGCACTTGCCATAGCTAGTGGTGCCAAGGTGATTGCCTCAGGTGGAGTTAGTTCACTTGATGATTTAGATGAGTTAGCTGCTAAACAATCCTCTGGTATTGCTGGAGCGATTGTAGGTAAAGCCCTTTATACCAATCAATTCACTCTTAAAGAAGCCTTGCAGAGAAGGGGGTAGGCTGATGCTAACCAAACGTATCATTCCGTGTTTAGATGTCAAAGAAGGGCGTGTTGTCAAAGGCATTCAATTCGTTGGGTTGCGTGATGCTGGAGACCCCGTTGAACTAGCTGCTTTTTATGATGGACAAGGGGCAGACGAGCTCGTGTTTCTTGATATCTCTGCGTCTCATGAAGGGCATGAGACGATGATTGAAGTGGTTGAAGAAGTAGCTGGCAAGTTGGCGATTCCGTTTACTGTTGGTGGAGGCATACGTACACTTGAAGACATGAAACGTGTTCTGCGTGCCGGAGCCGATAAAGTATCGCTGAATACAGCTGCGGTGGTTCGACCAGAGTTGATAAAGGAAGGTGCAGACTTCTTTGGCGCACAATGTATGGTTGTTGCCATTGATGCCAAATACGATGAGGAGCTTGGTTCTTGGCGTGTTTATACACATGGTGGGAGAAAAGCAACCGAATGGGAAGTGGCGGATTGGGCAAAACATGCCGTCTCGCTAGGAGCAGGAGAAATCCTATTAACGAGTATGGATCAGGATGGCGCAAAAACAGGTTTTGATGTACCACTCCTTAAAAAAGTAGGAGACGCTGTTTCCGTTCCTGTTATCGCTTCTGGTGGTGCCGGAAACCAAGAACATTTTCTTGAAGCATTTAACGAAGCTGGAGCGGACGCCGCACTTGCAGCCTCTATCTTCCATTATAAAGAAACATCTGTGGCTGAAGTTAAGAGTTATCTAAAAGGGGAAGGACTGTCTATTCGATGAATCTAGAATCCGTGAAATTTGATGATCGTGGCCTTGTACCAGCAATCGTTCAGGACGCAGCAAGCAAAGAAGTCCTAACTCTTGCCTACATGAACCAAGAATCTCTAACAAAATCAATTGAAACGAAACAAACCTGGTTTTATAGTCGTTCAAGACAAGAACTATGGCACAAAGGAGAAACTACAGGAAATACGCAGTCTATTCAAGATATTCGCTATGACTGTGATCAAGACGCCTTACTTGTATTAGTGGTTCCAGAAGGACCGGCTTGCCATAAAGGAAGCTACACCTGCTTCTCCGACTCTCTACTAGATCAAAAGGTAGAAGCGGATGAAACAAGCTCTGTTGCCATCCTTACTGAACTAGAGCGAATTATTGCTGAACGTGAAGCCGAAATGCCAGAAGGAGCTTACACAACCTATCTCTTTGAAAAAGGTGTAGATAAAATCCTGAAGAAAGTTGGCGAGGAAGCGTCAGAAGTCATCATCGCAGCCAAAAATCGCGATCGTGAGGAACTAACAAACGAATCAGCCGATCTCTTGTATCATCTGTTTGTGTTACTTCGGGAGCAGAAAGTTTCCTTTAGTGAAGTTACAGATATATTAAAAGCAAGACATGAATAGCGCAAAGAAATGAGACAGCCTCAGTTGGGGCTGTCTTTTTTATTTAAAGAATATTATATGAGTTTCTTAACTTTTTATATAGATTTTCCCATTCGATATACTTGTCTTAGAAAATGGTATATATATTAAATTATGTAACAGAGAATATATTGATTTTTCTAAAATAAGGGGGATGTATTTTTGGTTGGATTTAATCTTTATAGCAAAAAAGCAGTGATTGGTATTATGATCGTTTTAACGTTAATCCTAAGCACGCTCTCATACAGCTTCTCCGCACTTGTTGATGCAAACAAACAGGTGAAACAGGATATCACTGACTTTTCTAGAGGTACATACGATATCTTACTGCGGCCATCTGGGGCACAAACACAGCTAGAACAAGAGCTTAATCTCATCGAGGAAAACTATCTTGGAGTTGGAACAGGCGGCATTTCGATGAGCCAATGGGAAGAAGTGAAGGCACATCCTCAGGTGGAGATAGCCGCTCCTGTGGCGGCGGTAGGTTTGTTCAGATCTCGCGAACGATCATGGACCATGGAGAAAGATGAAGAAGCGTCAATGTATTATGCGGTGCAGTATTTAACAACTGATGGAGTACATACGTATACACATCATGACGACGTTTTTGTTTATGATTTTTTCCACGAAGAAACGGATGTAAGTATATCGAGATATGCTTCTACAATTGACGTTTGGAATGCGTTCATGGGCGGGGATATGGCGTCATTTAAATTCCCAGATACCTATCACCAAGTGGTTGCAATCGATCCATCAGAAGAGGAAAAATTAGTAGGGTTTGATTTTAAAGCGCTTACTGACAAGGTCTATGATTATGATTCTTATGAGGATGGAGAATTCTCTCTTCCTATCATGAGTTTGTCAGAGGCATCACCCCCGGTATCTATAAAGTTAACCATTGATCCATTACATAACTACAGTGCAGAAGAATGGCAGGAGATAAAAAGTAAATTTATTGATGGGTCTTCTGGATATACAGAATTTAAAGATCCTGAACTTTATCAGGCCATTACAGAGGAATATATTTTTACTCAACGATATCAGCAGGAAGAGATATATGAGATCATCCCGCGAGAAACACAATCCCCGTTTAATCAAGTACTGCTTTTTGTTGATGAAGATATGAATCTGCTTTCAGGCATCGGAGATAATAAATTCGGAGGGACTATAAACTATTTTTCTCAACGAATTGGCTACCAACTTGAGCCTATTTCTTATCAAATGATAGACGATACAACTCTTTATGTAGAACAAATTAGTGAGGACAAGCATTACCAAGCGCCAATATATCGTCAAATGACGGAAAAGGAATTTTTTGAGGTCGATGAATTTAACGTGCCGTTAAACGAGGAAGATATCTTTGAATTCTATGAAAACGGTACATTTTCAATCGAAGAAAATGTCGATACATTAGCGTCTGCTCCACTTGGTATTTATGGTCGAGCACAACCTCACTTGGCTGCAGATCCATCAATAAAACTACATCCATCTGCGATCCCTGGTAGCTTTGTGACCACTCCCGCACATGGTTTGTTATCAATGGAATGGGCTGAAAAACTAAAAGGCGAAACCCCAATTGATGCCATCCGTGTAAAAGTGGCAGGTATTACAGGCTACGACGACGATGCTGCTACTCTTATCCGAGATTTAGCATCAGAGTGGGAGGCGGCAGGATTTACAGTTGATATTGTAGCAGGTGCCTCGTTGCAAGAATTAACTGTACAAGTTGAAGGCATTGGTGACGTTATTCAATCCTTCACCACATTAGGAGCGGCAGACACAGTACGATCGAGTATAAATGCACTTCAAATCGCGTTAACCATTTTATATGCATTAGTAGCTCTCACCTTTGTTAGTTTTATCTTCTTTAATCTTCTTGCAGATCGAAAAGCAGACGAGCAGTTGCTGGCTAAACTCGGTTGGTCTGAGAAACAAATTCGACAAACACGATACAAAGAGTGGGCGAGGATGCTTGGTGCTCCGGTGATGGTTGTTTTAGGCTGTTTCATTTCACTAGGGTTTATTAGAGAGCAATGGTTTCTGCTTTCATTTTCGATACTATTTAGTCTGATCATTCTGCTTTTATTTTTTGTAGCTGAATGGTTACAAAAGCGTAAGACTGTGCAAGTGAAAAAACGCGGAGAGACGGTCACAAATCAAAATATCTGGTTTTATCGTTTTAGTATCTTGGCATCAGGAATCCAACTTTTTCTCACAACCATCCTTTCATGTTTTCTCCCGTTTTTCTTGCTGCAAAATATAGAGCGAACGACACAAACAAAACTTGGTACGTATATCCATGGAGAGATTGAAGGACTTTTTACTCTCATTATCATTTTATTGTATGCGTTAAGCTTACTAACCATCTATCAATCGCTTATTCGTTTGTGGAAAAAACGAGAGCAAGAAATTCGATTGTTTCTTTATCTAGGTTGGGGAGAACGGGCAATTAAAACATATTTTCTCAAAGAGGTGTTGGTGTGGGCGAGTTTTTCTACGATCTCTGGATGGATTGTCAGTCTACTCGCATCTACTTTTTTAATTGAGATAACCGCAGTGTCTATGCTCTCTGGACTAGGAGTTGTTTTGCTTCTTATCCTGTTAACAGCAAGTTTCACGATCTACACATTACATCGGCTTACGACAAAAGGGGGAACCAAGCATGCGTATCAAGCTTCATAATCTAAATAAAACCTATCAATCAGGCATTGAAACAACTCGTGTATTAAGAGACATTGATTTAGTGCTCGAGTCTGGGAGCTGGCTGACGATTACAGGTCCATCCGGGTCTGGAAAAACGACGTTGATGCGGTGCTTATCGGCTATTGAAAAAGCTGATAGTGGAAATGCTAGATTAGGACAATTAGATGTGATGGTTGCCTCAGAAGAAGAACGTCGCCAATTTCGCAGGAACCATCTCGGTTACATCTTTCAAGACTTCCAACTGTTTCAGCAGTTTGATGTGCTCACAAATGTCATGATTCCATTGCTGCCCTATCAAGCAAGAATAACAATTGAGAGGAAAGCAAAAGAACTTCTTGAAACAGTAGGACTCAGTCATAGGTCACATCATATGCCATCCCAACTATCTGGAGGGGAAAAGCAACGGGTTGCGATTGCACGTGCGTTGATGAATGACCCGCAGCTGCTTTTATGTGATGAACCAACAGGAAATTTAGATCTAGAAAATCGTAATAAAATAATGGAAACGATAAAGCAAATTCATCGACAGGGAGTGACCGTTGTTCTTGTGACTCATGACCCCGAGTTAGCTCAATTTGGTGACATACTGTATGAAATGCGTGATGGGGAGTTAAGAAGAAAAGAAAGTATGAAAACAAGAGGATAATCTCTTTTACCGAAACTATGAAAGTAAAAAAGTCGAAATGGCATACTAGCTCTCCATTTCGACTTTTTCCATTTAGTAAATAGTCTGCTCAACTCTTATTCAACGCGACCTGAATTTGGAGAGCTTGAGTTCGTTCGTTTGCTTTCAAATTCCTCACGAGTGTAGACGTCATCAACATTCATGTTGAATTCTACAAGCTCTAGTCCAGTCATGTTATGGATGTTCTTACTTACGCTTTCTTTCACTTCTTTATAAATGCTAGGGATGTTTTTCCCATATTCTACGTACACTTCAATATCGATAGCAACTTGCTTTTCTCCCACATCAGCACTAATACCTTTTGTGATTTTTTCGTCGCCACCGAATGTTTCTCTCACACCTTGGAAGAGGCTTCCGCTCATACCTAAAATGCCAGACACTTCGTTTGTTGCTAATGCCGTAATCTTTTTGATTACTTCATTATCATATGTTAGTCTTTCGCGATTTTCATTTTGACTCGTTTGATCATGCTGTTCTTTTTCTAATTGTGCTGTTGTCTTTTCAGTTGATTGTATGTTCTTTTCCATTTGATACATCTCCCTTTTTTTAAATCAATCTCTTTTTGTAAATAATGCATCGATATAGGCATGTACATTTAAATCGCCGTCGATCCACTTACCGATCAGAAAACCTAGTAGAACAAAAATTCCTACAGCTAACGAATACCCTAAGCCAATCGTGAGAAAAAGAATACTGAAAACGATGGCAATCAGTAGCCCTAGGATGCGCCCACGATAGCGCATGAACGTTTCTTGATTCATGGCGCTTCCTCCTTAAATGACGCGTTCCCGCTTTTTTGTTGGATTGGATTGATTTTTTACAAGTACTTTTACTTCTTTTACAGGAATCTCTAACCATTTCTCAAGCTCCATTTTGACACTTTCTTGAAGCTTTTTTGCATTCTCCTGAACTGGATGTGGTCCAAAAGGAGAATAACAAACAGATACAGTTACTTGTTGAGTTTTTTTAGAAATGCTTGAATCAACATCTACAGAGCGAATTCCTTCAAATCTTCTAATGATTCTTAAAACAGTTGATTCAATCGAATCCTTTGAAATGCCAATCACACCTATGTCAGTAGGAGATTGATATTTGCTTTGGGATCTCTCCCTTTTCTTAAAAGATGAAAGGAAGAGGATTAGTGATACTACGGCTACAAATGAAAGAACACCAATGATAATCCAGTAAATTTCGTTTGTTTGCTGTATAGCTAACAACTCGTTGATAGGTTCATAGATTGCCGTTACATCTAGCAAAACACTTCCTGTTATCAAAAGGGTGAGAAATGCATAGATGCCTATAATAAAACGAATGGCCAGGTTCACATTCTCGCTTCCTTTCTAAATAAAGCTTCTCACTCAATTACGAAAGGATACTTTATCTATTTGCGTTATGTTTAATCTTGAGAGGGTGCACCGTCTCTGAGCATACTATTTCCGAATTGAATGGAGTTAAAACATGGAAACTCCTGACAACTAAAAACCTGATAAAATCGAACTAATTTCTAATAGGCTGTTTCAATAGTACATTTTTCGCTATATTGTCAATGATTCAACCCGCTTCTCTCCCATTTTCTATACAGATGATGTATACTGGACAAGCATAAAGAAGACATCTGGAGGGAACGCAGTCTATATGGATGTATCGGTTTATCGAAAAAAACATTCCAATGTTATCCCATTCCTACAGAATGGGGATTATTTCTTTCATAGAGGCATTGATGCATATAAGAAGAAAAACTTAAAGCGAGCTGTTACGTTGTTTGAACGAGCGGTGAAGCTTACAGATAAAGAACCAGTCTTTCAGATTCAACTGGCAGCAGTTTTGTCAGAGTTAAACGAATATGAGCGCTCAAATGACATTCTGCGTGATGTATTACATGACACAGAAGACCAATATCCTGAGTGCCATTTTTTTATGGCAAACAATTATGCCTATCTCGGACAGTTTGTTTTAGCTGAGCAGTCAGTAAAGGCGTACTTAACACTAACAACAGAGGATAATCGTTTAGAAGGGGCAGAAGACCTTCTTGAAATGTTGAAAGAGGAAGAACTGGTTATGGAAGATGAATCAGAAGAGCTTGAAAATCTGATTTCAGGACATACAACAGCGGGGTCTTTTTTAAAGCAAAATAAGCCACAGCAAGCTATTCCTGTTTTAGAAGAAATGATTGAAGATCATCCAACATGCTTGGCTGCCTATAATCATTTAGCAGAGGCCTATTTCCGTTCTGGTCAAAAGAATCAAGCTTTTACCATCTCAGAAAAAGTCCTGACGGAAGATAAGGGTAATCTGTTTGCCTTGTGTAATTTGGCTATTTTTAACCAAGAGCTTGGTGATATCATCCGGGCTGATCGTTATGCAAAAATACTGTGTCAAGTATATCCGATTGACACGGATCATTTCTTAAAACTAGCGCGAGTACTCTGCGCACTTGGTGAATATCAGGAAACGGAGAAGAGATTGTCAGAGGTTGATTCATTAACGTTCGACATGTTTCCAGAGTTGTATGATTGCCGTGGAGTTGCCCAATATAAATTAGGAAAACCAGAGCGAGCAGAAGTGCTTTGGAGAAAAGCAATGAAAAAAGGATATACTAAAAGTGAGCAACGATTAGCAAGCTTTGCTAGTCTTAAGCAAGAGGATGTAAACTATCGTTTGTGGCCAGAATGAGTTCTGAGCAAATCAATAGACAGGATTGCCTGGTTTGGATACGATAGAAGCACATAAGATGTAAAGTGTAGTTTAGGAGGGTACGAAAATGAGTGAAGAAACCATTTATGACGTTATTATAGCCGGAGCAGGTCCAGCTGGCATGACAGCAGCTGTATACACATCTCGCGCGCAGCTAAGTACATTAATGCTTGAGCGTGGCGTTCCAGGTGGTCAAATGGCTAATACAGAAGAAGTTGAAAACTATCCTGGTTTTGATCATATTTTAGGACCAGATCTTTCGACAAAGATGTTTGATCATGCCAAAAAATTTGGTGCTGAGTATGCATATGGAGATATTAAAGAAATTATAGATGAAGGCGACACAAAAAGAGTCATTGCCGGTTCAAAAGAGTATCGTGCAAAAGCGGTCATTGTTACAACAGGTGCTGAGTACAAGAAGATCGGTGTGCCTGGTGAAAAGGAACTTGGAGGACGTGGAGTTTCCTATTGTGCCGTTTGTGATGGAGCGTTCTTTAAAAACCGTGAGCTAGTTGTGATTGGTGGGGGAGACTCAGCAGTTGAAGAAGCTGTGTACCTAACTCGATTCGCTTCTAAAGTAACGGTCATTCATAGACGTGATGAGCTACGAGCGCAAAAGATTCTTCAGCAACGTGCGTTTGACAATGATAAAGTTGAGTTTATCTGGAATCATGTTGTAACAGATATTCAAGAAGACGGCGGAAAAGTTGGAAGTGTGAAGCTTAAAAACACAAAAACCGATGAAGTATCTGAATTTAAAGCAGATGGTGTCTTTATTTATATCGGACTTCTTCCACTTAACGAAAGTGTTAAAAACTTGGGTATCTTAAATGAAGAAGGATATATCGTAACAAATGAAGAGATGGAAACAAAAATTCCAGGAATTTTTGCAGTTGGAGATGTTCGTGAGAAATCTTTACGTCAAATTGTTACGGCAACAGGAGATGGAAGTGTTGCAGCGCAAAATGTGCAACACTATATCGAAAGTCTTGCTGAAAAAGTCAAACCGTGACGAATTGCCAAACTGTTGTATAAAAAGTAGTCAAAAAGACGGTATGTTTTATGCAGTGTTCAAAAATGAAGAGAGCTGAAACCCTTGTTGGGACAGGGTTTCGTAATTCGCTCTTAATCATTCTGTAACAATCATGAAATATAAAACTGTTACACTATGTTTAAGTAATTGACCCCCTTTTTATATATCTTTAGCACGAGCTCCGAAAAGCTCGTGCCCTTTTTTTGTGCCAAAAGGTCTATAAGAGCATCCGAATAATTGTAGCAGTCATAAAATAATTGTATACTTATGATGTATAGATAATGAGGTGATTCAATTGCAAAGGGTTACAAACTGTGCAGTTATAAAAGATGGTCAGATCCTACTTTTACAAAAGCCGAGCCGGGGTTGGTGGGTGGCTCCTGGTGGCAAGATGGAATCAGGAGAATCAATAAAAGAATCTGCAACTAGAGAATTTAGAGAAGAAACAGGTTTATCAGTTATTCATCCCGAATTAAACGGAGTATACACCATTGTTATAGAAGAAAACGGGGAAACGGTGTCTGAATGGATGTTGTTTACTTTTAAAGCCGTAGACTATTCAGGTTCGTTACTATCGCAATCTCCTGAAGGTGAGCTCAAGTGGTGGGATTGTAAAGAGGTTGCTACGCTTATAATGGCCGAAGGAGATCAATCGATTATCGGTCACGCGTTAAATGGAACAGGTATTCAATATGGTACGTTCTATTATACGCCTGATTATAAACTATTGCGCTCACGCTTGGATCCGTCTCAAGCTCCAAAATCATAAATAGGAATGTGAAAAGGGTGTTATCTATGGGAGAGTCCGAACAAACCATTGAAATTGTTATTATTACAGGTATGTCAGGTGCAGGTAAAACGGTTGCTGTTCAAAGTTTTGAAGACTTAGGCTATTTTTGTGTAGATAACCTGCCTCCTGCGTTGCTTCCAAAATTTATTGATTTGATTGAAGGAGCTAGCGGTAAGATGAATAAAGTAGCGTTGGTCATGGATTTACGGGGACAACGTTTTTTCGATCATCTTTTTGAAGCAGTTGATCAACTTAGTAACGGCCATACCAAACCTAATGTGCAAATCCTTTTCCTTGAATCTAAAGATAATAAGCTTGTTCAACGCTACAAGGAATCTAGACGAACACATCCTTTGGCCAAAAATGGATTACCACTTGAAGGGATTCGTTTAGAAAGAGAAATGCTCGAAGAATTAAAAGGTCGAGCTCAGTTGATTATTGATACAACAGAATTAAAGCCAATCGAATTACGTGAACGTTTAATTCGTCGCTTCTCCTCAGATGCACGTCAGTCTTTTTCAGTACAGCTTCAATCATTTGGATTCAAATACGGAATTCCAATTGATGCCGATTTAGTATTTGATGTTCGTTTTTTACCTAACCCACATTATGTGGAGCATATGCGACCACAAACAGGCTTAGACGAAGAGGTGTCATCCTACGTGCTAAAATGGTCGGAAACCCAGCAATTTGTTGAAAAGCTGACCGATCTGTTGAACTTTATGCTTCCGCAGTATAAAAGAGAAGGTAAAAGTCAGGTTGTGATTGGCATTGGCTGTACAGGTGGACAACATCGGTCGGTGACATTGGTTGAGTATTTTGCCAAAGAATTTAAAGCTGATTATGAAGTTCATGCCACACATCGAGATATCGCCAAAAGGAAGGTTCTTAACCCGTGAATAAGAATGTTGTCGTTATAGGTGGAGGCACAGGCTTATCAGTTTTATTGCGTGGTCTAAAAACGTATCCCGTTAATATAACAGCTATTGTTACGGTTGCTGATGATGGCGGTAGTTCGGGTATTTTGCGGAAGGAACTTGATATTCCCCCGCCAGGCGATGTCCGAAATGTATTAACGGCATTGGCCGAAGTGGAACCCTTAGTTGAAGAACTTTTTCAACATCGTTTTGCCAATGGCAGCGGTTTGTCCGGTCATTCATTAGGGAATCTGCTCCTAGCAGGTATGACCTCTATTACAGGAGACTTTCATCAGGGAATAGTTGCTGTTAGTCGAGTATTAAATGTTCGTGGAACGGTACTGCCCGCTGCTAATCAAAGCATTGTGCTGCACGCGGAGATGGAGGATGGCTCTATTATTACTGGGGAGTCTAAAATCCCGGCCGTGCAAAAGCCAATAAAGCGTGTGTATCTTACGCCGGATATCATTGAACCACTTCCAGAAAGCTTGCAGGCCATCAAGGATGCGGATTGGATCGTTTTAGGTCCAGGTAGTTTATATACAAGTGTTCTACCGAATTTGTTGGTACCAGGTATTGTTGAAGCAATACGGAATTCTTCTGCAAGGAAGATCTATATCTGTAATGCCATGACTCAGTTAGGTGAAACAGACGGTTATAGTGCTGCTGATCATTTAGAAGGATTAATCTCACATTGTGGACCTCATTTAGTGGATGATATTTTGGTAAATGGGTCCGTAATCTCGCAAAATGTTAGAGCACGATACGAAAACGAAATTGCATTCCCTGTTACAGTAGATCATGAACGACTACAAAATTTGGGTGTGAATGTGATTGAAGATCAATTTGTAGTGGAACAGGATAGTCAATTACGACACAATGCAAAGATGGTTTCGGAAGCTATCCTACGTGCAGGAACACTTAATACACATCAACCATAGAAAAAGATCCAAATGAAAGGGGGGGGCAACATGTCTTTTGCAGCCAAAGTAAAAAAAGAACTCACTCAGCTTGAGCCTGTTGAACCATATGCATCAGCTGAGCTGGCTGCTCTAGTTCGAATGAATGGCTCACTTTCGTTTGCACGTCAACAAGTAGGCTTGGACATAACGACTGAAAATGCAGCAATTGCAAGGCGTATTTATACCTTGTTAAAACAATTGTTCCCAGACATATTTATTGAACTGCTTGTTCGTAAAAAAATGAGATTAAAGAAAAACAACGTCTATCTCGTCAGGGTCACAAGAGGAGCAAAACCTCTTATGGAGAAGCTAGGCATTATTGGAGATGGATTTACTTTAATCCGTACGATTTCCAAAGAACTAATTAACTCGGAACAAGGTAGACGAGCTTATATGCGCGGAGCTTTTATGGTTGGTGGTTCTGTCAATCACCCAGAGACCTCCTCCTATCATTTAGAGATTTTTTCTTCATCAGAAGAACACAATATGTCTCTATGTGAATTAATGAACGAGTATGGACTTCGTGTCAAACCGCTTGAGCGTAAAAAAGGCTTTATTGTTTATATTAAAGAAAGTGAAAAGATTACAGAATTTCTTAGTATCATTGGTGCGCATCAAGCACTATTGTATTTTGAAGATGTACGAATTTTAAAAGACATGAGAAATTCGGTTAATCGATTAGTGAACTGTGAAACCGCCAACCTTAATAAAACAGTTGGTGCTGCCCTACGACAAGTAGAAAATATTCGTTTGATTCAACGGACGATTGGTCTTGACAAGCTTCCTCCTAAATTAAGAGATATTGCCTCCTTGCGATTGATTCATCAAGATGTCACCTTGAAGGAATTAGGAGATATGCTTGAGGGTGGAAAAGTGAGTAAGTCAGGCATTAATCATAGGCTTAAAAAGATTGATGAAATTGCAGAGAAGATACGTTCTGGAGAAATGATTGAAAGTTAATAATATATAACATTTTATAAAGGGGGGATCACGCATGATTAAGTCAGAAGTGACGGTTGCAATAAAAGGTGGTTTGCAAGCTAGACCAGCAGCCATGTTTGTACAAGAGGCAAATCGTTTTTCATCGATTGTTAACATCGAGAAGGATGGTAAGGTAGCCAATGCTAAAAGTATTATGGGGATTATGAGTTTGGCAATCAGACATAATGCAACCATTGTCATTAGTACAGATGGGCATGACGAACAAGAAGCCTTAGATACGTTAGTAGACTACATTCAGAATCCTTCGTAATGTGGGTATACATAAAAAAAGCAGCCGTTATGGCTGCCTTTTTTTATGAACATTATTTCTTTTGTGCTTGTGATGAAATGACTTCATCAATTAAACCATATTCTTTTGCGCGTTCAGCTGTCATGAAATTATCACGATCTGTATCACGTGAAATAATATCAATCGGTTGGCCAGTACGCTCAGAAAGGATTTCATTTAATTTCTCACGCATTTCAATGATACGACGAGCGTGAATTTCGATATCAGAAGCCTGACCTTGAGTTCCACCTAAGGGCTGATGAATCATCACTTCACTGTTCGGTAGGGCAAGGCGTTTTCCTTTGGCTCCAGCATATAGCAAGAATGAGCCCATTGAAGCAGCCATACCGATGCAAATTGTAGATACATCAGGTTTAATAAACTGCATCGTGTCATAAATAGCCATTCCAAGCTGTGATTGATCCACCTGGGCTATTAAT
Source organism: Alkalicoccobacillus plakortidis (assembly GCF_023703085.1). Classification (NCBI taxonomy): domain Bacteria; kingdom Bacillati; phylum Bacillota; class Bacilli; order Caryophanales; family Bacillaceae; genus Shouchella; species Shouchella oshimensis. Next base: position 1,679,602 of record NZ_JAMQJY010000001.1, on the reverse strand, counting down.
GTATAAAGAGATATCCTTATCCGGATCGTCTGCTTGTAAGAAAAGCAATTGCGCAACAATTGAATTTGCTACGTTGTCATCAATGGCACTTCCGAGCATAATGATACGGTCTTTCAGAAGACGAGAGTAGATATCATACGCGCGCTCGCCGCGGTTTGTTTGTTCAATAACTGTAGGGATGAGATTCATGGATCATTCCTCCTGTAAAATGTGGTTAATTGCGTTTACGCTAAAATCAGCTGTTCAAATGCTGTATGTACATCATACCTATTAGGTCAGAGAAGGTCAAATAAAACCACTCTGCATATATTAGATTCCCTATCAGTAGCTCAATTCCCTCTTTTCATCATTTCCGAATCTGGAGGAAGTTAAACCGGTTTATGATTCGAATGTTCTTTTGCTATACTAAATGAAGTATTGTCTAGGGGGAATCCGAATGTTAATCACGTTTTATTCAAAAGAGAATTGTTCATTATGTGAAAAAGGACTTCAAATTATTGACCAACTTAAAGAAACATATTCTTTTGATTGTAAAATAGTTGATATCTATAAAGATGATGAACTGTTAGAAAAATATATGATTCGAATTCCAGTTGTTCTGGTTGAAGACAAAGTAGCGGATGAAGGAATTCTTACATATGATAAAATTAGTCATGTCATAAAAAGCCTGCAGAAATAATTACTTATTTAAATTTAAAAATGCGAGTAAATAACTTGTCAAAAACGTGAACGATTGTTATGATTGATCTGTAGCAAACGTTTGGTTTGTTCGGGACGTAAAATGTCATCGCGGGACATTAATAGTCCCTATCTGTAGAAAAGAGGTGCTGCTACATGATGAGAAAACTGGTTAATGTACAAAAACAGTTAGTACCAGAGTTAGTAGAGACCATGCAGAAGCGATATCGAATGCTACAATTTGTCTACCTTAAACAGCCAATTGGACGAAGGTCTTTAGCTGTTAACCTTCAGCTTTCAGAGCGAGTTGTTCGAGGCGAAGTTACTTTTCTTAAGGATCAGCGATTAGTGGCATTTACCACAGCTGGTATGAGTTTAACTAGGGAAGGTGAAACTGTACTTGATCAACTTGAAGAGATGATGAAGGACATTCTTGGTTTACGTGCGATGGAAGCTGAGCTCGAACAAAAGCTTGGTGTAACCAAAGCGGTTATTGTTGCTGGAGACAGTGATGAGGAAGACTGGGTAAAGCAAGAAATGGGGCAGGCTTGTGTGAAGGAGCTTAAGTCCATCATAATCCCGCAATCTGTTGTTGCGGTAATGGGTGGTACAACTTTAGCTGCTGTTGCACAAATGATGACACCTGATCCAAAGGTTAGTCAGACCATTTTTGTTCCAGCTCGCGGTGGACTTGGTGAGAGAGTGGAAAATCAAGCCAATACGATTAGTGCTGAATTTGCTGACCGTGCCGGAGCTGAGTATCGACTGATGCACGTACCAGATCAGTTGAGTGAGGAAGCGTATTCGTCGTTAGTGCTAGAACCTTCCGTGAGGGAAATTCTTGATTTAATTAAGACATCCCGCATTTTGCTACATGGAATTGGTGATGCTACAAGAATGGCCGCTAGACGAAGCTCAGAAGAACCGTTTATGAACAAGTTAAAACGGGAACACGCAGTAGCAGAAGCCTTTGGTTATTATTTTAATCAAGCAGGCGATATTATCCATAAGCAGCGAACAATCGGTCTGCAGCTTGATGAGTTGGATTCTGGCAAACATGTGATTTCGGTTGCTGGTGGTGCCTCTAAAGCAAATGCCATTGCGGCTTATATGAAACATCGGCCTAGTGACGTACTAATTACAGACGAAGCGGCCGCAAGAAGATTGCTTCACAATGAATAGGAAGAAAAGGGTATTGCCCTTTTTGATAGATTAAGCTTTTCAAATTATGTCAGGAGGAATTTTAACATGGCAACGAAAATTGGTATTAATGGTTTTGGACGTATTGGGCGTAACGTATTCCGCACGGCACTTCAGAATCCTAACGTAGAGGTAGTAGCAATTAATGACTTAACGGATGCAAACATGCTTGCGCATTTATTAAAGTATGACACTGTCCATGGTAATCTTGATGTAAGCATCGAAGTAAGAGAAAATGCACTAGTTGTAGATGGTCACGAGATTCACGTTTCTGCTGAGCGTAACCCTGCTGAAATCGGATGGGATAAGCACGGAGTAGAAGTTGTTATTGAATCAACTGGTTTCTTCACTAAACGTGCAGATGCTGCGAAACACATTGAAGCAGGAGCTAAAAAAGTTATCATCTCTGCACCAGCTTCTGATGAAGATATCACTGTAGTTGTAGGTGTAAACGAAGACAAGTATGATCCTGCAAGCCATGACGTTATCTCTAACGCATCTTGTACAACAAACTGCTTGGCTCCATTTGCAAAAGTATTAAATGATCAGTTTGGTATCCGTCGTGGACTAATGAACACAGTTCACTCGTACACAAATGATCAACAAATTCTTGATCTTCCACACAAAGACTACCGTCGTGCTCGTGCGGCTGCTGAGAACATCATTCCAACATCAACTGGAGCTGCTAAAGCAGTAGCACTTGTTCTTCCTGAACTTAAAGGAAAATTAAATGGTGCAGCTATGCGTGTTCCAACTCCAAACGTGTCACTAGTTGACCTTGTTGTTGAACTTGATAAAGATGTAACAGCTGAAGAAGTAAATGCTGCTCTTAAAGAAGCATCTGAAGGTAAACTTAAAGGTGTTCTTGGATACTCTGAAGAGCCACTAGTATCTCATGATTACAATGGCAACACACATTCTTCTACAATCGACGCTCTTTCTACAATGGTTATGGAAGGCAACATGGTTAAGGTTATCTCTTGGTATGATAACGAAACTGGCTTCTCAAACCGTGTCGTTGACTTAGTTGAATACATCGCTAGCAAAGGGCTATAATGGAGCAAGCGGATACTAAGAGGAGGAAGGTCTTGAATCTGACTCCTCTTTCCGCTTGTCACAAAATAAAAAGTAGGAGGAGGTTCGTTTATGAATAAGCAAACACTTCAAGATGTTACATTAACCGGAAAACGTGTATTTGTTCGTGTTGACTTTAATGTACCGATGAAAGACGGAGTGATTACGGATGAAACTCGTATTAAAGCAGCTCTTCCAACCATCCAACATTTAGTCAAACAAGGTGCAAAAGTAATCCTTGCTAGTCATCTTGGTCGTCCAAAAGGCCAAGCTGTTGAAGAACTGCGTCTTAAACCAGTTGCAGTACGTCTATCTGAGTTATTAGATCAACCGGTTGCGGCTAGCACTGAAGCAAGAGGAGAAGTAGCAGAGACTGCTGTAAGTGAGTTAAAAGATGGCGACATCCTATTACTTGAAAATGTTCGTTTTTATGCGGGTGAAGAGAAAAATGACGCTGAGCTTGCAAAAGAATTTGCGGCACTAGCTGATTTTTATGTAAATGATGCATTTGGTGCAGCTCACCGTGCTCACGCTTCAACTGAAGGAATTGCAAAGCATCTTCCTTCTGCCGCTGGTTTCTTAATGGAGAAAGAGCTTGATGTGCTTGGACAAGCATTAACAGAACCAAAACGTCCATTTACAGCCATTATTGGTGGGGCAAAAGTAAAAGATAAAATCGGTGTTATTGATCACCTATTAGATAAAGTCGATAACCTAATCATTGGCGGAGGTTTAGCTTATACATTTGTAAAAGCGCTTGGTCATGAAGTAGGGAAGTCTTTATTAGAAGAAGATAAGATTGAGCTTGCTAAAAGCTTTATGGAAAAAGCGAAAAAGAACGGTGTGAACTTTTACATGCCAGAGGATGTTATCGTGTCTGATGACTTCTCTAACGATGCAAACACGAACATTGTTCCAATAAGTGAAATTCCGGCTGATTGGGAAGCGTTAGACATTGGTCCAAAAACACAAGATACATACAAGAGTGTTGTTGCAGATTCTGCACTTGTAATCTGGAACGGTCCTATGGGTGTATTTGAACTTGAGACCTTTGCAGGTGGAACAAAGGCTGTAGCTGAAGCACTCGCGAATAGCACAGAGACTTACTCTGTTATTGGTGGTGGAGATTCTGCTGCTGCGGTCGAAATGTTTGGATTAGCAGATAAAATGAGTCATATCTCTACTGGTGGTGGCGCATCACTTGAGTTTATGGAAGGTAAAGACCTTCCTGGTGTTGTAGCCCTTTCAGATAAAGAGTAATTAATTACGAGAGGTGATGAACCATGCGTAAACCTATTATTGCAGGTAACTGGAAAATGAACAAAACACTTTCAGAAGCAAAGTCATTTGCTGAAGAAGTTAAAACGAAGCTACCGAGCTCAGAGTCCGTTGATTCAGTTGTGTGTGCTCCTTCCATCTTCCTTCAAAGTTTGGTTGAAGCTACAGCAGGTACAGACTTAAAAGTAGGAGCTCAAAACGCTTATTTTGAAACAAGTGGAGCTTTTACTGGTGAAACAAGCCCAGGCAGCACTTGCTGACCTAAAGGTTGAATATGTAGTACTTGGTCACTCTGAACGCAGAGAATTGTTTGCTGAAACAGATGACCTTATTAACAAAAAGGTACATGCTGCTCACGAACAAGGTCTTATTCCAATTCTTTGCTGCGGTGAGACGTTAGAAGAAAAAGAAGCAAACCGTACAAATGACGTTCTTCAAGAACAGATTACAAAAGGTCTTGCTGGATTAACTGATGAACAAGTTAAAAAGACAGTGATCGCTTATGAGCCAGTTTGGGCAATTGGAACAGGTAAATCTTCATCTTCTGAAGATGCAAACGAAGGCTGCGGCTATATCCGTACCGTTGTAGCAGAAGCGTTTTCACATGAAGTATCTGATGCAGTACGTATCCAATACGGTGGAAGTGTAAAACCAAGCTAATATCGCTGAATACATGGCACAAACTGATATAGATGGAGCTTTAGTTGGAGGAGCAAGTCTTGAGCCAGCTTCATTCCTTGAGCTTCTGGAGGCGGTAAAATGAGTAAGAAACCCGTTGCTCTAATTATCCTTGATGGCTTTGGTTTAAGGGACGAAACCAAAGGCAACGCGGTAGAGCAGTCGAACAAACCCAATTATGACCGTTTTCATAATGAATTCCCTCATGCAACCCTGAAAGCAGATGGGGAAGCGGTTGGATTACCAGCTTGGTCAAATGGGGAACTCAGAGGTTGGTCATTTAAATATTGGTGCCGGCCGAATCGTGTATCAAAGCTTAACGCGAGTTAACCTTGCTATCCGTGAAGGGGAGTTTTTTGAAAACCAAACCTTCCTTGATGCGATAAATCATGCGAATGAAAAGGGAACTGCTCTTCATTTATATGGTTTATTATCAGACGGAGGAATTCACAGTCACATTGAGCATTTATTCGCATTGCTTGATCTTGCGAAGCGTAAAAATGTGAAAAAAGTTTACATTCATGGCTTCCTTGATGGACGTGATGTTGCTCCAACAAGCGCGGAAACGTATATTCGTTCTCTGGAGAAAAAGCTTGAAGAAATCGGAATTGGTGAAATTGCAACGCTTCACGGTCGTTATTATGCAATGGACCGCGATAAGCGCTTGGATCGTTTAGAGAAATCATACCGCGCCATGGTGTATGGTGATGGACCTTCATATGAGAATGCTCTAGATGTCATCGAAGATAACTACAAAAACGACATCCATGATGAATTTGTGATTCCTTCTGTGTTGACGGACAAAGAAGGTAAGCCTGTGGCCACTGTTCAGGATGACGATGCAGTCATTTTCTTTAATTTCCGCCCTGACCGTGCGATTCAACTTTCACAAGTATTTACAAACGAAGATTTTAGAGGATTTGAACGTGGAGAGAAATTTCCAAAGCATCTTCATTTTGTCTGCCTAACGAAGTTCAGTGAGTCAATTGACGGATTTGTAGCCTTCAAACCAACAAATCTTGATAACACACTCGGAGAAGTTCTTTCGCAGCAAAACCTTCGTCAATTGCGAATCGCAGAAACAGAAAAATACCCTCACGTTACGTTTTTCTTTAGTGGCGGACGTGAACAAGAGTTTCCTGGTGAAGAACGAATATTAATTGATTCACCAAAAGTAGCAACCTATGACTTGAAGCCAGAAATGAGTGCGTATGAAGTAACAGATGCATTAGTTGCTGAGATTGAAGCAGAAAAGCATGATGCGATTATCTTGAATTTCGCTAACCCTGACATGGTTGGACATTCAGGAATGCTTGAGCCAACAATTAAAGCCATTGAGGCTGTTGATGAATGTCTTGGAAGAGTAGTGGATGCCATTCTTGAAAAAGGTGGAGCTGCCATCATTACCGCTGATCACGGGAATGCAGATGAAGTTATCACTCTTGAAGGGAATCCAATGACTGCCCACACAACAAACCGTGTGCCGGTTATTGTAACTGAAAAAGGATTAACACTACGTGAGGACGGCAAATTAGCTGACCTTGCCCCAACACTTCTTCAATTACTTGATGAAAAGCAACCAAAAGAAATGACTGGACAATCTTTAATAAAATAAAAAAACAACAATTAAAAGGGAGATGATTAGCTTGACTATAATTACTGATATTCATGCTCGTGAAGTTCTTGATTCACGTGGTAATCCAACAGTAGAAGTAAATGTATACCTTGAATCTGGAGAAGAAGGCCGTGCTCTTGTACCAAGTGGCGCTTCAACAGGCGAATACGAAGCAGTAGAACTACGTGACGGCGGAGACCGTTTTATGGGTAAAGGAGTTCTTACAGCTGTTACTAACGTAAATGACATCATTGCTCCTGAGCTAATTGGTGAAGATGCTAGAGACCAACTTGGAATTGATAAGCTTTTACTTGAGCTAGACGGCACAAAAAACAAAGCTAAATTAGGTGCAAATGCAATTCTAGGTGTATCTATGGCTGTCGCTCATGCAGCAGCAGCAGCGTTAAGCGTTCCATTATACGTATATCTTGGTGGATTCAGTGCAAAAACTCTTCCTGTACCAATGATGAACATCATCAATGGCGGAGAGCATGCTGATAACAACGTAGATATCCAAGAATTTATGATCATGCCTGTTGGTGCAGATAACTTCAAGCACGCTGTTCAAATCGGTGCTGAAATTTTCCACAACCTTAAAGCAGTTCTTAAATCAAAAGGCTATAACACAGCTGTTGGTGATGAAGGTGGATTCGCTCCAAACTTATCATCAAACGAAGAAGCTCTTCAAACAATCATTGAAGCGATTGAAAAAGCTGGTTACAAGCCAGGTGAACAAGTTCAATTGGCAATGGATGTTGCTTCTTCTGAGCTATACAACAAAGAAGATGGCAAATACCATCTTTCAGGCGAAGGCAAAGTCTTCACTTCTGAAGAGCTTGTTGCATTCTATGAGGATCTTGTATCCAAATACCCAATCATCTCAATTGAAGATGGCTTAGATGAAAATGACTGGGATGGTCACAAGCTATTAACTGAAAAGCTTGGCGACAAAGTTCAACTTGTTGGGGATGACTTGTTTGTAACCAACACTGAAAAACTTGCTGAAGGAATTGAGAAAGGTATTTCTAACTCAATCCTAATCAAAGTGAACCAAATTGGTACACTAACTGAAACATTTGAAGCAATCGAAATGGCTAAGCGTGCTGGTTATACAGCGGTTATCTCTCACCGTTCTGGTGAAACAGAAGATGCTACAATTGCTGATATTGCAGTTGCAACAAACGCTGGTCAAATCAAAACAGGTGCACCATCACGTACAGACCGTGTAGCGAAGTACAACCAACTTCTTCGCATTGAAGACGATCTTGCTGATGTAGCAGTATACGGCGGACGTAAGTCTTTCTATAACCTGTCTAAGTAAGTAGAACAATTGTAAATGAACAAACAAAACGACGAACGATCCTGATAAATTAGGGTCGTTCGTTTTTTTTGTATTAGGCTAAAGTTAGCGGAATGGGGATTCCTTAGAATCGTCGCTACCGGGATGGGCGGCACGCTTTCCGCGGGAGGGCGCCCGCCTAATTTGGCTTGCCAAATCATTTCAACCTTGCCCTTTAGTCCCGCTTGGAGTCGGCCTGCCCATTCCGTCCGCTAGGTGAGTGCGTCTGAATTTTTGTTAGAGTTGTAGTGCAAAAGAAAAGTACAAAGTATTTAACTTGTCATATAGAGTTATACAAGAAAAAACAAATAGTAGATTACCATTGATTTCACTTGATGTGACTGGTGTGAAAGCCTTACTATCAGAGTTAGATCATTTGTCCAATCTGGTTTATGAGGTTGACGCATATACCTGCAGAGGTTCATGTGAAATCAACTTACTATTAAGAACTTTCCTTTCAGTACTCTAAATATTGTATTGTTGCAGGTATTTGTATTCATCTTTTGCACAATACAGATGCATTAAATTTTTTGAAAATCAGTACAAATAAACTTAAAACAAATTATCTAAAAAGCTATAATCGTTTGTTCAAGCTCATGCAGCTGTGTTTTTTCTCTTGTATGATTAAGTGAATTGTTCGTTCTAGCGCTATGTAAGAGATATTATATAGATTCAAACAATCAAAAAGGGTAAACGTTCCTTACTATAAGTTTTTTAAGTCTTTAAGTCTTTAAATTTTTAAGTCTTTTATGTTTGTTGTTGTTTTGAGTTTAAGCTAATAATAGCGGAAGGAGAATCCGTAGACTCCTGCGGGACAGCACGCGTCCGAAGACATTGAAGGGGTGATCTTCCCCTTCAAGGGCTGAGGCCGTGCTTGAGGGTGCGTAGGGTTCTCCTGTAGCGGTGTGATTAACCCCAATCAGGAACGTTAGCATTTTTGTTTTTAAAAGTAGGATCTTCCTGTAGCAGAGCAATTAATCATACTCTTTCCTGTTCTTCTTTTACCGACACTCCCTTCACTACGTAACAGCTTCATTAGCTAATTATGGTGTCAAATATGATCAAAAGCACTACCTATACTCGGAAAATGAAATATTGCGCGGGAAATGATCTGTGCTGTGTAGAATAAAGCGGAAATATAAAAGAAGTTTGGAAAGATGAATCGATGTATCGTTTGGCTTGTACGAATATAAGATAATAAAATTCTCAGCTTTTTCTATCTATAACATTGCTTAAGCCCTGTCTATATGGTAGATTTAAACTAGCGCAAGATGTGCATGGAGGTGGAATGTTTTGCAACTAACGTTGATGATTTTGCTGGTTATCGTTTCAATTTCTCTAATTACTGTTGTTGTGCTTCAGTCAGGTAAAAGTGCTGTTTATCCGGAGCGATTTCTGGTGGTGCTGAGCAATTAATAGGGAAACAAAAAGCCAGAGGAGTTGACCTTGTACTACATAGAGCAACCATCATATTGGCCGTTCTATTCTTTATTTTATCTGTCACTCTTGGTTATTTCTTATAATAGATGCTCTAAAGAAACCACTCCAATCATGTAGAATGAATGGAGTGGTTTCTTTATGGTAGTTGGATATATTCTTCAGTATCCACAACTTGGATACATCCAGACCAATGCAGTACAGTGGCCACAAAATCGCGTATATCAAGACCAGGCATCTCATACGTCTCATCCGTGTTAACGGTGGCAGAAGCATCTTCAATAAACGTAACAGAGAATCCTTTTTCATGTGCAATAATTGAATTAAAAAGGCAGCAATATTCAACATTAAAGCCAGTGATGATGAGGTTTGTTATTTTATTTACTTTTAAATAGGTTTCTAGATCTGTCTCCTTAAAGGCACTTGGTTGTTTTTTATGAAAAACCGCATCAGCATAAGGTATAAACGTATCATAAAGCTCACCATTAAAGGTTTGATCTTGAATAAGGCTTTTAGGATTTTGATCAATATGTCTAGTCAAAATAACAGGTTCATCTTTTTCTTTAAAATATGTAGCAAGACTTTCCATATTGTGTAAAGCTTTATCAAATGAGCCGGATTGAATAAACCCATTTTGAACATCCAGAATGAGTAAGGCAGACTTCAAATGATATCAACTCCTCTCGAAACCATTTTATCACTTTAGTTACAATTAATATATAATTAGGAGTGGATAGGCATTAATCAATTTTTACTTGCTTTTAGTGTGATTGCAATAGGACTCTTGTTAGGAAGTGTCTTACGAAACCTAGCCAATAAACAGTTAACTCCATCTTGGTTTCCGCTTAGCTCATTTCTAACATTTTGTATTCGGTTTGTACTACTTGGTCTAAATCCAATTATATTAATTGGAGCGTTTTGGCATGCTGAGCTAACAGATCGTAGCCTTATTTATTTGCCTATTCTAGGTATTGCAACGATTATGCTAGGCGGTTTATTAGGTATCCTATTATCTAAGTTCTATAAGCTGTCTAGAGTCCAGACAGGTTCGATGTTTGTAACAGGATCGTTTTTAAATTTAGGAACGTTTGGATCGTTATTCTGTGTTCTTTTGTTAGGAGAGCAAAGCTTGGCGTATGTTGTTATGTTCAGACTATTTGAAGAATTGTTTTATTATACCGTTTGTTATCCCGTAGCCAAAAGTTACGGTCAACCACAGTCGACGGCAGGCTCCAATTCAAAATGGCGAGCCATTATTCGAGATCCATTTATTATGATTACTTTTTGTGCAGTTGTAGTTGGAGGTTTATTAAATGTGTCACCGTGGGAACGATTTACCGGCTATGGTCAGTTAAATCAAGTGCTCGTTCCATTAACGGCAGTCATTTTATTAATTCCAGTAGGGTTCTCAATGAAACTGACATCCGTTAAAAAACATCTTAAACTGAGTCTATCGCTTTCAATCATGAAGAGTGTACTTGTTCCATGTATAAGTGTGACTCTCGCTATATTGTTAGGATTAGGGGAATTGTATGATGGATTTCTCATTAAAGTTGTTCTAATTATGTCAGCTATGCCAACAGCAGTCTCTGCTTTAGTACCTCCACAGCTCTATCAATTAGATGTGGAACTGGCTAATTCAAATTGGATTGTGAATACGGCCATGCTCGTTATACTTATTCCTGTTTTGTATTTGATCATTCCATTTATTTAGTTAATCTGCAATATGCATAAAATACTGCTATAATACTAACAAAGATAACAAAAATGTAGGATGTCAGGTGGTGTGGGTCAGTGGGACAACGAAAAATAACCATGCAGGTAATCGCAGATACTGTAGGGGTTTCTAAATATGTTGTGTCAAAAACGTTAAATGGCAAGCCAGGCGTTAGTGAAACAACAAGACAGAAGATCTTATTTGCAGCAAAACAACTTGGGTATTCAAAAGAGAGTCATCTGTCTAATTCAAATCAAGCAAATAAGAAGGTAGAAGTGGAAAACGGCTATATTCTTGTTTTTCTTCCTAACTATCAATATCAAAGTATCACCTATACATACTGGGGTTCAGTTTTTCAGGGGGTCTCGATAGGAATCCAATCAAAAAAGCTGGAATGGTAGTTATTACAAGTGAAATGGATCTATCTAAAAAGGTGGACGTGACCAATTTGATTGGGATCATCAGCCTTGGAACATTAAATGAACAATGGCTTGTAGCGCTTTCCGGATACGGTCTTCCGATTGTTATGATTGACCATGAAGATAAGCTTATGCGTGCTGATAGTATTTTTATGGATAATCGCAATGGTATTGAAAGAATCACGGATCATCTAATTGGACTAGGACATCGAAAATTAACTTTTGTAGGGGAATTGAAGCATTCTCGTAGTTTTTTTGACAGGTGGATTGGATTCAGAACGGTTATAGAAAATGCTGATTTAGAGCACGAATCAGTATTGATGGATATTACATATGATGATGATATGGAAGTTGAAATTCAGAGGAAGTTCGATAAGTGGAAAAAAGAAAAAATTCCATTCCCAACAGCTTTTGTATGTGCAAATGACCATATAGCGCGTCGGGTTATTCATTTACTTGAAGATAATGGATTAACCTGTCCGCAGGATGTCTCTGTCACTGGTTTTGACTTATTAGCCGAAGAAGAAGGGCGAACTCCTGCTTTAACGACTGTGCAAGTATTGAAACAAGTGATCGGACGACGAGCAGTGGATCGTTTGGTTTGGAGGATCAACCATAATGAGTATCCCCCTGAGAAAATACTTATTTCAGGAGATATGTTATTAAAAGAATCTGTTGATATACCAAGAGATCGGTGAGCTAAAGCTTGCCGATTTTATTTTTTTATAAATTAAGCGTTTACATTTGATGAATCTAGTGATATGTTTTATCTATAAATAACATTTAATAATAACAATAATAACAATTCAGGGGGAGTTAGTATGAATCGTTTTGCTCGCAAATCATTACTGGTTGTTGGAAGCATTGGTATGGCTGCTGCTATGGCAGCGTGTTCGTCAGGTTCTAGTTCTGGTGGAGGCGGAAGTGATAGTGGAAGTGGGGATGACGTTACGTTAACAATGTGGCTCTGGCCAGGAATGGGTTTTGCTGAAAAGGCGAAGCAATATGAAGAAGAAAATCCAGGGATTAAGATTAATATTCAAGAGGCTGAGTATGCAGATGCTCATCAGAATTTAATTACAGCTTTAGCAGCTGGATCTGGTGCACCAGATATTTCAGGTGTAGATGAAGGCTATCTTGAAAGAATTAAAGAGAGCAGTGATATGTTTTACGATTTGTCTGAATACGGAGCAGCTGATTTAGAAGGGGATTATCTTGATTGGAAATGGAAGCAAGCATCTTCTGATGATGGATCAGTCATTGGTATTCCTACAGATATAGGCCCAATGGCGATGGCTTATCGCGTTGATTTGTTTGAAGAAGCAGGTCTACCAACAGATCCAGATGAAGTGTCTCAAGCACTGGGCACGTGGGATGACTATATCAAAGCAGGACAAAAGTTAAAAGAAGAAACAGGTAGCTTTATGTTCAGTGATGTTGCTGACTTGTACTCTGCTATTCGCGAACAGGGAGACAAACAATATTTTGAAACGGATGGCACCCTAATCATTGAAGAAAGTCCACAGATCCTAAAAGCTTGGGATAAGTCAATTGAAGCGATGGATATTCAAGCGAACATCGAAAGACAAACACCTGAGTGGGGCGCAGCAATTGCAAATGGAGACTTTGCTACAGTATTCCTACCACCATGGATGCTTCAAAACATTAAAAATGACGCGCCTGATACTTCAGGACTTTGGGATATTTCTTTAATGCCTGAAGGTTCTGGAAACTGGGGAGGATCATTCTTAACAGTTCCAACTCAAAGTGATCACCCGCAAGAAGCTTATGATTTTATTACATGGTTAATGTCTCCAGATAATCAACTTGAGATCTTTGAAGAAAATGGGAACTTCCCATCTACACCAGGTATCTATGACGAACCTGCGATCAAAGAACTTGATGATGAATTCTTTATCCGTAAAGATATCGGAGCCATTTATGCTGAAGCAGCTACTCTTGTTAAAGACGTTTATCGCGCACCAATGACAGCTCCAATTAACACAATCATGCAGGATGCACTTGGAACAGTCGCTGATGGAGCAGCAGAACCTGATGCTGCATGGGATAAAGCTATGGAAGAAGTAGACAGACAGATTTCTCGTTAACACGAGCTAATAACAGCGTAGGAGTAATCTTACGCTGTTTTTTATGAAAGTAAAGTAGGAAGGATGAAACCTATGAGTACAGAAGTGCGGCAAAATAGTCCGATCACGGAAAAGAAACCAAAAAGGAAATACAATCAGCGTACGCGCGACCGTATTTCTGGTTACCTATATATTTCCCCGTTTTTCTTATTGTTTGGTGTGTTTGGGATGTTTCCGCTGATTTTTACAGCTTATTTATCCTTTCATAAGTGGAACATTCTTGGAGAGAGAGAATTTATTGGATTTGCAAACTATATAGGACTTTTTACAAATGATCCATTATTTTGGAAAGCGGTTGGTAATACCTTTAGTATTTGGGCGCTTTCAACCATTCCACAGTTATTTCTTGCACTAGTGTTGGCATTTGTTTTAAATCAAGCATTTTTAAAAGGGAAAAGCCTGTTTCGCCTTAGTATTTTTATGCCAAACGTTACTTCAATTGTAGCGGTAGCAATCGTTTTCTCCGCTATATTTGGTACACAATATGGGATTATTAACTACCTACTGAGCTCAATTGGAATTGATCCAATCAATTGGAAAGGTTCTTACTTTGGAACTCACGTTGCGATCTCACTAATGGTGATGTGGAGATGGGTAGGGTATAACACAATTATTTACTTAGCAGGTCTACAAAGTATACCGAAAGACTTATATGAAGCAGCCACAATTGATGGGGCAAATAAAATTCAACAATTTCTTTTTATCACTATACCAATGGTTCGCCCAATTATTATCTTTACAGTATTGTTATCTTCCATTGGAGGCATGCAGGTATTTACAGAGCCTTTGTTATTTGGAATCGGTTCCGAATCACAGGGATTAACAATGACTCTTTATCTCTACCAAGAAGCATTTGAACGCTTCTCATTCGGATATGCATCAGCTATTGCCTGGGTACTATTCTTAATTATTATCGTTGTTTCATTAATTAATATGTTCGTTACAAAACGAATCAAGTCAGCTTAATGCAAGAAGGGAGAATTTCGTTATGAAAGAAGTTGGACAGAAGAAGCTGCCTAAGATTTTGTTATATACCTTTCTAGTGTGCAGTTCTTTATTATCTTTATTTCCTTTCTACTGGATGTTTGTTATTGGTTCTAATTCAACAACATCCGTTAACCAATTTCCACCAGCTATGCTTCCGGGAACTCAATTTGTTGAAAATGCAATGAATGTATTTGAGCGTATTGATTTCTTTGGAGCGATGTTTAATTCATTTTTTATCTCCTCAGCCGTAACGTTGTCAGTCTTGTTTTTCTGTTCGTTAGCAGGTTTTGCTTTTGCCAAACTGCAGTTTGAAGGAAAAAATATGTTGTTTGTTTTCCTATTAGCAACAATGATGATTCCTCCTCAGCTTGGTTTAATCCCATCCTTTATGATCATTAGTAAATTAGGGTGGATCGACACACTACAAGCAGTCATTGTACCAACGATGGTGAGTGCGTTTGGTGTGTTTTGGATGAGACAGTATATCTCATCTGCTATTCCTGACGAGTTGCTAGAAGCGGCTCGAATGGATGGATGCGGAACGTTCCGTACCTATTGGAATATTGTTTTACCAACTGTTAAGCCTGGTCTTGCTACTCTAGGCATTGTGACCTTCATGAACACATGGAACGATTTTTTATGGCCTTTAGTCGTTTTAAAAGATCAAAGTGTTCATACGATTCAAATTGCATTAAGAACATTAAATGATGTGTTCTATACCGATTATTCTATGATTCTAGCAGGAACATTTATGGCTACGTTGCCTATATTAGTTGTATTTATCTTATTTAGCAGGTACTTTATCGTTGGACTAACAGAGGGTGCCGTCAAAAATTAGCTGTAAAGGGGTTCTACGCATGAGTTATTTGTTTTTCTATGATCATACATTTCCATTTGATGGGGTGCGTCCATCAGATCGTACTATTGCCAATTTTTCGGAAGTGGTAGATGTTGAAGGGTTAGAACGTGCGTTGGAGAGTGGGAAATACCAAACTTTCATTAATTTACATGGCTCTTATTTTCCAAAGGATTCTTGGTCTGCAATCCTCCGCTTTTTTCAACAAGGTGGAGGACTTGTACACACAGGTGATATTCCATTTAGATATCCTGTATATAAAGATCAGGGTGAGTGGAAGGTTGAGATTGAGCAAACGGCCTACCATCAGCAACTTAATATCCATGAAGCATTAAAGGTAGATAGTAGTAAAGTTCACGAACTTGTGGGCTCGAATGACCGACCAATATTGGAAGGGTTGGAGAGCGCGTTTAGCATTCAGTCTACGTATGGATTTGTTCTTCACGTGACGAAAGAGGATGATCAGCCACATGAAAATGGTTCAAGTGGACCGATGGATGCTCATATTTACCCATTATTAACAGGGTTATCTGAAGAGGGAAGAGAGATTTCAGCTCCAGTTGTATTAATAGAGAATACAAAAGGACAATTCTCCGGAGGTCGCTTGGATTTTTTTGAATCAGCGCTTTGATGATACTTTCTGGAAGCACGGAACTGATATTTTAAATAAATTGGCTTGGTATACATCAGAAGGTGTCACCGAAATTTGGGTGAAACCGGGTTATGCTAGTTATTATCCTGGAGAAGTGCCAACCATTTCTGTTCAGTTACAAAGTCTTGCTCTTCATCAAGGTAAACAACAAGGTAAACAGTGGACTCTTCAGCTTCAAGTTCTGAAGGATGGAGCAGATAAAATCAACTTTCAGGAAGTTGTGACGATTGATGAATCAAGAGAATGGTCAAATCTCAGAAGAACGATGCCGTTTCAGGTGGAAGAAGGGTTCTACACGATTCATGTTAAAGCCCTCTCAACTTCTGGAGAAATAGTACACTTCAACCAAGGATTTTGGGGCTTCTCAGAAACATTGCTTCAAGAGGGTTCTCCATTAATCGCAAACCGTGATTATTTTGAGAAAGATGGTAAACCTTTTCCGATTGTTGGTATGACTTATATGACTTCTGATGTGGCAAGAAAATTTTTATTTATGCCTAATGCTCTTGTATGGGATCAGGATATGGCACAAATGAAGCAAGCGGGTATTAACCATATTCGCTCAGGCATTTGGACGGCATGGAGACAGATCATGTATGTGGATGGGCATCCGTATGAGGAAGTGCTTCGTGCGATTGATGCATTTGTATTAACTGCTAAGAGACATGATTTGGATCTATGTTTTACATTCTTTGCTTTTACACCGGAGCTATGGGAAGGGAAAAATCCGTACCTTGATCCGCGCAGCTTAGAAGCACAGAAACGTTTTATCGCAGCTATTATCTCTAGATATACAAAAGCGACCCATCTGCACTGGGATCTAATTAATGAGCCATCAATGTTTGATCCAAAACGAATTTTCTCAGGACCACGTTCTGCGAGAGACTCGTTTGAAATAAAGGCATTTCAAGATTGGACAAAAGAAAAGTATGGCACGATTCGCCAGGTTCAGGAGGCATGGAATTATTCATCTGTTGAGCTTCCTAGTTTTGAAGCAATTACAACACCTGAGCATGAGGATATCAACTTTGATGTACAGGATATGCGTAACCCAAGTAAAAGCTTAGTGTGGCTTGATTACACCTTGTTTACAATGGATATGCATAACCAGTGGGCAGAAGAATTGTCGAGCACGATTCATTCCATTAACAGTGATCGCTTAATTACAGTTGGTCAAGATGAGGCATTACGTTCGCAACGTCCAACACCATTTTTCTATGAATCCGTTGTTGATTATACAACAAACCATACGTGGTGGCAGTTGGATCATCTTGTATGGGATGGTGTTTTCACAAAAACAGCATCAAAACCGAATCTTGTGCAGGAAACGGGAATTATGTATCTTGAACAACCTGACGGCTTGGCTAAACGAACAGAAGAAGAACTGCGTAACATTTTAGAGCGCAAGTATGCATACGCATTCTCAACTGGCGGAGCAGGTGCTGTGCAATGGCTATGGAATACAAACTTCTATATGGATAATGTAAACGAATCCAATATTGGCGCATTGAGAGCAGATGGAACGGAAAAACCAGAAGCTGATGTCTCCTATGATTTTGGTTCCTTTATGAATGAGACGAAGGAATTATTTGTGAATCGAAAGCTAGAAGAAGTAGCAGTGATTTATCCGTATTCCAATGACTTTTCAAGCCGTAAACTTGCTTTTGATGCAACAACGAATGCCGTGCGTACTCTTTCGTATGAGTTAAATACACATGCCCGTGGATTTAGTGAGTATCATTTAGAGGCAATGCTTGAGAACCAAGCCGAAGCTTGTGATTGTGCCAAGTGCGCATAACTTCAGCGACGAAGCCTTTGATCAGTTGATTGCTTATGCTGCGCAAGGCGGAACCGTTCTGTATACAGGACCACTTCGTTTAAATGCAGGCTTGGAAACATTCGGAGAGACTTTTAGATGAGCTTGGTGCATCCAAACTCCAGAATGTCTTGCGTGAAGAAGCATTAGTGATTAATGGAAAAGCTCATGCAGTTAGCTTTGGTGAGCGACGTATTGCTGAGTTGACAAAGGAATGTTTAGTAGAATCGACTCAGAATGCCGTGAAGCAAGTGTCGATTGGTCAAGGAACATTTATCTGGAGTCCTCTGCCTGTGGAGCTGAATAACCGTCTGGAGCCATTAAAAGAGCTGTATCGCTTCGCTTTACAGCAGGCTGGTGTAACGGAAGAGCTGATCTGGAATAAGGGTGGAGACAACCCAGGTGTCTATGGACGCAGACTGTCATTTGATGACGGTGATCTCTACATCTTTGTTTCTGAATTTGCAGGAGATGTAGAAGTAGAAGTAACCAATCCGGTCCTTAATAAAACGTACTCTGTAAAACTCGAGCAAGAACGATCTGTTTTGTTCCAAACGAATGCAGCAGGAGAAATCGTTACAACGTATCGACCTAACGAAGTACAAGTTGAGTCAGAATCAGAAGGATTAAAAGTATAAATGATTTCAGAAACAGTGGGTATCTTAGGATGCTCACTGTTTTTTTGTGAGTGGGGGATTGAAATGGTGGAGTAGAGATTGAATGATAGGAGGAGGAAGTGAAGGGATGGAGCTGGATTGAAACGATAGAAGTGGAAAGTGAAACGATAGGGATGCGATTGAAACGATAGAAGGCAAAATGGAGCAATGGGTACCCAAACTGGAGCGATGACCCTCGAACTGGAGCAATGGGTACCCAAACTGGAGCGATGACCCTCGAACTGGAGCAATGGGTACCCAAACTGGAGCGATGACCCTCGAACTGGAGCAATGGGTACCCAAACTGGAGCGATGACCCTCGAACTGGAGCAATGGGTACCCAAACTGGAGCGATGACCCTCGAACTGGAGCAATGGGTACCCAAACTGGAGCGATGACCTCGAACTGGAGCAATGGGTACCCAAACTGGAGCGATGACCTCGAACTGGAGCAATGGGTACCCAAACTGGAGCGATGACCCTCGAACTGGAGCAATGGGTACCCAAACTGGAGCGATGGCCCTCGAAATGGAGCAATGGGCATTCAAATTGGAGCGATGGCCCTCGAAATGGAGCAATGCCCCCCAACCGGAGCACCCCAACCCAAATCCCCCCGCACCAAAATATCCATCATCAGGTGTGGAAAGCAGAAAAATAGGGAAAATAAACTAGAAAGGATACAATAGAAGGAGGGAGGCGAAACGAATTGATTAAGCTAGGTATTTTAGATCAAGTCCCTCTATCTAAAGGTCAGTCAGTAACAGACAGGATGGATGAAACGATAAAGATGGCTACTCTAGCTGAACAGCTAGGATATACAAAATATTGGTTTGCGGAGCATCATGGGACAAAGGGGATGTTAAGTAGTGCGCCTGAGATCTTGATGGCGGCTGTTGCAGCTAGTACGAAGAAGATTCGTATCGGTACAGGTGGCATTCTTCTTCCTCAATACAGTCCATTTAAAGTGGCGGAAATTAGTAAGCAGCTTGAATCGCTTTTTCCGGGTAGAATTGATATTGGTGTGGGGCGCTCTCCTGGTGGAACACCGGCTCTGCGCAAGGCACTAGTTGATGGAGAACCAAGGAGTTTAGAGGAATTTGATCGGCAATTACAGGATCTTGTGTATTATATAAGAGATACGTTACCTAGAAATCATGTTTATTCAGGAGTCAAAGCATCTCCACAGGTTGAAGTACCTCCTCCGATGTGGCTACTTGGTCTAGGTGAAAACAGCGCAAAACTAGCAGCAAAACAAGGGTTGGGCTATGTGTTTGGCCATTTCATAAAGTCAGCTCGTGGTCGGCAAGCGTTTGAAGCCTATCGTTCTAACTTCGTTTCAAACGGGTGGAGTCAAACGCCACAAATGCTAACGGCCATTTTTGTTGTATGTGCTGATACAGATGAGCAGGCCGAATACCTTGCAAAAAGTCAGGATCTTTGGCTATTAAGGGTCGAAAAAGGGCTCGATAGCCGTGTGCCCAGTTCAGAAGAAGCGATCCAATATCAGTATACAGATGATGATCAAAAGCGTATGATACATAACCGAACTCGAATGATTGTTGGTTCAAAGGAAACGGTTCGCAGGGAATTGATGAAGCTCTCAGAACGATATGGCATGAATGAATTTTTGGTTCTTTGTAATCTTCATTCGGAAGAAGATCGAATTCGTTCGTATCAATTACTGGCTGAGGCAATGGAGCTATAAATTCACACGCCAATGCGTGTATTTCAGTTAGAAGGGGTGGAGGAGGCATTGAAGGGATGTCTTTGTATACATGGCTTCACTGGGGAACCGTGGGAGGTTGAGCCGATTGCTGAATCGTTAAGAAAACAAAAGGACTGGCTCGTTTATGCACCTACCTTGCCTGGTCACGGTCCGGATGGGGATTTGCGTACTGTGACGTATCAGCACTGGCTATATATGGTTGAGGTAGCTGCTGAAGAATTAATCAAACGATGTGAAGAGGTATATGTGATTGGTTTTTCGATGGGTGGTCTTTTGGCTTGTTATATTGCCGCAAAGTATGAGATAAAGAAACTGGTTTTGTTAAGTGCGGCTGCCTATTATTTAAATCCTCCGATGCTGTTTGAGAGTGTGAAAGCGACTTTGCATACACAGCTGACTGGTGTTTCAGAACCAGATCAATTAGTTGATTTGTACCGTCATAAGATGACGAATACACCAATGTCAGCAGTTGTGCAGTTTATGACAGCAGTGAAGAAGATTAGACCGTATATACGACATGTTCAAACGCCGGTTCTTATTATTCAAGGTGAGCGGGATGCGTTGGTGCCGAGGAGAAGTTCGGAGTATTTATTCCGGACGATCGGGGCAGAGGAAAAGTACATTCATTATTTAAAGGATGGAAGACATATGATCTGTCACGGTTTTGAGAAGGATCAGCTTATGAGACATATTCATGAATTTCTTATTGAAAAGAAAGACAGAAGGGATGAACAAAATGAAATTAGTAGCACCTAAACCATTTTTCTTTGAAGGAGGCGAGCGAGCGGTTCTTTTATTGCATGGCTTTACTGGAACAACTGCGGACGTACGAATGATTGGTCGATTCCTTCAAAAAGAAGGCTACACCTGTTATGCTCCTTTATATAAGGGGCATGGTGTTCCACCAGAACAATTAGTTGAAACAGGACCTACAGACTGGTGGAAGGATGTTGAAGCCGGCTATCAATTTCTTAAAGAAAAAGGGTATGATGAGATTGCGGTCTGTGGATTATCGCTTGGAGGGGTATTCTCTTTAAAAATCGGTTACACTTTACCTGTAAAGGGTATCGTATCGATGTGTGCACCTGTAAGGGCAAAGACTGAAGATGCGATTTATAATGGTATGCTTGAATACGCAGAAGCCTATAAAAAAAGAGAGCAAAAAACAGAGGACGTCATCGAGGAGGAGATGGAGGCATTTAAACAGCTTCCAATGGACACACTCTTTCAATTAAAAGAATTAATGGATGATGTTCGTAGCCAGTTAGATTTTATTTACTCGCCACTATTTGTTGTACAAGCAAGACAAGATGGAATGATTGATACCAACAGTGCTAACATTATCCATGAAGAAGCTGAATCTGAATTGAAGCAGATTAAATGGTATGAACACTCTGGTCATGTCATCACCCTTGGAGATGAGAAAGAACAACTCCATCAAGATGTCCTCGCATTTTTAGAAGCATGTGATTGGGATTAATAAACTTGAAGTAGGGACAGATAGAATTGGCAGAACAAAGAGAAAGAAAGGAGAAAGACATCTATGAATGAAGAACTAATCACCAAGCTCACACATTATTTTAAAGATACAGCGGAAAAGCCGCTATCTGTCTCAGAATTAGAAGTGGCATTCCCTACGAGAAATAGTGATGAATTTAAAGAGCTAGTAAAAGTCTTAAATGAAATGGAACGAAGAGGCGTCTTAGTTCAAACACGAACGAACCGTTATGGAGTTCCCGAAAAAATGAATTTAACCCGAGGTAGACTCCAGGCACACGCTAAAGGATTTGGCTTTGTGATTCCAGAGGAACAAGGCGAAAACGATATCTACGTTAGTGCGGAGGATATGGAAGGTGCAATGAATGGCGACACGGTTCTCGTTCGCTTGCATTCTCGCTCTTCAGGGTCGAGACCTGAAGGCAAGGTCATCCGTATTGTTGAACGCGGAACAACGGATATCGTTGGAGAATATGTGGATTATGATGCGTATGGTATGGTCGTTGCTGATGATAAACGAATTCCAGATGATATTTTAATTCCCAAAGGTAAAGAAAAAGGCGCAATTGCCGGCCACAAAGTGGTTATAGAGATTACTAAATACCCTAAAGACCGTGCTGGTGCAGAGGGTGAAGTCAAACAGGTTTTAGGGCACAAGAATGATCCGGGTATGGATATCTTAAGCATTATCTACAAGCACGGCATTCCCCTTGCTTTTCCAGATGAAGCACTAAAGCAAGCGGAGGATGTTGGTGATGAGATCGATCCTTCCGCTATTGAGGGACGTCGAGATTTACGAGAAGAAACAATCGTCACCATTGATGGTGCAGACGCGAAGGACTTAGATGACGCTGTACAAGTGAAGCAGCTTGATAACGGTAACTACGTGCTTGGTGTGCATATTGCAGATGTGACTCATTACGTAACGGAAGACTCACCCATTGATAAGGAAGCAGCTGAAAGAGGTACTAGTGTCTATCTAGTGGATCGAGTGATTCCGATGATTCCGCATCGTCTCTCAAATGGGATTTGTTCATTGAACCCTCAAGTCGATCGTTTAACTCTTTCTTGTGAAATGGAATTTAATGCACAAGGTAAAGTTGTGAATCATGATATTTTTGAAAGTGTCATTCGCACTACAGAAAGAATGACCTATAAAGATGTTAATTCGATTTTGTTAAATACGGATAACGAGGTTCGAGAGCGTTACAAAAGTTTAATTCCTCTATTTGAAAAGATGGAAAAACTAGCAGCGATTCTTCGTAACAAACGAACAGAGCGTGGTGCGATTGACTTTGACTTTAAAGAAGCAAAAGTGATTGTTAATGAGGAAAGTAAGCCAGTTGATGTTGAACTACGTGAACGTTCAGTTGCTGAAAAGCTGATTGAAGAATTTATGCTTGCTGCAAATGAAACAATAGCCGAGCATTTCCATCGCTTAGATCTTCCATTTGTGTACCGCATTCACGAAGATCCAAAAACGGAAAAACTTGAGAAATTTATGGAGTTTATCACGAACTTTGGATATGTTGTTCGAGGAACTGCGAATACCGTTCATCCACGTGCGCTGCAAAAGCTGTTAGCCGAAGTAAAAGGCGAACCAGAAGAAGCGGTTATAAGCACAGTTATGCTACGCTCGATGCAACAAGCAAAATATGATCCGAAAAGCTTGGGACACTTCGGATTATCAACAGAGTTCTATACTCATTTTACGTCACCAATTCGGCGGTACCCAGATTTAATTGTGCATCGTTTGATTCGCACCTATTTAATCCATGGGAAAATTGATAAAGCAACACAGGCTATCTGGGATGAGCGCCTACCTGAGATCACAAAACACTCATCTGAGATGGAACGTCGTGCTGTTGATGCCGAGCGAGATACAGACAGTGCGAAGAAGGCTCAATACATGCAAGACAAAATTGGTGAAGTCTTTGAAGGGATCATTAGTGGCGTTACAAACTTTGGTTTATTTGTAGAACTAGAGAATACAATTGAAGGACTTGTACACGTAAGCTACCTAACGGACGATTACTATCACTATGATGAGAAGCAATATGCGATGATTGGTGAACGGACCGGTAAGGTGTTCCGTATTGGAGATGAGGTTGAAATCCGTGTTGCTCAAGTGAACGTGGAGGAATCCTCAATTGATTTTGAACTAACAGGAATGAAGGCACGTGCGCCAAGAGCACCTAAAAGCCGTCCAAAGGTCATTGATGGTGGGAAACGCAAGCAGCGCCCTGGGAAAAATGCACGTCAGCCACTTAAAACATCTGGTTCAAGAGACAAAAAGCCAGGCGAATCATCGTCTGGTGGACGTAAGAAAAAGAAAAAGCCTTTTTATGAAAACGCACCTGGAGCAAAACGAAAAAAAGGCAAAAAGAAAAAGAGCTAACAAAGCGTAGGGCAAGCAATTGACGTTCACTTAAAGCCTTTGCTAAGATAGATGCACGAAGAGAATTTGAGGTGCGGATAATGGCAAAACCAAAAACAGATGATAATCTCATTGCGCAGAACAAAAAAGCACGCCATGATTATTTTGTGGAAGAAACCTTCGAAGCAGGAATGGTGCTTCAAGGAACTGAGATAAAATCGATGCGAGCAGGGCGAATGAATCTTAAGGATTCCTTTGCTCGCATCCGTAATGGCGAGGTGTACTTGCACAATGCTCATATTGCTGAGTATGAACAAGGAAACCGTTTTAACCATGAACCAACACGTGCTAGAAAGCTATTGCTGAAGAAAAAAGAGATCAGCCAGCTCATTGGTCAGACTCAACAGCAAGGCTATTCATTGGTACCTCTTAAAGTCTATATTAAAAATGGCTTTGCGAAGGTATTACTAGGTGTGGCAAAAGGGAAAAAGAATTACGACAAACGTGAAACCCTTCGTCGCCAGGATGCGAAACGTGAAGTGGATCGTGCAATGAAGGAACGTTTTAACGGATAGCATATGACTGGATTTTCACTGTTAATTGTGCTATCATTAGAGTTCTGAGGCATTAAAACCTCGGAACTTTTTCTAACACGGGGACGTTTTGGATTCGACAGGAACAGGTCGTGCTTGCGTTGCGAGTCGTGGGGGTCGGCCACGTAAAAACGCCAAAGCCAATTAACTGGCAAAGAAAACAACAACTTCGCAGTAGCAGCGTAACAGCTCTTTTGCGGTTCCACCCTCCATCGCCCATGTGGTAGGACCTGG
Source organism: Alkalicoccobacillus plakortidis (assembly GCF_023703085.1). Classification (NCBI taxonomy): domain Bacteria; kingdom Bacillati; phylum Bacillota; class Bacilli; order Caryophanales; family Bacillaceae; genus Shouchella; species Shouchella oshimensis. The sequence goes on along the minus strand of NZ_JAMQJY010000001.1, from coordinate 1,654,627 downwards.
GACTCACTCTAAGTGGGCTACACCTTTTCCCCTGCAGTCTGAAGGGGGAGGAAGAGAATAATCGGACTAGCCGTATCAAAGCCTGTTACTGGGCCAAGATGACGGCGAAACACTAATACAGTAACTACGCTCGTAGAAGCGTAAGTGTCGTTGTTTCTGGACGTGGGTTCGATTCCCACCGTCTCCATTTTTAGAATCCGAATGAATCAGACCGAAACTCTGCAAGCCTTGATATTAAAGGGTTTGTGGAGTTTTTGTTTTAGGTGGAATCCGAAAGAAACCTTATGTTTTTGATTTTTTTTTGCATTCATTTTGCATTGAATCTATATTACATAACTTTAAATAGACTGCTCATTGTGTCATTAACTACTTCCGATTCCATTTGTTCCATTTCATCTATGATATGAGAGTATGTCTGTAATGTAGTAACAATATCACCATGTCCGAGACGTCTAGAAATGTATTTGATATTGCATTTTTTAAAGAGAAGAATTGAAGCGTGTGTATGTCTTAGGTGGTGGCAAGTGATTTCAGTAACTAATATTTTTTTACAAATGCCTTTTAATGTTTTATTTACTGCGTTGTTTGTTACTAGATGAAATTTATTATTTACAAAAACCAAATTATTTTCATTTCTTAACCCTGATGCTAGGGCGACTTTTTGTTGTTCAGATTTTAATGATTTTAAAATTTCCATTGTTTTATCATCAATTCTCAATGTTCTTTTAGATGCTTTATTTTTTAACTCTCCAAAATCACCTTCGGCATAATCCCACGATTTATTTATTCTTACTTTTTTGTTTTTAAAGTCAACGCTATCCCACGTGATGCCCATTATTTCGCTAAATCTACATCCGGAAGTTAAGGCAAATAAAATAATGTATCGTGAGATATATCTATATTTTAGATCCTTCGTGAGTTCCACAATTAATGATTGAGAATCCTGGTAATTAAGATATTTAAGATCTTCTTCTTTTGATTCCACTTTACCTTTAGCAATAACTTTATAAGTTGGGTTCTTTGTTATGACGCCATCCTCTATAGCATCCATAATAAATGTCCTCATGTATGTGTGATGCTTTTTCACTGATGATGTGGAATGTGTCTCTGCGTATTCATTTAGAGCATTTTGATACATTTTTCTATTAAGATCTTTAAATTTAATAAAAGGAAATTTTTCTTCTGCAAATTCAACAGCTCTGCGAATATCACCATCATTCGCTTTACTCTTTTTCCCCTTTCTAAATATCTCATACCATTCTCTAAAACACTCGTGAAAAAGACGATCTCCCTGTTCTAAGTCATGGCCGTCCTTTAACTTTTTTTCAATTTCGGCAGCTGCTAATATACAATCCTTTTTTCTTTTAAAGTTATTTTTGCTGAGTGTTCCGAAAGTACCGTCGCGTTTTTTATATGAAATCCTATATTGCCAACCAGATTTTAATTCATTTATGCTAGCCATCCTTTTATCCTCCTAATATGTTTTTACAGATTGAATAACTTTTCCAATAAAAGCTATATCGTCTTCGGCTATATTGAATGTATGGGGTTGATGAGTTGGGTTATTACTAAGTGGAATAAGAGTCACAATATCTCCGGACACAGAAACCTTTTTGACAGTTGCGTCATATCCATTTACACGTACTACAGCTATTTGACCATTTTCAATATCAGCATCTTTTTCCACAAGCACATAAGAGCCTTCAGGTAATTCTCTATCCATACTGTCTCCTGTTACGGTTAGATAAAAATAAGTTTTATTTTGCTTTAAAAAGCTAGTCATCATAGGCAAATACCCCTCTATGTTCTGCTCGGCAAAAATAGGCGCGCCAGCTGCTATTGCTCCAACAATAGGAACATTCGTGATGTTAGAGTAATCATTATTTACTACCTCATGAACCATATCCGATTTAACTTCATTCATAGTACCTGCATACAATTCTGTGGGATCTATTTCTAAACCTTTTGCAATATCTAATACACGATCATTAAGAATTCTAATTTCTCCAAGTTCGTATCTGCGAATTGTTTTCTTTGTTACCCCTATTCGTTTTCCTAATTCTTCTGCACTTACTTTTTTCGCCTTTCTGTGTTTTTCGATATTTGCTCCAACTATTTGATAAAAATTATCCATGACTTTTGTTCCTCTTTTCTACGTTATTATATATACCGAATAGTATAGACACAAAAAGACACTTTTACAAGTGTTTTATGAAAAAAAGTGTCTTTTTGTGGTTGACGAAATTTGGACACCGTTGTAAGATGAAGGTGTCATAAAAAGACACAAGGTGTCGCAACAAGAGAGGGTGAGAATAATGGGCATGACATTAACTCCAAAAGCGTTAAGAGTTAACAGTGGAAAAACACAGGAAGATGTCGCTAATCATCTTGAACTATCGCTTACAGCGTATAAGAGAAAAGAAAATAATCAAACGCGTTGGTATGCAGATGAGTTAGCTAAATTAGCTGTTTTTTATAAGGTGGACATCGGTATTTTTTTTAAACCTAAAGTGTCTTATAAAGACACAAAGGAGGTGAGCGAAGTTGGCGGCAGATAAAATCTGGTGGTCAATGCAAGATCTAAAAGATAAAACAGGTAGAAGTGAGGATTGGCTTAAGGAAAAAATTCTTCTTAAGCCGGCTTACATGAAAAAGTTAGATATTGATCGTGGTGGATTTGTGTATTATCCGGAATCAAGAGGGGACAAATGGTGTTTCTTAGCAAAAAGAATGGAAGAATTTTTAACTAACCACTTTGTTGAAATTTTTAAGCTGAAGGGTGAAAGACCATGACTACAGGCGAAATGCTTGGGGTTCACCAATCGGTTAAACGAAATCGAACGTTCAGCAGCTGGTCCACATTTAAGACAAGTTAGGCGCAATCATTTGATACGCGATCTTAAGGCAGTTGGAGAAACACTAGATCGTGAGAGTAAACAGTTTGTAGAACTCCTGATCATCGCAGTATTGGAGGCGGGAGAACGTGTCAGCTTATTCTAATGTTCGTCCTCAGCTTGAAGGCAAGGAAGGTCGAATCATTACAGCGGTAACAGTGGTCAGCGCAATTGAGTATTCAACTGGTGTGGATGTTCATGTAGAAGATGGAGCTGGCAACCGGTTCTGGATTGCAGAGTCTGATGTTGAGTGGGAAGAGGGTGAGACACGTCGTTCTGAACGAAGTCGTTAAGAACGAGGCACCTCGAAGAGTAAATAACTAGTTGTACTTAGCAGTAAATTCATCTAAAGCTAAACCTAAATCCTTAATTGTTTTAAGGTACTCCGCCTTGTTTACAAGGGTAGAATTTTCACTCTCACCACTTGAAATATCCCAAACATAAACATTAAAAGGTGAGCACTTGGTATTACAACCACTAATGTGAATGTCGTATTTATTATTTAACTTACGATATGCACAAAGCTCATTGTTAATTGTTTTAGTTGTGAACTCAGGACCTAGGAAATCTAAAACATCCTGTAAATTCTTACTTAGTCTTTCCATAATTTCACCTCCCTCTAACTATTCTAACAGTTAAGGAGAGAAAGGATAACAAACTATGAAACAGGAACAACTTTTTCAACTAGCTGCCTTATTCCTTAACTTGGAACACAGCATGACGCAAAAAGGCAGACCGAACATTGCAGCTTATGCACGTAAGAAGCACGAACGATATTACCAACAGTTTTTAGCAACAGTTTAATAAAAGCTGTTGGGTGTGCCGGAGGGACCATGAGGGGTGACCTATGTTCAACATAGACCGTTTGTGTTCCGCCTGGTGCACCCAGCACCGAGAAAGGAGGGAGAGAAATTGGCGGAAGAAAAACGAAAGAGACGTACTGATTTGATTGGTTTAAAAGGGACGAAGGAATTTGATTTACTAGGGTCTGATGAAACTAAAACTGTCAATATTGAGGTCATTGATGCTGAAGAGTATTTTTTATCAGGTGTTGAATTGTATGTAAAAGACAGCATGGGCGATAGTTATTGGACTGGCTTGCATGAGGTCGAGTTAAACAAATAAAAGGAGGGACAAGCAATGAAAGCAGCTGAAGCAACGAAAATGGCTCAACAAGGAAAAGTAAATCTTGTTTCAAAAGTGGTCAAAGAAATCGAATCTCGAATTGTGGAAGAGTGCGAGGATGGTAAGCCGTCATTAAATATATTTACCCTTGGCTTTGAGATTAAGGCTGTCTTACAAGAAGTTATGGCTCACTTTGAAGGTAATGAATATGATGTAGCTGTTGATGGTGACTATCTCACAATCTATTGGGGATATGATGATTCAGAGATTGAAGGGCAATAAAAAAGCCACCTTTGCAGAGGCGACCGTTTAGAAAAATTAAGTTGAACACAGTATACCACCAACTAGGAGGTTTTAACAATTGAATAAACAAATGAAGCTTGTTTCTCTAACGCTCACTAATTTTAAAGGTGTTAAAAGCTTTTCTCTAAAAGCAGATGGGCAAGACACTAAGGCATACGGAGATAACGCGACAGGTAAGACAACGGTGTTTGATGCTTTCCTTTGGATTCTGTTCGGTAAAGACAGTCAAAATCGTACAGATTTTCAAATTAAGACCGTTACGCAAGATGGTAAGGAAGTACACGGATTAAGTCATGAGGTCGAAGCGGTCTTTCTTGTGGACGATACCAAGCTTTCTCTAAAGAAAGTCTATGCTGAAAAATGGACTAAAAAGCGTGGAGCCGCACACAAGGAATTCACTGGACATACTACAGACTACTTTATTGATGAAGTGCCGTCTAAGAAAAAAGAGTATGAGTTAAAGGTTTCTAGCATTGTTGATGAAGACGTCTTTAAGCTCCTGACGTCACCGGCATATTTTAATGACCACCTAAAATGGCAGAAACGCCGTGAGATTTTGCTTGAGGTAAGTGGTGACGTCTCTGATGAAGAAGTCATTGCGAGTAATAAAGATTTAGCTACTCTTCCGCAGTTTCTGAACAATCGGAGCATTGAGGATCATCGGAAAGTTATTGCGTCCAAACGCTCTGAGATCAACAAGGAATTGGACAAGATACCAGTGAGAATTGATGAGGTTAAGCGTGCATTACCTGACGTCTCTGGATTGAACGAAGCTGATATCAAAGTTGATATTGCTTCAACTAAATCTAAGATTGAGGACAAAGAGGCTGAGATCTCACGCATTAAGAACGGTACCGAGGTATCAGTCAAAGAAAAAGAGATTCGTGAAATTGAAATGCAGCTTATGGATTTAAAGAACGATCACCAACAAAAGAATTTCGCCAAGGTTAATGAGAAGCGTTCTGAATACTATAAGGCTGAGGAAAGTCTGGATGAAGCGAAACGTTTATTGAAACAAAAGCAGACTGAATATGATTCTGAGAAAAGCAAGATTGATCGGCTAAATGAATCGATTAAAGAATTAAGAGAAGAATGGTCTCATGTGAATAGTAAGACCTTCGATTTCACAGGTGATACGGATTGTCCTAGTTGTGGTCAAGTTCTGCCATTGGACAAATTACAATCTGCTAAAGAGAAGGCTCAAGCTAATTTTAATAGACATAAATCTGATCGTCTCGAAGCAATCAATGTTGAAGGCAAAGAAAAGGCTGCACAGGTTGAACAAATAAAAGAAAAACAAAATGGGTATGAGTCATACCTTGCTACTTTAACTAATGAGATTGATCAGAAAAAAGAAGCTGTTCAAGCTTTGGACAAGGAAATCCAAGATTTAAAAGCAGGCACTTCTAGCCTAGAAGATGATCCTGCATACAAGGACAAGCTGAAAGAATCACAGGTAATCAAAGAATCAATAGAAAACTTACGTTCTTCCACAAAAGAGAGTTTAGAAAAAGCTAAACACGAAATTGCTAAATTGCGTTATAAGCTTTCCGAAGTGCTCGAAGCCGATCTTTCAAAATTTAATACAGTTAATCAATCAAAAGAGCGTATTGATCAGCTGTTGGACCAAGAGAAAAAGCTTGCGGGCGAATATGAAAAGCTCGAGCACGAATTGTATTTGACAGAGGAATTCATTCGCTCAAAAGTGGAGCTCCTTGAAGAGAAAATCAATTCTAAGTTTGAGTTTGCCAGATTTAAGTTGTTCGATCAGCAGATTAATGATGGCTTACGTGAGACATGCGAAACCTTATTCAAAGGTGTGCCTTACTCAGGTGGCTTAAATAATGCAGCTCGAATCAATGTAGGGCTAGACATTATTAATACCTTGTCGAAGCACTATGGATTATCTGCTCCCATATTCGTGGACAATGCGGAGGCTGTGACAAAGCTGATTGATGTTGATAGCCAAGTTATAAGTCTTGTCGTTTCTGAAGGTGATAAGGAATTAAGGGTTGTTAGTTAAAAAGAACCACCAGCATAGGTGAAAGCTGGTTGGTTGGATTGGGAGGATATTATGAAGTCCTTAGAGCTTTTCGCAGGAATTGGAGGCATTGCTTTAGCTGCAGAGTGGGCAGGTATTGAGACAATGGCCTTTTGTGAAAGAGAGCTGTTTTGTCAAAAAGTACTGAATAAACACTGGCCAATCACTCCAATTTTTGATGACATTAAAACGTTAAATAAACAAACGTTGATAGAAAGGGATGTAAACGTTGGAGCAATTGAGCTTATTACAGGAGGATTCCCTTGCCAACCTTACAGTATTGCCGGGAAGCGAGGGGGCACGGAAGATGACCGCGACCTCTGGCCAGAAATGTTTAGACTCATTAACGAAATTAGGCCCACTTGGATTGTTGGAGAAAATGTTGCTAACTTCGCGAAGATGGAACTCGACCGCACGCTTTCTGACTTGGAGAATATCGGTTACGAAGGAAGGTCGTTTGTTTTGCCGGCTAGTGCCGTCGGGGCGCTTCACCAAAGACAAAGAACGTTTATTGTGGCCTACTCCAATAGCAAGCGATGGAGAAGCTTGGACAAAGGTGAAGAAAAGCGATGTATTGACATCTTTACAAAAAACATTACGGGTAAAACCTGGGGGCCACTCGAGCGCAATCCGAATGACTTACTACTTACAGGCTCTAGGACAATCACCGCTTGAGGCAGCGGACTTCAACGAAATGATGATGGGCTTTCCGAAGGGGTGGACAGACTTAGAGGAATCGGAAACGCAGTAGTGCCTCAACAGATATACCCCATCTTTGAAGCAATTTTTCAAATAGAAAAGAGTATGGAGGAAATTAAATGAAATTAGGACTCATCACATGCGGTCTATTCCTCTCACTCTTTGCTGCTATCACTTATAAGTTTTTCAAAGAATCTATGAAAATCAGAAACTATGAAAGGTGGGATCGTGGTGAATGAGGATCTGGATCGTACCACTTACTTTGAACTAAAAGTGAAAGGCTACCATGATCGAAAAATCATGAACATGTATGGGGTAAGAAAAAGAAAAATGAATGATCTTAGAGTCGAATGGGGTTTTATAGGTATTCGTACTGAAGGTTTTCAATGGATGATGATAAAAGCAAAGGTCGGACAAGCTTATATTTCTAAAAAGGTGGTGCAAGATGGCACAGGAATTGGCTATTCAAAAAGCAGGAATTGTTGATACGGTTTCCGATCAAATTAGAACGTTTAGGGATAAAGGGCAGCTATCTTTCCCTACAAACTATGAGCCAGAGAACGCTTTAAAATCTGCCTGGCTTACTTTGCAAGATACAAATAATAAGAATGGTGTTTGCGTATTGGAATCATGCGATAAAAACAGCATTGCAAGTGCATTGCTAGACATGGTTGTTCAAGGTTTAACGCCTGCAAAAAAACAGGGGTACTTTATCGCTTATGGTCGCAACCTCGTCTTTCAACGTAGTTACTTTGGAACGATGGCTGTTACTCAACGTGTAACAGGTGCAAAGAGTATTGTTGCTCAAGTGGTCTATGCAGATGATGATTTTGATTACGAGATCCTTCCACATGGAAAGAAAGTCAATTCTCATAAACAAAAGCTAGGTAACATCAATAAAGATAAAATAATAGGCGCTTATTGTACTATCACTTTCCCTGATGAAACAAGCTTTACAGAGGTTATGTCCTTTGAGGAAATCCAACAATCTTGGAAAATGTCGAGATCGAAGGAAAGCAATACACACAAAGACTTTACTCAGGAAATGGCCAAGAAAACTGTTACTAATCGTACTTGTAAAAAATTCATTAATTCATCTGATGATAGCAGTCTTGTGGTTGAGCATTTCAATAAATCAGATGCCGCGATCAGTGAGGCCCAAGTAGGAGAAGAAATCTCAGAAAATGCGAATCTAGAATTTATTGATGCAGAGTATGAGGATGTTCCAGATGATCCGGAGCCTGAAGTAGAGATTGTGGATGAGCCGGTAAATGAGCAGCCAAAAGAAGATGAATTTGCTAAGAAAGATGATGGTCCAGACTTTTGATTGAGGTCAAGGCTCTTAGATCAAGTAGTAAGGGGAATTGCTATCACATTACTGATGGCACTACCTCATTACTCATTGAATGTGGCATTAAGTTAAACGAGATCCAAAAAGGAATTGGTTTTAAGTTGTCAGAGGTACAAGGATGTCTTATCAGCCATGAACATAAAGATCATTCTCTTGCTGTAAATGAGCTGCTTAAAAGGGGGATTAATTGTTATACGTCATCGGGCACCATTGAAGAGCTTGACGTTGATCATCACCGCTTACTACCTGTGAAATCTAAGCTGCCATTCAAAATTGGCACTTGGTCAATTGTACCGTTTGATGTTCAGCATGACGTCAGTGAACCTTTTGGATTCCTGTTGGTTAATAAAGCAGGGGACAAGCTCTTGTTTGCCACAGACACCTATTACATTAAATATCGCTTCTTCGGACTCACTCACATCATGATAGAAGCTAACTATTCAAAGGAGATCCTTGACCGCAAGATTGAACAGGGTCATGTTCCAGCTTTAATGAAGGACAGGCTCATGAGGTCACACTTCAGCTTAGAGAACGTAAAGGATTTCTTCAAAGTGAATGATATGAGCAAAGTACAAGAAATTTGGCTCTTGCATCTATCAGATAGTAATAGTGATGCATCTGCATTCAAGCGAGAAATAGCACAGATTACTGGGAAGGTTATACACGTCCCTTAACATAGATATTTCATTAAATGGAGGTTTTTACATGTCAGGTATTGATTTGAATAATTTTGCTGATGGTGGTCTTGCTGAGAAGTTTAACGATGAGTTACAAAAGGTGCTAGAGAATATGGCTGATCCTAATACTGATCCCACAAAGGTACGATCTATCACTCTATCGGTTTCTTTAAAAGGTGATAAGAAGCGTGAGGTTGCAGATGTATCAGTTCGAGCAACGAGTAAACTTCAGCCATATGAGGATCTTGAAACCAAGCTTATTATGGATCGCGATAGTAAAGGAAAAATGGTTGGTAAAGAGTTGCTAAGCGGAACGCCTGGACAAACCTATTTTGATGATGAGGGCCTTTATGAGGACACAGGTGAAAAGATCGTAGATTTCAGAAAACAAAAAGCTAATGGGGGTAATAAATAATGTTAAAAGAAGCTATGGGTTATTTAATCGGATTAGGTAAAGCAGAAATTCATGAAGTTGAAGGGCGTAAGTTTTCGGACAAGCAGCTGTATTCATTGAAAGAGCCTACAGCTGATGCATTTACTATTCACAGTTTAACTGGATTTGTTGATTATTTGAAAACGAAATTTGATTATGAAGAAACACTCATGATCCATGTGGTCAGTCCAGAAGAAGTAATTGCTTTTAGCAAATTAAATAACGGTGCAAGTCGTCATGAGTTTATTCGTGCAACTGCTTTAACACCTGAATTTAGATTCGATCGATTCTATAACACGGAAGAGTTTAACATCAAGATGCAATCTGTGTTCGTCCAAAATGAAGATCGCGACATTATTTTACAAGTGGTCGGTAATATTCGTGAGGATGATGTTAAAACGTACGGAGATGATGGGGTTTCTCAATCTGTGGTAGCAAAGACAGGCGTTTCAAAGGTTGCAGATGTAATTGTTCCTAATCCAGTAGCTCTTAAGCCATTCCGCACATTTGTAGAGATTGAACAACCAGTATCTAGTTTTGTGTTCCGTATGCAAAATGGCCCATCTTGCGCTTTGTTTGAGGCAGATGGTGGGGCATGGAAGATCAATGCTATTCACCGTATTGAAAGCTACTTAAAAGAGAATCTTGCTAAAGAAATCGATTCAAATAAAGTTATTGTCATTGCATAAAAACAAACAACCAAATGGAGGCGTTATATATGGGATTTAAGATTGATCATAGTCAAGGTGATGGTTTTGAACAGATTAAGCCAGGAGAATATGAAGTAAAGCCAATTAATTACACGTTGGATAAAGCAAAAACAGGTTCCAACATGGTAATCGTAGATTATGAGATTCGTTCAGATGTGGATCAGCCATGCCAAGGTCAGAAAATCATGTATGACAATTTTGTAGTTAGCGATAATTCTATGTGGAGATTTCACCAAGCTAGTAAAGCAGCTGGTTTCCCTGACGGAAAAGAGTTTGAAAGCTTTAGAGACTGGTGCGAAGAGTTTATGAATAAGCCAATAAGAATTTTAACGGTTCTAGAAAAACAAACTAATGGTCGTGAATATGCAAAAGTTAAGTCTTTCTTGCCTTCTAATGCTGGCAATACGAGCGTTGAAGATGTAAAGACACCAAGTGACGACAAAGTACCATTCTAAAATATGATTGCATCGAGGGGGAGCTTCAAGCTCCCTTTTTATAAAGGGGAGTCAGCGCATGAACTATGACTTCGATCGCATACCGGACGAATTAAAGGAAGTCCCGCAATGGATCGTATGGAAATCTGAAACGAGGAACAACAAGCCTACTAAAGTGCCTTATCGAATAGATGGCAAACTAGCACAATCAAATAACGCTAACACCTGGTCTGCCTTTGATGATGCGGTGAATGCTTTTTATCAACATGAGTATGATGGCATTGGCTTCATGTTTTCAGAGGATGATCCGTATGTGGGCGTTGATATAGATAAATGCATGAGGGATGGAGAGTTATCGGATATTGCTCGTGAGATTGTCGAAATGATGGGTAGTTATACAGAGGTTTCTCCAAGTGAAACAGGACTGCATATCATTGTGGAAGGTAAATTACCAGCTGAGATCACTGGAACCGGTCGTAAGAATCCTGATTTAGGATTAGAGGTTTATCAACATGGCCGTTACTTTACTTTCACAGGTAAGAGACTTAACAGCAATGATATTGAACCTAATACCGATAATTTAGCTAGTTTAATAAAAGAGCATTTTCCTAAAAAAGAAATGAAAAAGCCAGTTCAGGCACAAAGGGAAAAGAAGTCAATTAATAATCTTTCAAGTCGTGAGTTATGGGAACGAATGTTTAATTCTAAAAGCGGTCCAGGCATTAAATCACTCTTCAACGGGGAGCTGCTTAATGGTGATCACTCATCGTCTGATTTAGCATTGTGTAACCATCTAGCATTCTGGACAGGTAAAGATGAATCCCTAATGGATAGTATGTTCCGTGAGTCATCATTAGTACGCGAGAAATGGGACAAGCAACATTCATCCGATGGCCGCACCTATGGTCAAATGACAATTGATATGGCTGTTTCAACAACGCCATCCACAATTGAGGATTTCTACGACAAACCGCATTATGAAATTTATTTCTCTGGTAAAGAACAAATGAAAGAAGAGCATGACGAATTCGCTCAACATACACCGTACTTCCGATTATCTGAGCTTGGTAACGCCGAACGAATTGTTCACTATCATAGCCACAAATTGAAGTATTGCAATGAGCTAGGGTGGCTTATATGGGATGGCAAGGTATGGCGTGAGGATAACAAGATGGAGATTGAGTCCATAGCTGCACAAACGCTGCGGAAGTTATTTAAGGAGTCTTCTGATGCTGATAAAGATCGTAAAAAGGAAATCTATGATTGGGCCGAACGATGTGAAAGAAGATCGGTCAGGCTTAATAGTATAGCTGATGCACGGCCGATGGTTGCCGTAGCAAAAGGAGAGCTAGATAATCACAATTATCTTTTCAACTGTGATAACGGCATTGTCGATCTAAAGACCGGAACTCTGTTGCCACATGAAAAAGATTATTTGTTTACCAAAATATCTAAGGTTGCTTATGACAAAAATGCTGATTGTCCCAACTGGATGAAGTTTTTGGAGAGCATTTTTCAAGATGAAATGGGAAATGTTCAGCACGATATTATTGATTTTATGCAGAAGTCTATTGGTTACACGTTGACTGGTGACATATCAGAGCAAGTTATGTTCTTTCTTTTTGGGACTGGTCGTAATGGGAAATCAACATTTATTAATACGGTTCAGGAGATCTTAGGTGACTATGGACGTCAAACGAATAGTGACACATTCATTAAGAAGCAGAATGATAACAGCATTAATAATGACATTGCCAGACTTGATGGTGCTCGTTTTGTATCGGCTGTGGAGTCTGAGGAAGGTCAACAGCTTGCTGAATCGTTGGTTAAGCAGATCACTGGTGGAGAGAAAATGTCTGCTCGTTTCTTACGACAAGAGTTTTTTGAGTTTACGCCAGAGTTTAAAGTGTTCTTCACTACTAACCACAAACCGATCATAAAGGGTTCTGACGAAGGTATATGGAGACGTTTGCGTCTGATTCCGTTCACTGTAACAATTCCTAAGGATAAAGTTGATAAGTTCTTACCACAGAAGTTAGCTAAGGAAATGCCAGGCATATTGAAATGGGCTGTGGAAGGCTGCATGAAGTGGCAGAATGAAGGCCTTAAGGAGCCTGATGCAATTAAGCAGGCAACACAAGGTTATCGTGAGGATATGGACATATTGGGTCCATTTATTGACGAGAAGTGTGTTATTAATCCACTAGCAAAGGTAGAGGCTAAAGTTCTTTATTCTTCATATAAAGACTGGTGTTTTGATAATGGAGAATTTGAATTAAAGAATAGAGCCTTTTATAGAGCATTGGAAAGTAGGGAATTTTTGAAAGGAAGAGGAACAGATAACAAAAATTTCTTCTTTGGAATTGGATTATGGAAGGAAAACCCAGAACTAAGGGCTTCGAAAAGTAATTCAAAAGTAATTCCTGAACAAAAAGTAATTGCTCGTGAAAAATTCTAGAACCACTTGCGCCATAAGGGTTATAGATAGTTATTAACACCTGTTGATAACTAGAGAATTACTTTTAATTACTTTATTTTCTCTATTCCGTTCCTTATGAGAAAAATAACTATAAAGAGCCTATTAGGGCGTTTTAGGTAATTAAAAGTAATTATGCCTTTAAACCGTTGGTACATTAAGGTTTATACAATTACTTTTAGTAATTTAAAAAGTAATTCTTGAAGTTATCCACAAAAAAAGAGGTGAAATCATGCATCCAAAACAAATTGTTGAAGATTTTCAGAAGATGGGAGCAACATTTGCTATGGAGGGGAATGAGCTCTACTTAAATAACAGTGATCAGGTAAGCGATGAAATGAAGGTGTTTGCTAAGTCATTCAAGAGTCGATTGGTTATGTACTTGCAAGGTAACTATACAGATGCTAAGCATAATGTTTATCAGACGATTGATAAATTAATTGATTATATGAAAAATACTCAGATTGAAAACCAAACTGTTATCGATCGATGGTTAAGTCATGATCAACTGGCATTAGATAAGACTGTGAAGCTCATGCAATCTTACCGCGATAATGGATGGACGAATTTCGATGAACCAGTTGCCAACTTTGAAAATAAGACAACTGAAGAATTGGCTGCTGAATTATATAACAGAGCAATGGACTTTGTGAGAGGTGTTGCGTCATGATGAACGCTTTGAGTTATCGGTTTACTGAAACAGAAATGAAGAAGCTGCTTAAAACATTGGTAATCGTTGTCGATACGAGGGAACAACGGAATGAACATATTTTGAATTATTTTAGGGATAAAGAGATTCCATTCAAGCTACAAGGAATGAAGACTGGCGACTATGGCGCCATGATACCAAAGAATGAAGAGTTAGGCTTATCAAGAGACATATATCTAGCTGGTTGTATTGAACGAAAAAATGGCATTGATGAAATCGTTGGGAACATTAAAGAGCGCCATAGATTCGAGAATGAATTGATTCGTGCAGCCGGTAAGCCATTTGTTCTGATGATCGAAGAACTAGATGGGTATAAGAAAATCTTAAACGGTGAGTACATCAGTGAATATAAGCCGCAGTCTTTACTTGGTAGCTTAAAGACTTTTGAAGTCAGATATAATTTCACCACTTACTTTATTAGTCCGTCTTACAGTGGGAATTATATCTATCACCATTTTTATTACATGGCACGCGAAATGATGAAAGTATAAAGGAGTGATCACATGTCGAATGAAACGATGATCGGAGAGGTCGCAAGGATCTCTGCTGAGACAGCTGTAGTAACCGCAATGAAATACATCGAGGACGAGAGAAAGAAAGCTGAGAAGCAGAGGAAAGATTTTAGATTGCGGAATACAAAGCTCCTTCTCAAAAACTATCGCTCATTCATGATGCATGGTGATGATATTCATGAAGAACTCAAAGAGATTGAAGTACCTAATGATATGTTCGAGGAAATGCACAGTAACGAATTTGTTGTTGAGGCTATCAAGCGAAGCAAGGAACGAACATTGGCAATGATTAAGTTTATGGATCAGATGTTGCAAGTGTATCGCATACTTTGTGAAGAGTCTGGTAAGGATGAAGACCTGAGAAGGTATCAAACGATTCATAAAATGTATATCGCAGAAGAAAAAATTTCTGTAGAAAACATAGCTGAATGTCACAAAACGAATGTTAGGACAGTGTATAGAGACGTAAATGAAGCGGTGAAAACCTTGTCAGTATTGGTGTTTGGCGTTGATGGTATTAAACTCATTAAGTGAATCAAATGTCAGTGGCACGCCATTGTTAAGGCAAAGTAACTGATGTAAAATGATATTGAGTAAAATACCAATTCGATATCAAGACGTCTGCCAATTAGGTGGGCGTCTTTTTAAAAAAATGACGAATAATGTCGAACGATAAATGTCAAATTCCCTCATAATACAAGTTATAATGTAGGTATTATAGAGGGGGTCATTAGTATGGATGTACAAGCTTTACTTAATTCAGTAAATGAATCTGACAGAGATGACATTGAGGTTAGGCTATACTTGTCAAAAAAAATAAATAGAAGAGAATTTGAAACTTTCCGTCCTGGAATTGGCTATGATCTTCAAATTGAATTACTTGAAATGGCTTTAACTTCTTTAGGTAGAGCAGTTGAGATTGAACAAAGAGAATATAGTCCTATAGGTACTATAGCGGGTACTATTGAATTTTGTGAAGCTGATGAGGTCAGTAATCTTACTGAGCTTTTAAATTCATTTGAGCCGCATGAGATTAATCCTGAAATTGAAAATGGAGATATAAAAGATTTAAATTTTTATTGTTTAAGAGTTAACTTGCCAACAGAAGATGAAAACATCTATATTTTTAGAAGAATTACAAAGTTCAAGAAGTTACAACATGGTTTTATGGGGAAATTTGTAGATGGTGATTTCGAGAAGATTTCGTCCGAATTATTAGGTATCGATAATCAAGTGGATGTGGTTATTTTTAGAGGAGAGATGTTAATTCTAAATCATATTGCACTTGAAAGGATTTTTTCGATTGAAGATCAATTCTTCGAGAACGCAGAGGTAACTTTGAGCATAGTAGAAGATTCTAACAGAATAACTAACTTCGATCAATTCAGAGAAGATTGTTTATCCGATGGTCGAGTGGTAAGAGCACTTACAAAAATCTTAAAAGAGGAGGATAGATTAGAACAAAGCTTTTTAAATTTTAATAATATGATTAAAGCAGTTAATATTTTCGAATTAGATATAAACTTTAATGATGATAACACTGCTTTAATTTATGAAGATAAATCCCAACTTATGGATGTTGTTCGATTAATTAGAGATTCCTTTTATAGGAGTATAGTTAATGAACGAGATGGCATTGATGAAGGGGTTTAATAAAAATGAGGTGAAGTAATGACTAAAACCTATAGAGCAGGTTTATACATTTCATCTTTCTTTCCACTTTATCTTTTATTAATACTAGATAATTTTCAGATCTTTATTTCTTGGAGCAGTTTTAAAGATATATTAAAGTTCAATAACTTAGCTGAAAGTTTGTTCTGGTCATCTATATTTTTCTTAATAGTTATATCAATTTTTAGTGTACTGATTATTATAAAGAGAAAACCAAATATAAAAGAGAAATTTAGTGAGATCACAGGGACTGAGGATAATCTATTAAGTTATGTTGTAACTTATTTGGTTCCGCTTTTATCAATAGATATCAATAGTCCAAATAGTCTTTTGGTGAATGCCGGATTATTCTTTTTGTTAGGGTTCATCTATGTGAAAAATAACTTAGTGTATCTTAATCCTCTCTTCTTGTTCTTTGGCTACAATATATACAAGTGTGAAACAGGAAGGACTATAATCTCGAATTTATCTTTATATGAATTAAGAAAAAATAAAGATAAAGAAATATGGTGTAGAGAATTAGGTGATAATTTATTTATAGTAAAAAAAGAGCAAAATACTCGAAAACAAAAAACAGTATAAATAATTTCAGAGTGCCAAATACGGTACTCTTTTTTTATTGAACTTAAATGAATGAAGAAATGTGAAGTTATAAGATGCTTGCTTAAAGTATTCTATTAGAGAGTTGATTTGTAATTGTGATTATTATAGGTGATGAGTATAAATCGGACAATCAAAAGAAACAATTCTATCGCTCAAAGGATTGGGAGTCATTAAGACTTGAAGCATTAGAGCGTGACAACTATGAATGCCAAGAGTGCAAGCGTCAGGGTCGTGTTCATGTGGATAGCAAGAAGGTTGATGGTGAGCGTAAGTTAATCGAGCTGAACGTCCATCATAAGTATGAGATCGAACAGTATCCTAAGCTTGCGTTGATGCTTGATAACCTTGAGACATTGTGTCTGGCGTGTCATAACAAAGTACATGGCAAAGGATTCAAGCCTAGCAAGAAAAAGAAATGGGATGATGAATTGTGGTAGTTTGAGAATAAATAAAATTAAAGGAAATTTACTTTTATGTCGAATTATAAAGAAGGAGGTGAAAATATGGAAAACAAGAATCTTATTGAAGAGTATTTGGATTTGATATATCCAGATGGGATCTTCACAGAACACGAATATGATTTAATGATGACTAACTTTAAAAAGTTCTTAGAGGATAAAGATGATTATATATTTTTCCCTAAGGATTACAAAGAAGATATTAATCATCACATACTCTATTTCTTTGGTAGAGATAAAATGATAAGGGTTAATTTTGATATGAATATGAATGTAACACTTAAATTCAAAGACTTATCAGAGATGAAGGTTGAATCATTAACCATTCAAAAAAATGCAAAAAGAGTTCTTGATTTAAAGTTTAGTGATGGAATGCTCGTTAGACTGGAAGAGAAACAAGATAATTACAAAATTTCATCATTGATTGAAAAGTCACTAGACGCTTTAATTAAAAGGTTAGAGTTATAACGATTGACAAAGAGGCTATCAATGTGGATAGTCTTTTTTTAGTGGAGATGTTGGGTCCCCCCGGGTAAAAAGTTTTGCAGTTTCCGGTGACAGGGGAACCGGTGCAGGGGTTCAATTAAGCAGATGTGACACGAATTTGATACCCTCCCTACCCCCTAGGTCGATTATAGAAAGAAGGTGATTAGTTTGGACAAGCAAAAAGTTGGGTTTCGCATGAAGGAAAAACGAAAGGAATTAAAATTAACACAGGTTGAATTTGCTAAGAAAGCTAAGGTTTCCTCAAATTACTATTCAAGTATTGAGAAGGGTACAAATTCCCCTAGCTTGGATGTGTTGATTAGAATTTCCACTGCTTTGGATGTATCTTTACTTTATCTGTTAAACGATAGAATTGACGATATGGAGCATCGAGTCGATGAAGAAGTTGATAGGTTGCAGAAAATATTTAATGAAATACCGCGGGACCAACTCAATGTTGTGGAAGGACTAATCATCCAAGCTGCACGACTGCGGATCCTACTCGACGACAACTGGAAAGACATCCTGGAGAATGGCGAGTATGAAAAGTTTTCTCAAAGTAATAACCAGGTGCCTTATGATCGTAAAAGACCAATAGTTGATAACTACGACAATCGAGATAAAACGTATCAATCAATCATTCAACAATTAACTGAACTACTACCTAAAAAGAAATTGGATCGTAAATCTAAATTACTAGGTCGATAGCTTATGCTGCATAACAAATATGTAGAGGAATACATTCACAAGTGGAAAGTAGGCAAGCTCCTACTTAATAAAAAACGTATCCAGTTAATTTGTTTGATTGAAAAGGAAATTTTACCTAAAGACGATCTATATTATTTCAACGATGAGCAAATAGAAAATTATATAGAGTTCAGCGAAAGCTGGTACTTTGAATTAGATGAATGGGAGACTTTTATAGCCCCATTCATTTTTTTGTTTAGAAAAGAAGATGATGAACCGGTTTTCGATGATTTTACGATCAACATGGGTCGTGGGGGAGGAAAGAACGGATTCATTTCAACATTGGCTAACTATTTCATTAGCTCACTACATGGCATCGATTACTATGATGTGTCGATTGTAGCTAACTCAGAGAAGCAAGCAAAAAGGAGTTTCTTAGAGTGTTATAGGACAATTAGTAAGAACGGTAACGAAGACTTAACAGAAGAATTTGAAGCCTATAAAAGTAGTATTACAGGTTTAGAGACACAGTCTGTATTTGAATATAAGACAAGCAATGCAAGCTCACAAGATGGCGGGCGTGAAGGTGCCGTTATCTACGATGAGTATCATGAAATGGAATCAGCTGAGATTGTCGATGTTTTTTCAGGGGGTCTTGGAAAAGTTGATTGCGGCCGCCAATTTTTCATAGGAACTAAAGGTTTCATTCGTGATGGTTATTTTGATATTAAATTCCGTGAATGTGAAGACATTTTAAATGGGACGATTCCTTTTGAGGGTATTTTCCCTTATATCTGTGAGCTTGATGATCTAGAAGAAATGAATGATCCCACACAATGGGAAAAAGCTAATCCGGCGTTTCAACAGCCTTTAAATAAAAGAGGTAAACGCCTATTTAATACAGTTCTTAAGGAGTATAAAAAGATAGCCAACAACCCATCTGGTTATTCAGCGTTCGTGACAAAACGTATGAACTTCATTATGGATAATACGGAAAATTCAGTTGCTAGCACTAAAGAGTTATACGCAACGGATCGTCCTTTCTTTGAATTGAACACAAAGCCAATTGGTTCTTTAGACTTTGGTAGCGTAAGAGATTTCTCAGCTTGTGGCCTTTTATTTAAAAAGGGTGATGAGTTTGCATTCAAAACGTTTAGTTTTGCAATTAAGAATTTTGTTGATGTGCATTATGGCTACTCCAACAGCGCTAACGATACTGGCACTGGCAAGAAGGCACCAATTAGAGAGTGGGAGAGACTGGGGTTAATGAAAGTGGTCGATGAGCCATCTCTTAATCCGGCTCACATTGTTAATTGGTTTATACATGCGCGTGAAGAATACGGAGTTGAAAAAATCATTGCCGATAATTATAAATTAGATATTTTAAGACCTTTACTTGAAGCTGAAGGATTCGAGGTTGAAGCAATACGCAGACCATCAAGCATTCACCCATTACTTGCTCCTCGTGTGGAAGATGGATTTGCTAATCACCGTTTTATATTTGGTGATAATCCTTTGATGCGTTGGTATACAAACAATGTTTACGTAAAAGAAACTCAAGCCGGTAAACAGTTCTTGAAAAAAGAAGAAGTAAAAAGGAAAACAGATGGTTTCCAGGCATTCGTTCACGCTTTATATCGAGCGAATGAATTAATAGATGAAAATATTGATACATCATTTGATGCATTAGAGGCTCTTAATTTTTAGTGAGGGGGTGAGGAAGAAAAAATGAGCTGGTTAGATACTGTGTTGAGAAGAAACAAAGAATTAGAATCAATGTTTGATTTAGATTTTACGTCTGAAACTAGTCATAGGGCGTATTTAAAAAAAATCGCTTTAGAAACATGCATTAATTTTATAGGAAGATCTATTGCACAATCTGATTATAGGATTATGCAGAACGGTAAGCGTCAAATTGATGATTGGCATTACCTTCTGAATGTCAGACCAAATTCTGATCAAAATGCTGCTGATTTTTGGCAACGATTCACCCATAAGCTGATTTTCGAAAATGAAGTATTAGTAATTAAAACTGATTCAGATGATCTATTAATAGTAGACAGTTTTGAGCGTATAGAGTATGCGGTATACCCTGATATATTCACAGATGTGACAATTAAAGATTACACCTATAATCGTTCTTTTCCAATGGATGAAGTCATTCATATCACTCATAACAATGAAAAACTCACAAAGTTTATGAATGGAATGTTTGATGATTTCGCTGAATTATTCAGCCGTAAATTAGAAGTATCATTAAGGAATAATCAGATTAGAGGAACAGTAGGTATTTCATCTACTCAATCCCTTGATGATAAAACTTTATCTAGGCTACAGGAATTTATCGATAAGCTTTTCAAGTCATTTAAAAGTGCAACAATTGCTCTTGTACCTAAGTTAAAAGGGTTTGAGTATGATGAGATTGCGAGTGGGGAGCACAATGGCCAATCTATCGAGGAACTAACTAAGCTAAAAAAATCACTAACAAATGATGTAGCAAACATTTTAGGTATACCGGTGGCATTAATCCATGGTGAATTAGCTGAGTACGAAACTAGTATCAAGGCATACGTGAAATTTTGCATTAAACCGTTCAATGAAAAGATTGAAGACGAATTGAACGCAAAGATTTTAACAAAGGAAGATTATTTGAAGGGTGATCGGATAGAAGTTTATGGTTTGACTGAACGGGACCTAATCAACAATGCGGAAGCAGTTGACAAGCTTGTTTCTTCAGGAACATTTACTAGAAATGAGGTTAGGGTCTTGTTTGGTAAAGAGAAAGCCGATGATCCAGAGCTTGGACAAGTTTGTTATAACCAAAAATTATCGTTCTGCAGATTCCAGTGAAGGGGGTGAGAATAAAAATGCGAGCAATGACTAGAGATGATTTTTTTAAATCGTTTAAGAATCAAACGTATGTGAATCAACTTAAAGAAATTCCACAAAAGTTTAACGTAGTCCATAACAAAGAAGAAAAAAAGAGTGAGATCACGATTTATGGTGTGATTGGATTTTCTTGGTTTAGTGACAGCTTCTCGGCCAAGCGAAATGGACAGTGCATTAAATGATGCAGCTGGACATGATATTACTGTTCACTTAAACAGCCCTGGTGGTGATGCATTTATGGGTATTGCCATTTATAATCGCCTGAAGCGTCATAATGGTAAAGTAACAATCTTTGTGGATGGTTGGGCTTGTTCTGCTGCTTCCGTTATTGCAATGGCAGCTGACGAATTGATCATGGGCCTTGGTTCTATGATGATGATTCATGAAGCTAGTAACATTGTATGGGGTTCCAAAAGAGATATGCGTAAAGAAGCAGATATTCTGGAAGAACTTGAAGAAGGTATTATTGATATCTACGAAACAAAGGCTACTATCGACCGTGATGAGATTCGACAGAAGGTTGATGACGAGACATGGTTCAGCGCAAAGAAAGCCGTAGAACTAGGATTCGCTACTAATTCAGAAGGTTCTAAGCCTTCAGATGATCAAACAGGGCAACAAAATTCATTTAGTAATGAAGATAAGCAAGGCATCATGAACGAATTGAAAAATATATTAAAGCCAGATCAAGAGCCTTCTCCTACACCTGCTAACACAGCGGAACAAGAGAGAGGCTCTTTTAATTTTATAAAAAAATGGAGGTAGCTATTAATGACAATTAAGTTAAATGGCACGAAAATGGAGAACTTTGAAGCGAAGAAAAAAGAGTATATGAACGTTATGAAAGATGAAAAATCAACACCAGAACAATTGGAAGCTGCATTTACAGATATGTTCTCTGCACTACAGGATGATCTATCAGAAAAGATTAGCAATGAAGCGCGGAACAATGCTCATGATGCTCAAGTTCTTTCTGCACGAGGTCAAAACGTTTTAACTTCTGTAGAGAAGAAATTTTTCAACGAAGCAATTGAATTTGGTGGCTTTGATGAAGACTCCATTCTTCCTATCACTACACAAGAGCGTATTTTTGAGGATCTTATTGAAGCACACCCTCTACTTGATGCAATTGGAATTAGAGATCTTGGAGCGGTCACACGTTGGATTAAATCTGATCCAACTAAAGCTTATGCATGGGGTCAATTGTTCGGTGAGATTAAAGGACAAGTAAGTGCAGCATTCACTGAAGAGCAGATTGGACAATTGAAGCTTACAGCATTCGCTGTTATTCCAAAAGATATGCTTGATCTTGGTCCGGAGTATGTTGAACGTTATGTTCGGGTCTTACTTGTTGAGTCTTACTCAGTTGGATTGGAATACGGTTATGTAAATGGTAAGGGTCCATCTCAAAATGAACCAATTGGATTAATGAAAGATGTGGCAGAGAACGGTGCCGTTACAGATAAGAGTTCAATTGGTGTATTAACATTCAAACCATCAGTACACGGCGAAGTTATTGCAGGAGAACTACATGACGTAATTAAATCCTTAGCTGTAAACGCTAAAGGTAAATCTCGTAAAGTTCTAAATCGTATCGTAATGGTAATCAATCCTGTGGATGCAATTAGTGTACAAGCTCGTAACACTGTTCAGACTTCTAACGGTCAATGGGTAACAGCTCTTCCATTTAACATCAGGACTGTAGAGTCTGAAGAGATTCCAGAGAAAAAAGCCTTATTCTTTGTTTCTGGTGAATACCTTGCAGCTGTTGCCGGTGGTTACAAAACGAATAAATTCGATCAAACATTAGCGATTGAGGATGCGATGCTTTACACAATCAAGCAGTTTGCTAATGGTAAGCCAAGTGATAATAAGACTGCTGAATTGTATGATTTGGATATCAGCTTTACTACAGATAATTCAGTAGAAGCATAAGGAGGTGTCTTTTGATGGGGACATCATCAATCACGCCTGCCA
Organism: Alkalicoccobacillus plakortidis; assembly: GCF_023703085.1. Taxonomy (NCBI): domain Bacteria; kingdom Bacillati; phylum Bacillota; class Bacilli; order Caryophanales; family Bacillaceae; genus Shouchella; species Shouchella oshimensis. Next base: position 1,631,492 of record NZ_JAMQJY010000001.1, on the reverse strand, counting down.
TTGTGGACGAATTTAAAGAACGCATGCGCTTATCTCATAGTTCTGAGGACAGTAATATAAAACGATTACTGTCTTTTTCTTATAATAGAATAAAAAGCTCTTGTGGGGATTTCGACATTGAGGAAAGCGAAACAGGAAAGGAATTAGTCTTTGAAAGAACGAGGTATTCGTATAACGATGCTGTTGAATTCTTTGAGGATAATTTCATTGCTGAGCTTAATTCTTTTGCGCTTTCTTTACTTCCAGATGAAATAGGTGAGCCTAATGAGGAAGTTTGAATATAAACCTCCACGTGTCCATAATGGCGATCTAAGAACGCCAGTTATCTTCTTTGAATATCAACCTAATCAGGGTCCCCTTCCAGGTGAAAGCGTGAAGAGGACTCTTTTTAATTGTTGGGCAAAAGTAGATCAAGTCTGGTTGAAAGATCTAGAACAGGCTAAGGCAAACAACACTCTATCAGATATCACAATCACGATCCGCGATCCTCAGTTTGAGTACAAGCCTTCCAATTTGCATTACTTGGAGGTGGATGCTTTGGACTATCAAGGGTACCACTACAACATCAAAAAGGTGCAGCCTAATTTACAAGACAGACGTTTTATTGACATTGTCGCGGGGCTTGTTAAATGAGTGGTCCAGGTAAGAGGGATGAAGAAGCTCTTGGCTGAATTAGAGAGTCGTTTTGGGCAAAAACGAATGAGAGAGATCAAAGAGCGCGCAGTCGAATCAGGGGCAATGCTTTTTGCTCAGGAGTTAAGGCGTCAATTAATGCCTTACAAGGACACTGGCACTACTATCAATGAGATTACAGTTTCTAAGCCTTATTACGTTAATGGAGAAGTACGAATTAAGATCCATTGGCGTGGTCCTAAAGGGCGGTACCGGATTATCCACTTGAATGAGTGGGGTACGATTCGCAACCCTAGTCCATCAGCCAAAGGAGCCATTGCACGAGCCTTGCAAAGTTCAGAGAAAGTTTATCGTGATGCTGTTAAGAAAGCGATCATAAGGGGTATGCGCCAATGAATTGGGATATTTACAACGCATTGGCAGCTAATCCTGTTATTAAAGAAAAGGTCAATGTGAATACACAGATCAAGTTCTATAAGTATCCCGCAACGGGTGATTTTAGTGGATGTTACATCATCATTGATCCTATAACGACACCTTCACCTAATTCGTTTGGTGGCAACAAATGGATCACAAAAAGATATCTCTATCAAATTGAGGTATGGTCTAGCAGTTTGACAGATCGGGATCTTGTTGCCGAAGCGATAGAAAAAGTCTTATGGGACAGTCTTGAATTCAGGCAAAGTGGCGATGGTCTTGACGAATATGACGAAGGTTTAAAGATCTACCGCGATGCCAGAAGGTACCGCGGTGTTAAGCATGTAATTTAAGGGAGGGCTTTAAGTGCCAGAAGAACAAAAGAATTATACAGCATCCACAGGAGTGGACGAGTTTTATTATGGAGTATTAGCAGATTCAGGAACAGCTATTATGCTAGCTGGTGAAGACATTGAGAAAGTAGAATTTCCTCAGACAATTGGGATTGAAATGCCGCAAGAAATTGTTAAGGCTTACGGTGGGAATAAGATTGCTGAAATGGCTGTATCTGCTGGAGACACAACTGTCACTTCTGCATTTCACAAAATCCCAACTGAGGATAAAAAGAAGCTGCTAGGTCTTGAAGCGAAGAACGGCATCACAGCGATGGGAGCTGAAGACAATCCTCCATATGTTGCTGTTATTTTTGCAAAGACATATCAGAGTGGGAGAAAAGAATGGGTTGCTTGCCTAAAGGGAATTTTCACTCGACCTAACATCAATGCTCAAACAAAAGGCGAAAGTGTTGAGTTTAATCCTGAGGAAATCAACGCACAGTTCATGGATCGCGAGCTAGAAGGATTTGATAAATTGAAATCTGTAGCAACCGCAGAGGATGCAGCTGGCGAAACAAAAAATCGTGATGCTTTGTTTATGGCAACGTTCGGCAAACCATTCCCTGGGACTACTCCACCAGCAGGAGGCGTTGAAGGATGAAGGTACTCGTAAATAGTGATATCTTAGCCAATCGCCTGTTATCTCTTGAAAGCGAAGAAGGGGCGGCACCTACAATCGCTCACACTGAAGCTGGTGGTACTCCTGATTTCCATTCGACACGAGCGATTGAAGCTGATTCCGTTGTTGATGTGAATTTTTCCGGTAAGTCTACATGGCGCATCGAAGCTGGAGAAGCAATTGTTGCAGGTGTAAGAGTCCAAGCGGGTGAGGATGGCGTTTTAATCAATGCTGTGGAATCTGATATTGGATATGTTACAGCTACTGTGGAAGAAGGAGAGATTGCCACTTTAGTGCGAACTGCCGGATCTATCGGCGGTGGCGAAGGTGAACCTGGACCACAAGGAGAGCAAGGTCCCCAAGGTCCTCGCGGTACCAAGGGAGATAAAGGGGATAAGGGTGATCCCGGTGAAAGTCAGTTCACCGCAGATGAAGTTACAGCATTAAAAGCATTGATTCAAGAGTGAGGCTGATGCCTTGCTCTTTTTTATTATAAAAATAGGAGCGTGTCACAATGGCGAATTTAAAGAGACATACAATCGAACTTATTACAGAGGTAAAGGACGACGGCGACATCGTATCCATGACCTATATTACAACTCCATTTATCCGTACAGATGTTACTTATGAAGCGATGGACATTGCTGAAAAAATGGAGGAACAAGGGAAAGATCAAAAAGAAGATGATGATAAAAAGCCTCTTACTAACCGTGAGTTATTTGATTTGCTTGTTGATTTCACTGTGAAACTTTACAACAAGCAATTTACTAAGAAGGATCTCCTTGCTGGCTTACATGGTCCAGATGCCTTAAAAACGTTACAGGAACACGTTGCCTTTGTGATGACGGGTACTCAATCTGAACAAAATACCGAAATGACAAAAAAGTTCCTGGAGAGGAAAGGTTAACGGATGAGGACTTTTCCCCAACCAAACAAAAAGAGTACTTAGATAATCTCATCTTGGACTTGATGAAGGACGGCAAGGACATTAACGAAACACTTGCCATGCCTTATGAATTTGTCGTGCAAATCTTGAAAGAACGAAATAAACCCAAAGAAGAAAAATCCCTTATTGCTGCCTTTAGTGGTGGTAGTTAAGGGATTTTTTATTGATTAACAAGGAAAGGAGGAAACTCATGGAACGCATTGAGGGTTTGTCGATAGGGTTAAGCCTGGACAGTTTGAAAGTGGAGAGCGGGCTTAAAAACCTTAATAGACAATTTAGTTTAGTGAACAGTGAAATGCGCGCCAATATGTCTGCCTTTGATAGAGGCGAGCGATCTGTTGGTAAGTATGAAACCCGATTAGATGGATTAAATAAAAAGCTTGATGTACAAAAGGTACGTGTCGAAGCTGCTCAAAAAAGTTATGAAAAAATGGTTGATGAACACGGTGCTGGATCTGCCGAGGCTGAAAAGGCTGCAATTGAATACAACAAGCAATCGGCTGCATTAAGAAACTTAGAGAGCGACATTTCTAAGACTACATCAGAGCTTAAAAAGTTTGCTGAAGCTCAGCGTATCGAAAACTCAGGCTGGACTAAGATGGGAAATGCGATGGATGTAGCAGGAACAAAGCTACAAAGCTTTGGTAGTGGCGTCAAAGACCTTGGCGGTAAAATGACTCTTTGGCTCACGGCTCCAATTGCTGCACTTGGAGCTACTGCCATTGCAAAAGGCCTTAGTCGATTAATGGGGATCGATGAAGCTAATGCAAAGCTTGAAGGCCTTGGTTTTACTACGAAAGAAATTGAGAAGATCATGGGATCAGCATTAGATTCTGTTCGTGGAACCTCATTTGGATTAGATGAAGCTGCTACGACTGCTGCCAATGCTGTAGCTGCAGGAGTAAAAGAAGGTAAAGAACTTACTAAGTACCTTTCTCTCACAGGTGACGCTGCCGCTATCGCTGGTACAAACCTATCTGACATGGGAGGTATTTTCAATAAGATCCAAACGTCAGGTAAAGCGTATAACGGAGAATTACAGCAGTTATCTGATAGAGGGTTGCCTATTTACCAATGGCTCGCAGAAGAAGCAAATACAACCGCTGATGCTGTATTTGATATGGCTTCTAAGGGAGAGATTTCGACTGATAAGTTTTTAAAAGCAATTGAAAACAATATCGGTGGTGCTGCACAAACAATGGGGGATAAATCCCTCAAAGCTGGGTTGGCTAACATGTGGGCAGCCGTTGGACGTTTAGGAGCAAACTTCTTGGATGCTGGCGGTAAAGGTGGAGGCTTCTTCTCTGCCATGAAACCTTTAGTCGTTAATATGACTAGCGCTATAGATACTATGTCCGGAGTAGCAGAAGAATGGGGCGTTAAGTTTGGTGAAGCGTTTGTTAAGATTGTTGGTCATGTTAAAACAGCAATCAACTGGTTTAAAGGCCTTAGCTCGGAACAACAGAAACTAGCAGGGGTATTTGCTGGTTTAGCTGTTGCGGCTTGGTCCTGTTTTAACTGTGCTAGGTACATTTATCATCATCATTGGTAAAGTGATGTCGGCAATGGCTCCAGTCATGCATGCAATAGCTGCTAAAGGTGGTTTGCTCAATGTATTAAGGCTAGGGTTTATGGCATTAACGGGACCAATTGGAATAACGATTGCTGTCATTACAGCTCTTACAACTGGATTCATCATCGCTTATAAAAAATCAGAGACATTCAGAAATATCATACATGCAGTACGTGATGCTTTTGTGAATGCTTATCAAAAAGTAAAAGAGTTTCTTACGACCAATCCTCAGTTCCTTGCATTTATAGATTCAGTCAAAAAAGGATTTGCCGATGCAAAAAGAATAATCATGGATGCCATTGGAGTAGCGATGGATTTTGTACGTCAAAAAATAGCTGAAATCAAAAAGTTTTGGGACTCTGAAGGTCAAGCCATCCTCAAGGCATTCCAGAATATTTTCTCTGGAATCTGGAAAGTAACGAAGCCGATCATTGATGGACTGGTCGCTGCCTTTAAGTGGGCATTTCCGTATATGCAACAGATTTTTTCCGTTGCCTTTAAAATCGTGCTCGAAGTAGCGAAAATGATCTGGGGGAATATAAAGGGCGTCATCGATGGCGGGCTAAAATTCATTATGGGATTAGCGAAGACTTTTTCTAGTCTTTTTACTGGCGACTTCCGCAAAATGTGGGAAGGCATAAAGCAGATGTTTTCAGGGGCGATCCAGTTTGTCTGGAATTTCATTCAGCTGATGTTCTTCGGACGAATCCTTAAAGCTTGGACTCACTTTTATAAGAAGTTTCGCAGGGTACATTTCAACAATGTGGTCCGGAATTCGAACGACCTTTAACAACGTTATAAAATGGATAGTTGATTTCGTGAAGAATCGATTTACTTCCATGCAAACAACAATTTCAACAATCTCAACTTCAATTCGTAATACGTTTTCTCAAATATGGAATTTCATCTGGAACGGAATCATCATGCCAGTGATCCGAGCAATCATTGATTTTGTGCGGGGTCGCTTTACTTCAATGCGAGATACAATTCGTTCAATTTTTACCGGAATCCGTGACACAGCTCGTAATTTATGGAATGCCATCAAGGATCGAATTGTAAAACCCGTTATTGATACGGTTTCTAGTATCCGTTCTCGATTCACTGATATGAAAAACCGAATCACTGGAATTTTCACAGATTTGAAATCGAATGTCGGAAAATACGTCTCTGAAATGGTTGAAACCGTAAAGGGCATGCCAAAGAAAATGGGCGATGGCCTTAAGAGAACAGCAGGTAATATTGGAGCTTGGATTGATTGCAGTAGCAAATTCCATGACTGACAAACTAGGTAAAGGGGTAAATGGCGTAATCGGCGGGGTGAACTGGGTTCTTGATAAAGTCGGTGTCAGTACGAAGATCAGTGAATGGTCAGTACCACAATACGCACACGGCACAGATGGACACAAAGGCGGTCTTGCCATAGTAGGGGATGGACGAGGAAGAAACTCAGGCAGAGAGCTTATAGAGACGCCTGATGGCGATCGCTTCCTTTCTCCTGCCAAAGACACGCTGATTAGTCTACCTAAAGGCTCTCATGTTTGGTCAGCGTTAGAAACAAAAGAAATGATGGATATACCAAAATACGCATGGGGTACATTGAAAAATGCAGGTAAGAATCTATGGGGCAAGACAAAAAAAGTAGCATCTACAATCAAGGATTCTGCTCTTGATGTATGGGACTACATCTCTAATCCAGGCAAGCTCTTTAATAAAGCGTTAGATCTCATGGGTGTGGCTGCACCTGAAATGGGTGGATCGCTTAAGGATATTGGAACTGGCGCTTTTACTAAGGTGAAAGACTCATTTAAAAAATTTGTCACCGATAAGATTAATGGTTTCTTTGAAGGTGGAGCAGGAGGATCTGGTGGCAAGGGTTGGAAAGGGTTTAGGCTTTCTTCACCATTCAACCCAAGACGTAAACATCCGATCACAGGACAAATCAGACCGCATAACGGTGACGATTGGGCAGCTCCTATGGGGAAACCATTTTCTTCTCAGGCTCCTGGCCGTGTTTCGTTCTCCGGATGGGCTTGGAGGATACGGAAACTTAATCAAGGTTGTTACTGGTCCATTTGAAAGAAGGTATGGCCATAATCAAAAGAACCTTGTTAGAGCTGGTCAAATGGTTGCTCCTGGTCAAACTATTGGTCTTACTGGATCAACTGGTGATAGTACAGGTCCGCACGTACATTATGAAGTTAGACGCAATGGCACTCCTATTAGTCCAAGAGGACTTAAAACAGGAGGTAGAGTTGATAGACGAGGTATGTATGAGCTTGCTGATGGAGGATGGCCAGAGTATGTTATCCCAACTGATCCGAGCCGTAGATCAGCAGCGCAAAAGCTTCTTGCTTTAGCCGGACGAGATATCCAAGGAACGAAGCGTCCTAATCAATTGTCTAATCCTTCTCAGCCATCTGGAGGACAGCCAGAGGAAATGACGCTCATGCAGGAGTTACTTGCTGCTACGCAAGAACAGAATCAAATCTTAAGGGATAGCAACAACAAAATGCTTGCTATCATGCAAAAGATTGCAGATAAATCTACTGATGTATTCTTAGGTCGTGAAAAAGTCGGTTCTCAGATGGATAGCGAACAATCTAAACGGATGGCACTACAAGAGAGGGGGCTTGCCTACTAATGAGTTGGGATGGTATTGAATTTAATGGGTTACACAGCTATAGAGATCTTGGATTAACGATAGAATCAAGAAACTTGGGCAAGCCCTCTAAAATCAAGAAAATGGAGAGGATACCTTACTCTAATATTGAGTATGACTTCTCTTCACTCTATGGAGAGCAAGAGTGGACGGAAAGGGAGCTTACTTACACGTTTAATATTGCAGGGAAGAAAGCAAGGCATTATTTTCAGGAACTTGAAACGCAGCTGTTAAATTGGCTGCAAGCTCCTTTTAGAAAGTTGCCGCTTAAAGATGATACCTTGTCTGATTTCTATTTCTTGGCTGAGTCCGTTTCTAGTGCAGAAACGGATTTTCAATTTGTAATGGGTAAGGTAACAGTCACATTCACAGCATACTCGCACAAAATAGCTAGGTTTCCAGAGGGGCATGGTCTTTGGGATGAGATCAACTTTCTGTGGGATTACTTTCAAGATACGATGTTTAAGGTCAATGGGTCACTGGACGTCATTCTTCAAAACCCAGGCAGTCGTAAAGCAAAGCCTGAGATCAAGACGTCTGCATCTATTAAGATCATTAAGGATGGCGTCACCTATGACATACCTGCAGGAACAAAATCATCTTATGATTTCACACTTAGTCCAGGAGTAAACAGGCTACGAATCTTAGGTTCGGCAGAAGTCTCCTTTATCTACTACAAGGAGATGATTTGATGTATAAAGTCACAATCATTAATGATGGCAAGAGAACAGAGATACATCATCCTGAATTTAATGAATTGAAACTACAAGAGGGTACGATCAAACAGGTTGTAAATCTAGCATCTACCTTTTCCTTTAAGTTTCTCCCGTTTAACCCTGGTTATAATTTGATCAGACCATTTAAAACTTTGGTTGAAGTGAAGAACATGAAAACAGGAAAGATGGAGTTTGAAGGAAGGGCAAGGGTGCCCAGTGAGTACATGGACGACTCAGGCAAGTTCGGCAAGTCCTTGTTATGTGAAGGAGAGCTTGCTTATCTCAACGATTCAGCACAGCGTCATGGCGAATTTAGGGACATCACAATCAGAGCCTTTCTACAGCATATGATTGACCAACACAACAGAGAAATAGCCAATGACAATATTGATAAGCGTTTTGTTCTTGGTAACGTCACTGTAGTGAATAATACAGACAATGTGTATCGCTACCTTGGATATGAGTCTACATGGGCGTCTATCAACGACAAGCTCATAGATCGGTTAGGTGGGGAGCTGTGGATTCGGAAAGAAAATGGAGTCAGGTATCTGGACTACCTTGAAAAAGGTGGAGATGTAAAAAAGACTGAAATTAGATTGGCTCACAATCTTAAGTCCATTGAAAAAGAAGCTGATCCGAATGAGATCATTACACGTCTCATTCCTCTTGGAGTCACAATTGAGTCAGAAGATGAACAGGCTGTTGACGCAAGCCAAGCAAGGTTAACGATTGAATCAGTTAATAACGGATTGGATTATATTGAGGACGATCAAGCAAGGGCAGCTTTTGGCATTATAACAAAAAGCGTCAATTGGGATGATATCACAATACCTGCCAACTTGATTAGAACTGGACGCAACTATCTGGCTGAAAACAATAGAGTGAAAGTCAAACATGTTATTGAGGCGTTGGATTTATACAACATCGGCAAAGATCCTGACAGCTTTGAGTGCGGAAACAGTTATCCTGTCATTAATCCAATCATGGCCATAAATGAAACCCTGAGAGTTGTGGAAAAGAATATCGATATTATCAACCCAGCCAATAATAATATGATTGTCGGTGATCTGTTCAAAACAGCTTCTCAATATCAAAATGATGTAAATCGATCAGCCAGAACAGTTGTGGATTTGCAGAACACCATACACAGACAAGCTAGGACAATCGGAATTTTAAGATCGGAAGTTGATGGAGTAAATGAAACAGTATCTATTATCAAGATCACACTAGAAGACAATGATCTGCCTGGTCTTGATCAAGCTGTCAAAGATTTAAACGCTGCTCTTGATGAGTTGAATGAGTCTCTTGGTGACCTACCTGATTACCAACCAGCTACATCAACAAATACAGGGTTAATGACTGCTGCCGATAAACAAAAACTAGATGGATTAAAGAATTATGAGCTCGCAACCGAATTGGTTAGCGGGCTTTTTGATTCGGTTGATAAAGAAAAATTGAACAAGATTACTGCCACACAATTAGTGAATTTAGATGATGTACTTCTCAGATTGTCTAGATTAGAGGGAGGAAGCTAATGCCTATAAAAAACGTAATTCAAAAATTGGCTAATTCGGTGCGTGGTGAAGAAAAAGCTCGATATGTTAGAGATTCTATTGCTGATGGTATGGAAGAAACGGCAAAGTTAGCTGATGAAACCGAAAAGCTGAGTAAAGACACGCAATTTCAGCAAGAGGTCCTTGATAAAAAGTATAAAGAGCAGATCGCTAACGCTACCGATATCACAGAGATTAAAGATTATCATGTTTCTCGCACAACTGGTAAGAGTTTCGGAACCATGGGAGAACGCGCGGATGATAATGAAAATGAGCTCATTGTAACTAATCAAACATTGGGTGTGCTCGATGACATTGAACATGAATTTGACTTGTTTAAATACGAGCCTTACTTCTTCGCTGAATTGGTTCCTATGTCAGCATCTGTTATGCAGTGGTTTGGAATTGACGAGAGAACAGAGAATCTATTTGCGACTCAGGTGCATTCCACTACAAGCGGCAACAATGAGCATTATGTGTTGAGCCAGATGACTCCTAACGGTGAGCTTATCGATTATATGATCATAAAAGATGGTGGTCATGGCACTACAGTGGGTCTTGAGTGGGAAGATGATGTACTGTATGTCTGGTCTAACCTCAATATTGTAGATGGTAACAACCGTGTAATCAGCAATGAGTTAGTCCGTTTTCCTTATAAACCGAATACAGGTATTGGATCTATATCAGGTATTGAACGGTTCAAGAAGTTTAACTCTGTTTATACTACACCAACAATAGATCCTGCTTATGGGTTTATTACCTTACGTTATTCAAGGAATGGCAGACAAGTAGTGGAATTACGTAAGTTATCGGACATCAAAGAGGGCGTTGACAACTTGTTGGGAGAAGTAATCGTTTCTTCTGATATTGATTTTATGCAAGGTGTCACTTCGGATGGATATGACATGTACTGGTACAGTGGATCAGCCAACGGAACGCCGCATCAACCATATTTAGCTCAGTATGATTTTAAAACAGGACAGGAAGTCGCTCGCAAACTTCATACATTTGGAGCAGAAAACAATGGAAAATTTATAGACGACTTCCGAGAACCTGAGGGAGTCTTTTTTTATACTGATCCAGTAACGAAACAAAGAGCATTACTAGCTGGTATTACAGTAGGCGGTATGGGAAGACGTCGCCACAAAGTGTATTCGTATGGACAGAGAGGGTCAATAAATAAGTTAATGCAGTATATATTGAGTAACCCTCAGCTATACGCAATGACTAAATCAGATGGTTCGCGCAAAAACATACCTGCAAACGCTAAAAGTTTAGCTGAAATAACGAAGCCTGGTCATTATTATCTTTCTATCGATGATTCCTTACGTTTAACGGACCATCCAGATCCGGGTAACGCAGGGTGGTTTTTAGACGTTTTGCCAGGTGACAGAGTGGGGACTGTTCCGCAATATTTAACAAGGAGCACACTCACTAGAAAAGTAAGAGTATTCTCACGGATTTTAAATAAATCAACTGCATCAAGTAAATGGGAGATTCATTTCAAAGGTGGAGAGTGTGAATACCTTTACCCGTCCGTCACACGTTTAAGTGATATCAAAATTCCTGACAACTATTATATGACGACGGATGATACTTTCCGTTTAAGAGATCATCCTAGTCCGGGTGACGCTTGGTTGGTATATGGATGTCCTGCCATCAGATAAGCCAGGATCAGTCAGGCAGGTGTTATGGAGGAATAGTGCAAATCGAGATGTTGTGATTTATATACGTGTGGTTCCTGCCGTGGGTGATCCAGGTGACTTCGTGGAGATCATGACAAGTGGACGAAAAGTGTGGAGACGATCAACATTAATTAATGGAACTCGTAACAGTCCCGTTAATGATCCGTTGATGTATGCTTCTCAGGCAGGATTACTTTTCATGAAAGGTCGAGTTGATATTCCTAAAGGCGATCCAGTTGACTTTGCAAGAATACCAAGTGAGCTGGCGCCTGAATTTAATTGGTGGGTTAATTGTGCTGTAGCTGGAACAACAGGCGATCGGAAAATCGTAGTTAGAGACAATGGAATTCTAAGTGCGAGTGGCTTGATTGCAAATCTCCCTGATAATGTAACATCCGTTTATGTGAATTTAGTAATGCCGATGAAATAGGAGGTGTGACAGTTGGAAGTACAAGCATGGAAGTATGATGAAGAAGGATATCTTATTGATATCCTTTTTGTTGATGATGAAAAAGAATTGCCGGTGAATGTAACGTTTATCCAGCCAGAAGATGCATTATATAGTCCTCGTTTCTTATATGGAAAGTGGACAAATGGAAGTGAACCTCCAATCGAACCACCACTTGAAGAAAGTTCAGAGATTGAAGGGCATTTAAAAGATCAAGACAAGCATTTTAGACCGGGAGAACGCGAGAAGTTAGAATCGATGTTCGGAACATTATCGCGAGAAAGTTCGTTGCGTATAGATGCAAATATCACGGCTCTCACAACAGTATCTAAAGCTGATACCCATTATATGAGTACAGTTGATACAAACAGATTCACCGATCACCCTAACCGTGGTGTAGCGGGTTGGTTCCTTATCGTAACGAAAAAGGATACAGGCTCCTCATTTATTCAATTCCTGATAAGGAGCTCCAGAGTAATCCATGAAATCTACTACCGTGTAACAAGTGAATCTGATCCTAGTTCATGGGCAATGTTCAGTATTAATGCTCCTGCAAGTTGGCAGAACCTACCCTTAGCTAATGGATCCACAGCAGGAGAAGTAATGGCTGCATACAGTGTATCGAATCGTCAACTCTTCTTTAGAGGATCAATCAAGGCGCATTCGAATCTTTCTCTACCTTTATCAACGTTACCATCAGGAAGAAGACCGACTACCCTAATAAAGACAGGTGCTTACAATGTAACAAAAAATCAAACAGTCGGAATTACTATCGAAGCTGATACAGGTAGAATGCTTTTACGTGGTGATATCACTACGAACGATGAGATCAGCTTAGATGGCGTTCGATTCTGGACAGAATAAGGAGGACGTTATGAAGATTGCTTATCAGTATGATCCAAAAACTAAGGTGCTAACAGGTTGGATTGAGGTACAAGAGAATGAAGGTGGAAGCTACACGCTTCCGGAAAATACCACATGGAACGCACCGCCTGAACCTAATTACCGTGTTGTCCTTCAAAGTCATGGAGGTTGGTTAGAGACAGGGGGTCCACCAGAAGAACAAGAAGAATCACTTTCAAGAATGGATATTTTAGAACAAGCTATGTTAGAGATAGCCGATATGAACTTACAATTAAAAGAGAGGATTGATAAAGTATGAAATTTTCAGCATTAGCCATGTTATATGCAGCTCATGTGATTAGAGGGCTTAGAACCATTGATTCTGTTCCTTCTGTTATTCGCGAGCAAGTTAGAGAGATTGTAGAAGCAGAGTCTACTGAATAGTAGGCTCATTCATTTCAATAAAAGTTGTTAGAAGTTGAAATTTATAGAGAGAGGAGTAATGACAGGTGGAATTCTGATAGTTGTAAATGATAGTATCACTGCCTAAAAATATAATGTTATTATATTTAAAAGGAGTGATTTTTATCTTAGACATTTATAGAGCACAAGAAAACTATTTATATCATTTCACTTCATCTGATACTTGTATAAGCTATATTTTGCGTGATCAAAAGTTAAGGCTGAGCTCAATTAATAAAACAAATGATCCAAGAGAAAATAAGGAGTGGTACTTTGGATTTGGTATTGCCGAGGAGGAGATTGAACTATTTGAACATATGGATAGTCTTAATTTAAATAAGCAAATTAATGAATTATTAAAAGAAGATGCAAAGCTCATATGTTTCACAAAAGACAAAAATGTTTATGATCCTAATGCTATTAATGAGGTGATTAAGGGTTGTTTACGTCCTCGAATGTGGGCTCAGTATGGGGATAGTCATAAGGGTATCTGTCTAGTTTTTGATCAGAACAAGCTAGAATCGAAAATTTCCAACACTTTCAATTCTGATGTACGTTTTTTTGGGGAGAATGTTCAATATTCAACAGACTTCCATAATTTAAGATTGAACATTAAATTCAATTCGATAAAAGATGATTTAGAAGCTGGGGTATACAATCACCTATCTTCATATTATAAAGATTTATTTTTCGAAAAATTTATTGATTGGCAAGATGAAACTGAGTTTAGATGGGTAGTGTTTACAAAAAATGAATCTGGTTTTGAATATGTAGATTATCAAGACTCTCTAGTGCATATAGTGCTTGGTGCCGATTTTAATGATGCTTATTTACCTCTAATCAAGTCTTATTGCGAGAAGTTTAAGGTTCATTGTTCAAAAATTAACTGGCATAACGGAATACCATTAGATATGCCAATTTATGATGAATGTACTGTTGAAAATAGTGAGTAAGAAGCTCTCCACACGGAGGGCTTTTTATTATGAAAAGGGGGGGAGTACAAAACTGCGAGGTAAATATACAACACTGGGTCTACTGAAGAGTAGGCTCTTTTCTAGGTCTTTATTCAAGCTTTTTACTTGCCGATATATTTAATGAGGTGAATAGAGAGTGAGAAGTTTTAAAATTATATTTGGTTTTATTTCTGTTGTATTACTAGTTATAAGTGCTTATGTAGCTAAAAATGTTGAGTATTTAGCGGTAGTAGAAGGTGTCCAGAACCTGGCAATAATAAACATATCTATTGCTATTGGCTTAGGGGCGTTAAGTTTAAATATAAAATCAACAAGAGAAAAAAAGAGCGTTATAAGAAGTGTCCTTTATATCATTATCTTTGGTGTATTAACGCAAGTTTTTTCTATGCTTTCTTCAAGCATAAGAGCTAGCGATTTAGAGGATCTAATGCGCATGTACATTCTTTTTAACACTACTGTAATTTCAATATTGATGTATGGGGTCGGAATCAATTTAATTGAGTCATTAAATAAGAAAGTTCCTTCTTCTTACGAGGCAGAAACCGTAGATAATTTTTATTGATAAGTACTAAAGTGAGCTCTCCAACCGGAGGGCTTTTTATTATGAAAAGAAAAGGGGATCGTTATGGAGCAAATATCAGTGTTTTTTAATTTGGAAAGTTTAGAGGTTGTAAAGTTATATCTATTCGGGGAGGTGAGTTACCTTAATCTGTTGGTCATATTAATGCTAGTGGATATCGTGACAGGAATAATGAAAGCCATTAAGAATAAGGACTTACGAAGTCGATCTGCATTGTTTGGTTATGCTCGTAAGATTGCAGTTTTTGCCATTATTATTGTGGCAAATGTAATAGATGTCATTTTGGATTTAAACGGCATGGTTGCCACGGCGACTGTGCTTTTTTATATGGCTAACGAAATTTTATCAATAACAGAGAATGCAGTACACATTGGCTTAAAAGTGCCACCGATGATTCAAGAGAAGTTGCGTGGGTTTGATAAGCATGGACCAGAAGAAGACCAACCAAAATCAGAGGAGAGTGAAGAAAGATGACAAAAATTCATGATATCCGTAAATCAGTACGTGGCGGTAAAAGTAAACGAGCATTAAGCAGAGTAAATCGGATCGCTCGTCACCATTCGGGAACAACAGGTGGAGACTATTTCTCATTTGGAAAGCGTTGGTTTGATCAGTTAGGATGGTCTACTGGTGGGTACCATGAAATCATCTTACCGGATGGATCTATTCAGTTTTGCTACGATCCGGACGTCATTACAAACGGAGTAGGTGGTCATAACACAGGTACGTATCATATTTGCGTAGTAGGTAATGGACAATTCACCGCAGAACAAGAAAAGACTTGGAATGAACGTGCAGCTTATTGGCAGAAACGCTTAGGTATTCCCCTAGCAAATGTATTAGGTCATCGTGAATTCCAAGGAGCTTCTACCGCTTGCCCTGGTATCAACATGGACCAGGTTAGAAAAGCATTAGGAGAAGGTAAAACATACACACCACCTAAGACAGAAGTTAAGCCTGTTACTGTAACAGCACCTACTCCAAGCAAGCCAAGAACGTTGCGATTGGATACCAAAAACATGATGAATGGAGAAGACGTCAAGAAGGTTCAACGTGCTGTTGGTGTTAAGGCAGATGGTTGGTTTGGATCAGAAACAGATAAAGCAGTACGAGCTTATCAAGCATCTTTAAATCTTGATGCTGATGGTATTGTTGGTGCTCTTACGTGGGAGGCAATTGATACTGGACGTAAACCAGAGCCAAAGAAGCCAGCACCTGCTCCAAAACCAACTAAGAAAAAATACGTACTTCCAACTAAAGTTCTCAGACGCGGGAACAAAGGGAAGGACGTCGGCTTGCTACAGACAGCATTAAACGCTGCTAACTACAATGTTGGAAGAGTCGATGATGATTATGGCCCGAAAACACAGGATGCGGTTAGACGTTTCCAGAAAGTATATCTTCCTCGTGAAGTAGATGGTATTGCTGGACCTAATACGTATCGGGAGTTGGACAAGGTTGTAAATTAAATAAAGAGCCCTTCCTGTTGGAGGGGCTTGTATAACTAAAGATTATTAGGTTATACTAGCAATAGGGTTCGAGGGTGCTCGAACGGAGACCACTTTTATAAGTGGTTCTTTTTTATGGAAAACATTTAATTCCATAACCGTTCACATAAGGGTAATTATAGATTTTACTCTCAAAAGATTGATAAGCCATATCTTTTAATCCTGTGGTTGTAAACTTGTGTATTGGATGTGTAATTAAATCTGTTAGTTCCAGTTGCAAGTGAGATTTTTTATAATCACTCGAGTAACACCATTTTGGGTTAAAATAAACACCTTTAATACATTTGAAATCAGATGAACTGTAATAATTGTTTCCTCTATTAATTAGATTATTTAAATGATCTAGTACTTCTTTGTCCTCTTTTTTCCCCGAGCTTCAATAAAGAGCAAACCAGTTCTTCCGGTGTTATTTAACATCATTGCATATCTTTCGACAATGAAATTTAAACTTAAATCATAAACTCCCATAGGGTAATGATATCTTTTGACAAGCTCGTACTTATTTATAGTAGAGCTATAAATAGAGAAAGGTGTTTTCTTAATAACTTGAGTAAGTTCTTGTAAGAATTGATTATTGTCTATATCCCTAGGATCAAATGGTCCAATTTTATTTCTAATCTCCCTTGAATGAAAAACTATCCTGCGAATATCATCTTTGTATTGGAATTCTGCGTTCTCCCAAAAATTATGTTTAAGATCCATGAAATTCTTTTTGAAGTTTTGGAAGTTCTCTCTTTCTAAGATGACTCCAGAAGCTGTGAACCACTTGGTGTTAGGTTTAATTTTTTCTGCATAGAAATCCCATGAAGATAGTACTTTTAATTTTTTTAAATATTTTAGATCGGGAGTTCCATTTTCATCGATTGCCATAATAGTGTCTATTCCTTCGTCCCAATTTTCCAATAATGTAGGTCTAGTCCAATAATCAACCAAAAACATATCCCTCCAAAGAATTAATAGTTATGAAGAATATACCATCATAATCGGTATTGTGGAAGGTTTTTGTAGGTAATTATGTTTATATAAAAGGAATTATTATGGAACGTGTAGAAATTAGGGATAGGAGGTGCTACATGCCATACAATTCCCAAACCTATGTAGACTTAGAACACATTAACCACACGCTCATCCATCGCCACAACCTCAAAGAGTACGACTACACTCTCAACGCAAAAGAAGTGCTTCAGCATCATTCACAGCATTACACTCCAGCTGCAAGAAGATTACTCAAACACTCCATACTGATCCGTAATAAGGTAGCTCACTTTATGCCCGTCACTAAACATGAACATCGAACTATAGTAAAACTGCTCATCCTCATAAAATTACAACACTCCGAAGACAGTCAACTTCAATGTAAAAAAACTCACCATCATCAGTCTCAAGCTTAATCTGCTTTTGATCTTTACTAACATTTGCAATCATCCCCACAACATCATGGTAAGCCCAATGATCCCAATAGTTAATGACTACATTATGCGTATGCTTAAGTGCATCCATCACCACATAACCGATCTCTTGAAGCTCATCCGGATCAAGCTCATGCTTTTCGATGCGTTTTTCTTTTTCGTTATGTTCTCTTATAGCTGCTTTATGTTCGGGTAACATCATTCGGCTACCCTCCCACAATAAATTACCACGACGCAGATTCGTTTTATGATCTTCCATTTCCTCAAATGATGGCATGAAAAACACTCCCAAATAAATACGTTGTTCTTATTATATGCGAATGCGTGTTCGTAATACAACGAGAAAAAAGAGCCAATATGTTTGGCTCAATAATTAATCCCACTTAATCGGCATCTTGAAAGATTGATACGGATTAGTATAATTTTCGTCTTCATCTTCACTTTTTTCGATGTGTAAAAATTCGGGATTATCAATAAGAACTTTTCTAGAATATTCGTCAATAATATGAGGGAAATTCATCATACCACTGCTGATCTTTGAACCGATATTTAAAATGCCGTACCTTCTTAAAACAATTATGTCTCCATCAGTCATGTCAAAAACCCTTGATTTGCTACCACTCTCTATATATTCTAGTAGTATTTCTCTCTCGATCTCTGTTAAATTTGATAATCGATTAAATTTCTCTTTTTCAAGTTTTTTTAAACTGAATTTGTTCATAATTTTATTTGAGATGAAGAAGCAAAGATTTGTTAGTAGTAAAGCAGTAGATAAAAACAATGCAATGGCTACTACTAAACTGACTACTTCGTTTTCTGAAATTACAGCAAGCCCTACATTTTGAGCTATAGAACTATTACTGAAAAGCGTAATAAACAATGATGTAAAAAAGATAGGTACAAGTTGTTTATTATTAAGTTTCAGAACATCAATTATTTTATCCCACACAGTTTTACCACCTCATGGATAATCTATAGCACTATCACGATTATAAGGATTGCATTTTTTAAGCCTGGCCCAGGTCTTTTTAATTCCCTGAATAGCTCCGTATTTTTTAATGGCCATTAAAGAATAATTAGAACAAGTAGGATGAAAGCGACATTTAACTTTCTTAGGCTTGATCGGCGAAATAACTATTTGATAAAAGCGTATAAGGGCAATACAAATTCTATTCAACATTGTGTTCAATCGTTTCTTTAGTGACTGCTTTAGATCCGCATTTCTCGCAAACGTTTAAGTCCTTCACTTTGACCTTATCCTTCTCAGGAATAAAGATAGCTGGCAAACATCCTCCACAGCACATCATACTTTTACCTGCATTGCTCATGCTGTTACCTGCAGCTTCCCACTTATCGGCTTTGATTTGAGCTTCATCTCTCTTATCATAAAACCAAACATTGCCGCAGCCTTTACAGGTGCATTTCGTCTCTATAATTTTCTTTGTTTTTGCCATCAGTTGACCTCCCATAGTCTCACACAATTATAGTGCAATATTACTACGGTTTACGGAGTGCAACAAGATAAAGTTTCCAATTTACCAAAAGTCCTCATGATCAACATCGTGACCTCGTTTAATTAAAAACCTCACAACCTTACCTCTTGTCGTAGCTGTAGGCTCATAGTTCTTATCATTACAAAGACGTCTGGCTGTTTTTCGGCTTAATTTGGCACCTTTTTCTAACTCAGTCTGACAAAATGAACAGAAAGAGGGTAGGAGTATGAATATGTTATATCCGGTTGTGGACTCAAATGAGAAGGTGATTTATGATCTCGGTTGAAAGAATTTTAAAGTTTGAACGACATGGTAGCACTATCTACGTTCAAACAGAGGATGAAAGATATCGTTTAATGAGAAGTTTGGAGGATTTAGATAATTGGCTTAAAGATTTTACTTCATTAGATAGAGCGAATTTAGTTAATATGAAGAAAGTGGTTAGGTTATCTAAGTCAAATAAGCTTGTTTTCTTTAGTGATGTAGACGGTCATTCCGCTAAAGTCAGTCGTCGCAACTTGTCGAAGATTGTCAAATTAAAAACTGATAACCGTTCGCATTAAACGAACGGTAGCACTTTTTGAAGTTTTTGTTCATAAGCTCTTTCCACACCCTCCTAACTTGGTACAATATCCCTACGAAACTACAACTAGGGGGAACTTGCAATGGTTAATAAATTATCTTCATTTTGGGATATAGAGAAGCGTAAAGGGAAATTAGTCGTTCACAATGATGAGAAGGTAATTGTAGAAATAATTAGCCATGAGCAAAGCTTGGAAAAGTTCAACAATTGGTCTGAGAAGATCACACCATTTATAAAGTGGAAGTACATAATATAAGAAAGGCAATAAATCGTATCTTTTGCATTGATATTTTTTGCAAATAGTTTTTGCATTCATTTTGCATCATGATTTTGGAATGTCGACAAAACTCGTTATTTATAAGGGATTTCGGTAGATAGTTCGATTCCCACCGTCTCCATTTGAGTATTAGAATAAAGCATATTTTCCGTTGAGGGAGATATGCTTTATTTGTATATAAATTAGACCTATCTATCCTCCTTTCGATTTGTAACATTAGTTAATTACTTCATAAAATTGAGAATGTATGTTCTTTTTTTGTGAAAATAAAATCTCTCAAATGTCATACCTTCTTAAGGTGTGCTAATTCTAAAGGTACTCCATTTTCAAGAGCTGCGTCTTTTATTGTAGAGATTCTATTTTGATTCTCTTTAAGAAAAAGATCTGTTATTAATAATTCAACCGCAAAGGTATCTGCTTCAATTTCAATCTTTTCCTGCGAATAAAGTGTATGTTCTTTCATTTTTGCCGCATTAAATTTAGGGTGTAAAATTGAATGGCCCAATTCATGTGCTAGAGTGTACCGTTTGAATGTCTCGTTTAACGAGTTATTTAAAAATATATACTTATTCCTTCTTTCGTAGTGATAAAAACCATTAATTTCCTCGTCTAGGCTCCATTCCACTATAATAACGTTTAAATGATCCGCTAGTTCAAAAGGGTCGGTAGTTTTATACTTCTCGGTGACCTCTCTAACTGTTTCTTTGATCCAAATCAAATAAATCTCCCCCTAATTATTATCTCTGTACTTTTTAGGGACATATTTCTTGTTAATTCGTTGCGTTTGCCTTACTGCATACTCCATTGCTTCTAGGAGGGATTCTATTGCCTCCTCAGATAAAGGTTCACCTGAAAAATTCAGACCATCTGGCGTTTTTAAGTCCTTTCTTATGGCTTCCATTCTTTTTGCAATGTCACGTTCATCATTAAGATTTTGTTTTAATTTATCTTTATTAAATAACTTTTTATCCTCGTCAGATAAATAGTGTAATGCTAAATCTGAAGGGATAAAATCTTGATTGTATTCAAGAGCACCAACGTGACCTGCCATAAAATAGAATTCTACTTGCGATGCTTTTAAAACCTTTGCTAGTTCATCTAATGTAGAGCTTTTTGGAGCGCCTCTTTTTTCGTTTTCGACTCTAGATATTAAAGAAGAACTAACTCCGGATAGAGCAGCAAGCTGATTGACACCTAATCCGCGTTGTTCTCTCATAGCTTTTAAATATTTTCCGAACTCAGCCATATTTACTCCACCTTTATCGTTCATTAATAGTAGTATACCCTTTCTATTGACATTTGAAAACATTTAATTGACAAAAATCATTGACAAAAGTAAACGTAATGTTTAATATTACCTGTAATGAATGACAAAAGGCACTGGGTGTTGTTTAGATTAGATTAATCTGTGATATTTTTTATTTGATTTTTTCTTAATAGCCAAATAAGTAATGGAGGGGTCCAAGTGAGGAAAGATAATTATAATACTGAATTAGTTGATATTGATGAGAAGCAAATGCAGAAGATGGTAATAAATGAGTTGCGAAACTATCGGGCTTTAAAGGTAAAAGTAGACAATCAACGAGAACAAAGAGAGCATGGTGTGGATTTATTCCCCTCTTTACAAAAGGCTAATGGATTAAAGAATCTTAATAATAGTGAAGAGCTTAGAGTAAAACAGATGGAGAGAGCATTGAATGCTTGCTTAGATGAAACAGAACGGACTATTTTAGAGCGAAAATTTTTATCTTCAGTTGAAATAAATGATCTTACTATCTATTCAGAGTTTGGAATCAAGAAAGGAAAATACTATGAAAAGAAGCGTTCGGCTATGCTAAGATTAGCAACCGCTATTGGAATTATTTAAAAATAAAAACAAAATACGGACAAAATGGGTGCCTAATAGGGTACCTTTTTTGTGTGCTAAAAGAATTATGCTATGGATATAGAAGGAGAAACGCCTTACTCCACTATCAATGGCGTACCGGGATTCTTCAGAAGAGTGTTGATTGTCAGTAGCTAACCAGGAGGCTGACAGGAGCTTTAGCGTTCATCGCGTCTGAAGGAAGCGCGGGCATGGTAGGTAAAAAAAGTCCTATCAAGAGTTGTCATTGACATGTTTTCGTGGCAGAAGCTTACTCCTGGTGAAGCGAGAGCATTCGTATTTAGATTAGGCAATACGTTTAGAAAGAGGTGATCGATCATGTGGAGAAGTAAAATCAATATTGATACAAGACTATAAATCTTGTCTGCAATACGTATTTAAAAACATGGATATTGCACTAAAGAAGGTAGAGGGTAGATATGCATGAATATAGATTTTTTAGATAGACTTGTGCTAGATATGTTAAACAAGCAGAGTTACTATTCACTGATTGTAACTACTCCTTTAGTATCTGGGAACGGCATAACCTTGAAGAAAATGTCCTCTGATACTCAGACATCTTACTATGATGGCTCACACGATAAGAAGTTAGTATTCGAAGTAATCACTAAGCATGAACATCAACTAGAAGCGTATAATACACTTCTAAAAATAACGAGTGACCTAACTCAAATCAAGGATGTTCCAAGTGCTAATAACACGTATTTGTTTAACGGTATAAATGTAAAAACAAATCCTGATCAGTACGGAAAAGATGAAACATATTATTATTACTCAGCTGCATTTAGCGCTGACCTATATATTAAGGAGAGATTTTGATGAGTCGTAAAAAGAATGCATTAACAAGTTATTTTGTAGCACCACTAGTGAAAGGTTCAGAAACACCTGATTTTATGGAACTGGCTAAATGGATTTCCTCAGTTACAGATGAATCTGAGGAGAATGTAGAAGACACAGGCTATTATGATGGCGACGGTACACCAGAGAAGGATGTTACTTCTGTTTCAGAGAGCTATTCTTTTGAAGGAATGTATGACGATGAGGATCCTGCTATGAAGTTCATTGCTGGATTAAAGCAAGAGCTTGGTGAGGGACGTAAGATCATGTTTAAAAAAGTGGAATCTAATGGTGATACTTACGAGGGACAAGCAACGGTAACAGAACCCAAGTCATCTGGGGGCGAAGCCATTGAATATGCGGTTTTCAGTTGTATTATTTCTTTTGACAAACGGCCTAAGAAATCGGTTGGTTCTCCTGTTGAGGAAGAAACTCAAGATTAAATAAATGAAAAGGGGGCGGAGAACCGCCCCCTTTTAACAATAAAGGAGGAATATAAATGGCAATTAAAATTGATCTTAAACGCCCTATTATTGAAGTCGAAATAAACGGACTTCAATTTGAGTATGATTATTCGGATAGCAACCTTAAGAAGGAATTAGAAGTAGGAGAAAATGCTTTAAAGAAAGTGGCAGAATTAGATGATCAAAACGGTTTTGACGATGCTAAGGATACATTAAGGGAGGCATATGATGTATACCTAGGAGCTGGGTCATTTGATCAGATTTATACGCTAAACCCATCCATCATTGAATTAGGAGTTGGCTATGTGTCATTACGTACCGGTTTGATGGAAGAATTAGAAAAACGTGGGGAGTTTAAAGGGTTAAAACAGTCAAAATCACAAAAGTACATTCAGTCAAAAAAGAAATAGGTGAAATTACATGTTTTCTCTTGCCTATCCTTTAGATGATTCAGTTGTAATTTCGGGACAAATGTACACCGTGAACATGAGCTTTGACAATATTATTAGACTGATAGAAATGCTCGGCGACAATGAGCTCAACGATGAAGTTAAAGTTGAAATTGGTATAGAAATGTTAATGGGTAACGTCGATTTTGATATCGAGACAAAAGCAACCATTCTACAAAAACTGTTTGAAACAGTGGTCGCTCAAAAGGAAGTGAAGGCTCCTTTAGACATTAAAGGGAACCCAATGCCCGCACAAAAAGAAGAACGAGTCTACTCTCTTGTGGAAGACGCAGAATATATTTATGCTTCATTTATGCAGGATTATCAAATTGATTTGTTTGAGCAACAAGGAACGTTGCATTGGAATAAATTCAAAGCGTTATTAGGTGGACTTAGGGCAGATACAAAATTTAAAGAAGTGCTACAAATCAGACAGATGGAGTTACCTACAGGAAAAGGTACAGCAAAAGAGCGAAAACGTATTAAAGAAATGCAAGAGGCTTACGAATTGAAGGGGAATGCGGAATTTTAACCTAATTTTTAAGTGTGTAGCTGAGAAAAGTAGGAAGTAGCGTTACAAAAGCAAGTATTGACCCAATTAAAGGGTCTTTTTTTTAATGCTCAAAGTGGCCATAAACCGTAAATAAATTTGAAAGGCGGTGATGATTATTTCAGAGGGTAAGGTAGTTATAGACACAAGTTTAGGTGGAGCAAATTTTGCCAAAAGTATCAAAGGATTAAAGGAAAAATTCAACAAAGAAAAAGACGCTATTGTAAATAGTGTAGTTGGAATCGATAAAATGGCTTCTTCAATTGGTTTAGATAAACTCGGATCTACAGCAATTAACATTGTCAAAGATTCGATCCCAAAAGCCTTTGACCGGATTGATGCGATTGAAAGTTTTAAACGAGTCATGTCTGATGCTACAGGTAGTACAGAGCTTGCAAATTCTGCTCTTGAGCGAACGGGTAGTATTGTAAATGGAACAGCTTACAGCTTGGATGTTGCTGCACAAGGAGTCCAAGATTTTGTCACTCGCGGCGTAGATGTCGATAAAGCGACCAGTAGAATTGAAGCATGGGGTGATGCAGTTGCATTCTATGGAAATGGTTCGAATGAACAGCTGACAAGTGTGACAAGTACATTATCCGAAATGACAAAAAATGGACAAGTGGACTTGGGTCAGCTCAATAATCTATTTGATAATGGGATTGACGCAGTAGGTATGTACGCCAAAGCAACAGGTCGTGATACCGAATCCGTACAAAAGGATTTAGCAGCTGGTGCACTTACTGCCGAAGGGTTTATAGACACAGTTACAACAGCTATGACGGAAGGAACAAATGGTGTTACAAATATCTCAGGGGCAGCGAAAGAACTAGGAGGAACGTGGGATACAGCCTTTGATAGTATGCAATCATCTGTAGCTAATGGAGTAGTAAGTATTATTCAAGGTATTGATGAAATGTTAACAAGTAATGGATTGCCAGATATGCAAACCATGGTTGCAGAGTTTGGAAGATACTTTGAAGAAGTACTCACAACAATTGGGGAGAATATTCCTCCTGTAGTCGAACAGATTAAAGAGATATATAACAATTTGGAGCCATGGTTACCCCTATTAGGTGCGATAGCTGCAGGACTTGGTACGGTAGTTACGAGTGCTGCTACCTTCAACTCACTTAATGAAGTAATGAAGAAATTAAACAATACTATTTTGATGAATCCTTATGTGTGGTTAGCTGCTGCTATTGTTGCTGCTGCTGTTCTTATTTACATCTACTGGGAACCAATTAGTGAATTCTTCATTAATCTTTGGGAGAGTATTAAGGAAAGTGCACTATTGATCTGGGAGATTTTGAGAATTGCGTGGCAGGAGACGGTAGAATGGTTCAAGGAGCTATGGTTAGGTATTGTAGACTTTTTTACTGAGTTATGGACTGGAATTGTAGAGTATGCGATAACGATTTGGGATAGCTTTACAGAGAAAATTGATGAGGTTGTTAGTTTAATTTTAACGTTATTTGCTCCACTTATTGAATTCTTCATAACGATGTGGACGACAATTTTTGAAAACACTACACAGATTTGGGACAACCTCATTATAATGCTATCGACAGTCTGGACCAATATACAAACGATGGCTGCCGCATTGTGGGAGCTAATTAAAATAGCTATACTGGCTCCAATTCTTCTCTTAATCGATTTGGTTACTGGTGATATGGAAGGCTTTGCTTCTCACTTATCTCAAATTTGGTTGAAAATCCAAGAAGCAGCTAGTGCAATTTGGAAAGCCCTTAAAGAAAATGTAAGTATCATTATAAGTACCTTGGTTGAAAACCTCAAATTGATATGGGGAATATTTCTAACGTACATTACTGGAATTTGGACCGCGATATGGGAAACCGGTAAAAACATCTTTAATTTGATAAAAGACACGATCAAAGAAAAGATGGATGAGGCAAAAAATAAAATATCAGAAATATGGGAATCAATCAAAGCGAAATTTTCAATTATCCTTATCGCTCTTGTAGCAATGGTTATAAGTAAGTTTTTAGAGATAAGGAGAAATATTCAAGAAAAAATGAATGAAGCGAAAGCAACGCTTCAAGAAATTTGGAACAATATCGTTTTATTTATTCTTTTGGCAGCAATAAAAATCGTCAAAAGTGTAACGGATAAATTTAATGAGATCAAGCAAGCAGTTAAAGACAAAATGGATGAAGCAAGACAAAACATTGAAGATGCATGGAATAAAGCAAGAGATTTTCTTGCAAATATCGATCTTTTACAAATTGGTAAGAATATTATACAAGGACTAATCAATGGATTGGGGTCCATGGTTGGCAAAGTTACAGAAAAGATTACTGGAATAGCAACTACTATTAAAAATGGTATTAAAGGGGCACTAGGCATTCGTTCTCCTTCGCGTTGGATGCGTGACATGATAGGAAAGAACATGATGACCGGTTGGGAAATCGGTATGGAGCGAAAGAAGGGCTCTGTCCAAAATATGAGTTCAAGGGCTTCAGAATGGATGAAACCAGAAGTACCGGATTTATCTGATGTGATGGGTAATCTGAAATCTCTCGCAACACCTGTACGTGGACTTATAGATGTTGGCAATGTAGGACTGCCCTCTCTGCAAATAAATAGTCAGCAAGCACAAGCTATTGCCAGGCAAGAGGATGTAGCAAGCTCAAATGAGAAAAATCCAGCTACCATTAATGTTTACGTCGGCGCAAAGAAGATTGCAAGTGAAATTGTAGATGACCTTACAAAGCTTCAAGAGCGTAAAACCTTTCGGAAAAGTAGAAATGGGGTGAGAGTTACATGATTTTTAATAGTGTTAAAAAGGAGTACTTACGAGTGAATATGGAACTATTTCGTCCTCCTACCCCACCTATAGAATTTATAACTTTTGACCAACAAACAGATGGTGAAAGAGTACTTCGTAAACACTTTTCAGGGATGGAGTTAGCTGTACCTATCACTATTCGCAGTGATAAGCGAATTGAAGAGCTAAAACAAGATCTATCTAAATGGCTTGTACACTCTGAACCGAAAAAACTGCAATTTGTTGACATGCCGAATATGTATTATTTGGCTTTTTATCAATCTATGGAACTTGATGAACGTATCAATTTTGCTAAAGGCGTCCTAACCTTCTATTTACCTGAGGCATATCGGTTTGGGCAGACTAGAGTTTTGCAAATTGACTCATCTGACAAGACTCACATGGTCTTAGGACAAAAGGAAACGCACTGGAATAGCAAAACGATTTTTAAACAAGAAACTACGAATTATTCTATTGAATTGTTAGCAGGCAAACGAATTACATTACATTACACCTTTGGCGTGGGTGATACGTTAGAGATTGACTCTCGTTTGCGAAAAATCGTACTAAATGGTGTAGTACGGATGCCGCTGCTTTCTTTAGCATCCGAGTGGTTCAAGGTCCAACCTGGGGAAAATCAGATAAGGTCGAGTTATAGTACCGAAGTGACGTATACAGAAAAGTTCTATTAATAACTTTAGATAAAAAGAAAGTGAATTTCAAGAAGGGAGGACTAGCATGGCAGAAATATATATTTTAAATTCACAGGATCATTTGATTACTACTCTCTCAGAAGAGACTGGTTTACAAGCTACACATTTCCGAGAAGAGCTGAACGGGCTGCCCGATCAGCCTTTTTCTTTTACCATAAATGCTGAGGTGGAGGAAGCTAAATATGTGTTGGAGGAAAATCAAGTTGTTTTTAAAGACAAGGAAGGCGAATTAAGATTATTCGTTATCAAAGAACTTGATGATTCAGATGATGTAAGTGGAGCTGTGACGACCGCTTTCTGCGAACCCGCATTTATGGAGCTTAAAGAAAACATTATTGTTGACAGCCGCTTTGTTAACCGCCCAGCTCTGGAAGTATTAACAGCTGTTTTGCAAGGAACCAGATGGACAGGGAGTGTAGAAGTGGAGCTTGGCCAATACACCACAAACTTCTATTATGAAACTTCAATTGATGCCATCTGGACCATCATGGAGATCTGGGGCGGAGAATTTAAAGATACTGTTGAATTTAACGGCAATCAGATTACCGCACGCAAAATTCGTATCTTGGCCAGGCGAGGGTTGGATAGTGGCAAACGATTCGAAATAGGTTATAACATGCAAGAAATTCAACGGACCATCCTTTCTTATCCGACCACAGCTATTTATGGACGGGGATCATCTTTAAATAATGATAATAGCGAGGGAGACAATGAGGATGTCGCACTTACACGCTATCTAGACTTTGCTGATGTAGTTTGGCGTAAGTCATCAGGAGATCCAGTAGATAAACCTGCGGGTCAAAAGTGGGTGGGTGATCCTGACGCTTTACAAAAGTATGGTCGAGAACATAATGGTCAACTACTTCACCGAGAGGCCGAATGGCAAAATGGAGACTACGACGATCCAACTGAGTTATTAAAAGCAACGTGGGAACAATTGCAAAGAGTTAAGTGTCCAGAAATTAATTACCGCCTTGCTGCACACATGCTTGAAGTAATTGCGGGTTATGAACATGAGAAGGTAAGTCTCGGTGATACGGCTAGGGCAATTGATCGTAAATTCTCGCGCCCAATTGAGATTCAGGCACGTGTCATTGCTATGGAGTATGACCTACTTGATATTGAAGAATCTGCTGTAGTTGAAATGGGACAAGCTTTGTCTGTACATGGTTATGATGACAGGCTAGATAAAGTAGTCAGACAGATTAATGATAACCGTGGTAAATGGGATGAAGCAGCTCGTCCTATTGATGGGAGTCGTTACCCAAATATCGTTCCGCCAGTACCACCAAATGTAAAAGCAACAGGACTCTTTGCAGCAGTTTTAGTTGAGTGGGATTTTGATTATATCCTCACATATATACAAGGATATGAAGTCTATGCCTCTGAGGTAAAAGGCTTTTTACCGTCACCAGAAACAATGGTTTATAGAGGGATGGGTAATAGCTTTTCTTACACATTTGAGCCAAATAAACAGCTATATTTTCGTGTAAGGGCTTTTAACTATCATGGACGTTTTTCGCTTTACTCACAAGAAGTAACAGCGATGACAGCCCGAATTATCTCAGATGATATTCTATTCGGTCCTGAGATAGCAGCGGAGCTGAAAGAATTATCTAAAACAGCTCAACTTTTAGCAGATAATAGTTTATCAGGTAAAGAGCTAGTTGATGGTTCTATCATCGCTGAAAAAATAGCTCAGGGCATTATCGAAATGGGTCATCTAAAGCCAGGTATCATTGATTTAGACAAATTTGCAGACGAAACGCTTGAGCAGATCCGAGATACAGCTAAGGAGTACACCGAGGAAGAAATTCAAGAGATCAGAGAGAGTATTCAAGAGGAGCTAAAGAAAAAAGCAGGACTAGAATTTGTAGAAGGTAAGTTTAAATTTAGTGACGCAAAACTCATTGAGCTAGATCAGATTGCCGAAGATTTAAAACGGGATGTTGGCAGTGTAGAGGGAACTGTATCGAGCATGACTTTGGATTTAGATGAAGCAAAGGCTCAACTTAAACTCAATGCTATAGAGCTTGAGAATGTTGATGAAACATTAACTTCTCACGAAACACAATTAGAGGTTAATTCCCGGGCGATTGCAGCCAGAGCAACCAAAGATGAGCTAAATACTTTAACGGGTACTGTCACTAAGTTAAGAGGAGATTTTGAGTTCTCTGCCACAGGTCTACGAACGGAATTCTCAAGCTTATCAAAAACCGTTACGGATAATAAAACGAATGTAGAAAGCCAACTTGCAACTATTAAAGAAATGCAATCAACTTTTGAAACAACTGTTAATGGTCTTAAAGCGACTGTTTCATCCGTAGAAACCATTGCGGATAAGGCTAGTCGTGATGTAACACAAATTACCGTTCGAGCAAATGAACTTACTCAGACGGTTGGTCAATTCACCAAGCAAAGTTTCTGCTATTGAGCAAGAAGTGAAGTCAGTTGGTAAAGGTGGAAGAAACTACGTCGTTAATGGGGATTTCAGTTACGATCTTAATAGTTGGCGTAATTGGGGTACTGCTTCTGGTACTAAGAGATTAACGACTATTAACGACTTGCCAGGATTCAAAACTGGTTTTTATTTTGATTCTACTTCAACCGGAGAACATGGATATGCTCAAGATAATATAGATACGAATGAGGGAGAAGGATATCTTTTATCAGCTTGGATACGCGTCACAAAAGGCGGCGGTAAAGTAAGAATACAGGAAGGTAATTCATCAAATGGATGGACACGTTCTGATTATGATGTAGATTCGATAAAAGGGAAATGGGTGAGAGTGACACATAAGTTCACCGCTAAAAGCACTTTTACAGGGGTCTATATAGGTCAAGCAGGAGGACTTTCAGAATTTCTTTCTGCTGATGTTACTGGTATGCAATTAGAAAAAGGAATCTCTCTCTCTGATTGGAAGCCGGCACCGGAAGACGCAATTAACCGTATAACCAAAACTGAAACAGCCATTATTCAGACAAACGCAGCTATTGAACAACGCGCAACTAAAACCTCGGTCGATAACTTATCAGGTCGAGTGACAAGCGCAGAAGGTAGACTCACCACTCAGGCTTGGAGAAATCTCAGCAAGGGTAGAGCGGAACAAACTCGTAGCAGAGTTAAATATACAGCCAGAATCAATAAAGATAAAAGCAGGACTGATTCATCTTGCGGGATCTTCACGAATTGATAATGCGGTTATTCAAGATGCCCATATTAACAACTTGAGTGGAGATAAAATTCTTGCTAATACCATTGGTGCTAAGCAACTTATGGTTGCAGACTTTACAAATCTAGTACAAAATGGGACTTTCGAAGATGATGTTGCTGGGCAAGCACCCGGAGGTTGGGAAGTAAATAGTGGCGTAGTGGTAAGAAACTGGTCTACTTATAATGCCAACAATGGTAGCAAACACAGTATGGGTATTGATGCATCTAGCACTACGAACGTGGACGCACTCCAGGATAATTTTATATCAGTGAGTCCAGGAGACGAATTCTTCTTTCAATGGGAATATAGATTCTCTAACCTTACTGGTAATTCCCAAGCTGGTATAGGCTTTAGATGTTATGACGCTAATAAACAGCATACTGGGTGGAGAAAAGCTGGGACAACAACAGCAAGGCACTACGATGTGAGAACAGGGACCGCAACTTATGTTATTCCGGCTGGCACTTATTTTGTAAGACCTTGGTTGATGTTCGATAACAATGGTGCTAGTTGGAATAGGTTTTATGTTGACAACATTGTTATTAGAAAGAAATACTCTGGCGAATTAATAGTTGATGGTTCTATAGAAGCTAATCACATCAGAGCTAATACTATTACTGCCAACTCTGGTATTATTGCTACTGCTGCTATAGGTACCGCAGCTATTGCAAATGGTGCTATTACTAGAGCAAAATTGGATACAGCTATTATCGGCACCGCTCAAATTGAGAACGGTGCTATTTCTAATGCAAAAATAGGGTCTGCTGCGATAGATAACAGTAAGATCGCTAATGCAACGATTACAAGCGCTAAGATCTCAAGCATAGATGCAGCTAAGATAACCTCTGGAACCATTAACACCGCTTCTATTACAATCCGTGGTGGGAATGCAACAAGATATACGGAAATTAGAGGCGATGTACTGAACACGAGAGGAAACTACACTAGATCATGGTTCGAAGGAAACGAATATATTGAATCTGAAACGACCGTTGGAGAAGGTATGGTTCGTATATCTAAGCTTAATGATCCAAGGGGTCGCCGTAACCTATACCTAACGAATAATGGTTTATCAACTTATGTTGGTGGAGCAGACTCCGGAGAGGGGTTTGGTTCTGGGGTAGTGGAGTTCTGGTCGCATATGTTCGCACAGGATCGTCGTGGTCTTTCTCTTTATTCTAACTTGGGTACAATCGGTTTCAGAACTCAGAGTAGAGATATAATAGCATGGTCTGGAAGGGATTTCCATGCCGAGGCACAAAGATACTTGAGCCTATTGTGTAATACAAATGCTATCTATCTACAACCTCACAGAGATAGTCGTTCTGGCGTTAACCAATTTCAGTTCAATGTGAAGAATAATTCAAGTCAGTGGGATACAGATGGCTTGGATACAATTCGGCGACCCGTCAGTAAATGGTAGGGGGTCAGGTATTAGATTTGGTAAAAACTTGGCAGAGATTCATATTACCAACTACAACGGGGACTACGAGTCAGGCACATTGTGGGCTAATGACATCCGAGTAAAAGGTCGTGGTCGTCTAGCCAATAGTGACACCGGGATCACATACGTTCAGGGTGATCAAGAAGTACGAATCACTGGCTATCTAACTGGGTCACTACGACCATTACTAGCTTCCAACGTATCAGTCGGGTCAAGTAGAAAGCTGAAAACCAATATAATACCTTTCAATGGAAAAGCATTAGATGTCATTAACGAGCTTGGATGTTATGACCTACAACCTCATCGATGAAGTGGAAAGAGGAATAACGGATAACATGCAAGTCGGTATCATAAGTGAGGATAGCCCATCGGTAGTCAATAAAGATGGTGTAACAATAGATACCACAAAGTTAACTATGTATAACGTGAGAGCAACTCAAGAGCTTAGTGAGAAGTTAAACCAGATGCAAAAGACGATTTATGATGAGATTAACCAATTAAAAGAAGAAGTGAAGCGGCTGAAAGCGGCCAGCTAAAAAGGAGCCTACTACTATGAAAATAGAAATTCAAAATGACCAAATCGTACAAGCTGTTAATTTACTCTTTAATCTTCCTTTAAAAGGAAAACAGTCCCGTCACCGCACTAAGTTTATTACCTTATTAGAGAAGCGATTGAAGGAGGTTAATGAGGACCAATTAGTCATAGTAAAAGAACATGCTCACTTGGACGAGGACGGAGAACCGAAGAAAGTAGAGAATGATACCAAATGGGATATTAAAGATGAGAATCTTGAGCAATTTGGTAAAGAAATTGACGAGCTTTATGAAGAGAGATATGTCATTGAAGGGGGGAATAAAACAGATTATCTGATAACTTTAAAGTCCATATTAGATGAGTGTCAGGAAGAATTCAGAGGACAAAAGGCAATGACTTACGATATGTTGTGTGATTTGTTTGAAGAAGAGGAAGAAACACAAAAAACTGAAACGAAAACAGAGGAGTGAGTGAAATGGCAGCAGGTAAAATTACATTTAGAATAACAGGTGTTAACTTTCAATATGACGATGAGGGAAATAATCAACAAGTTGATTTGAACTTTCAGACGTCCGATCCAGAAGGAAAGCTATATGCAGGTGGTATTATTCCTATATCACCAGAGGAACACTTTGCGGCAAGCAATTTAACGGCTATGGCGGAGATCGTAAAACGAAAATATTTAGAACGTGTTAATGGTGTGGAAGAGGAAGAGTCTACTGAGGAGTAGGCTCTTTTTAATTTCGTCTGTTTAATTCTTGTTTAAGACTTTCGCTTAGATAAATCAACTTTTCCCTTAATTCTCTTTTGTTAGAATCTTGAAATGCAGCAAAAACAACGACTCCTAAACATATGAAAACTGTAGATATTATAAGTGGCTGTAATGATTCGTCTAAGATAATTAAGAAGGCTATTGAAGGAACTATAAATGCAAAGTAGCCAATTAATAGCATGTAGCGTAGATTCATATCTTTCTATAAGCAGACTCAGAATTGAAATGTAGAATCTAAGTTTATCATCATTAAAAAATTTCAAGTCGCAAGAAAGTTGTTTTTGAGACAACTTTAATGAGAGTATACAAAGCTCTGTTAAATCTTTTTTCGGCAAATTGCCTTTACTTGATTCAAGTAGTAGTAAGTAATCTTGAAATAAAGTGTTAATATTTTCGAGTCTAATACAAAACACCCCCCTTTACTGAACTGCAACCCGAAAAATGGACACTTTAAAAAAGTCCGTTTTTCGGGTTTTTTGTGTTCTTTTACAAAAGACCCGTTATAATCAAAACAAATGAGAAGAACGGGGAATGTGAGATGAGTAAAAGAATTTTTTCGAAGTTTGAACAAAAGCAACTAGAAAACAATGCAAATGTCCGTCGTGTTTCAGATCGCTCCATAAGTTACGCCCCAGAATTTAAATTGAAGTCCGTACAGGAGAACTTAGCAGGAAAAGGTCCTATGGCCATTTTTCTCGATCACGGATTTGACTTAGAGTTGATTGGGTCAGATAAGCCAGGTGAATGTCTAAAAAGATGGAGGTCCATTTATAAAAGCTACGGAGAAGAAGGCTTTTATACTGAGCTTCGTGGAAAAGTCAGCACGGGTCGTCCTTCTTCGAAGACCTTATCCGCTGAAGAAAAATTAAAGAAGGCTGAAGCGAGAATTGCCTTTTTAGAGATGGAAAACGATTTTCTAAAAAAGCTCGAAGAACTAGAAAGGAAGGCGAAGAAGAAGCATTAACATTATCAGAAAGGTTTCAGTTAATTGAACAAACCATAAGGCAATATCAATTTAAACGAATGGTTACCTTTCTCTGTAGAATAGCAAGCGTCAACCGCTCAAGATATTACGCTTGGCTAGCAAACGATAACCATCGTTTAAACGGGAACAACGAGATGAGGCAGATTATAAAATTCTTAATATCCTCTACAAACAAGGCAAGAAAAAAGTAGGTGGACGCCCATTAAAAATGAAGTTAGAAAACGACTACGGAATCACGATGAATTTAAAGAAGATCTTTCGACTTACTCGAAAGTTTCGTATTCAAGCTATTATTCGTAAGAAAAATCCTTATAAACATTTAGCTAAAGCGACTCAAGAACATAAAACGTGTGAAAACCATCTTAACCGTGAGTTTGTCCAAGCTGCCGGGTGCTGTCTTATTGACCGATATTACGTACTTATATCTAGCAGATGGAACGAAAGTTTATTTGTCTTGTGTCAAAGATGGGACGACACGTGAAATTGTCACCCATTATGCTTCAACATCTTTAGAGATGAGTATTGTGTATAAAACGCTTCAGCGATTAAAAGACGCCTTAGGAGGTAATGTCCACCCAGGTGCCATTCTTCATTCGGACCAAGGCTTTCATTACACACACCCAAAGTACCAGGAAATGGTCAGAAAGCTTAGGTTAACACAATCCATGTCTCGAAGAGGAAACTGTTTAGATAATGCATCCATGGAATCTTTCTTTGGACACTTTAAAGATCATGTAGATACACGTGAATGTAAGACACTCGCTGAATTAAGAGTCAAAGTCGGAGGCTTTATTACTTATTACAATTCAAGTCGTTATCAATGGGCATTAAAAAGAATGACCCCGGAACAATACCGAGGTCATCTACTAGCTGCATAAGGTTTTTTTAAACTGTCTATTTAATAGGGTACAGTTCATACTTATAATCGGTGGTATTTTGTATTATTTTAATAAGTAGAAAAGGGTGTCGTGATGGAAACAATATCAGTATTTTTTAATTTGGAGAGTTTAGAAGTGGCTAAGTTTTATTTGTTTGGACCAGTAAAGTGGTTGGATCTACTCGTTGTGCTAATGGTGGTAGACATCATCACAGGAGTTATGAAAGCAATCAAAAAGAAAGACTTGCGTAGTCGATCTGCACTGTTTGGTTACGCTCGTAAGATTGCCATGTTTGGGATCATCATCGTGGCAAACATTGTAGATAGAATACTGGATTTAAACGGCATGGTTGCCACGGCGACTGTGCTTTTTTATATGGCTAATGAAATCTTATCAATTACAGAGAACGCAGCACACATTGGTTTAAAAGTTCCACCAGTCATTATGGAGAAATTACGTGGTTTTAATCAGCATGGACCAGAAGAACAACCAAAATCAGAGGAGAGTGAAGAGAAATGAACATTAAACAAGATCTAATTCCAACATTAGCAAGCAATCGACCAGGTACAAAAATTGTCGCAACTTATATTACGGTGCATGAAACAGCTAACACGAATAGGGGAGCGAATGCAGAGATGCATTCCCGTTATATTAAAGGAGCAGATGCGCGGTCACGTTCCGTGTCATGGCATTTTACCGTAGATGATAAAGAAATCATTCAGCATCTACCAGTTAATGAGATGGGATGGCACGCGGGCTCACAAGGAAACCGCCAATCTGTTGGAATTGAGCTTTGCGTGAACTCTGATGGTGATTTTGAGAAAGCTAGGGCAAATGCTGTATGGCTTGTTCAACGTTTGATGTATCAATTGAACATTCCGTTGTCCCGAGTTGTCACACACAAGCATTGGACAGGTAAAAACTGTCCTGCACAGTTGTTGAATCAATGGACTGCGTTCAAATCTCTTGTAGGTGAATCTTATTATGAAGCACCTGAAACGGGAGGTACGGATGTCTCAGGTGGCACTTACACAGTAAAGAGCGGTGATACACTCACTTCTATTGCTAAAGCTCATAACACAACAGTGGATGCATTAAAGAAGGCGAATCCTTCCATTAATCCGGACAGAATTCAAGTTGGTCAGATCCTTAATCTAAGTGGAGCAAAACCGATTGAATCAGAGCCATCAAAACCAGTGAATGCATTCATTGCTTCTGCTCAGGAGTTCTTAAACAGCCGAAACTACCCGACTAAAGCGATATTTGAAGAGTTGGTTGTAGATGGACTTGCAGGTCGTTTAACAACGGATGCCTTAGTTCGTGTCTATCAATATTTTGCCGGGGTTGGGATCGACGGCAAATTCGGGCCCAAAAGCAAAGCTGCTGCCAATACGTTGCGTCACGGATCAACCCATCAATGGTGGGTACGCCTTTTACAATCAGCTTTAAATGTGAAAGGATACAAACTGGCGGTTGATGGTGATTTCGGTTCAGGTACAGAACAAGCAGTTCGATCCTTCCAACGTGCTATAGGAATTGGCGTGGATGGTATTTCCGGTCCGAATACATGGGAGCAATTACTTAAGTAAAAATAGCCCTTCCGTTTGGAGGGGCATAATCTCTAGTGACATGGCGTATGTATGAGTATACTTGTTTGTGGACAGAATTTAACTTAAAAAGAGTGAAAATAGGTACAATTCAAGGCCCATCCCCCATTACCAAGAACCTCACCTCGCCATCCCACATAAAAAAAGCCTCCCACTCCTAGAGTGAAAGGCCCTTCTCTTATAATGTTTCTACTAAAATACTCGCAATCACAATCGAACCTGTTGTAACAGTTGCGAATCCACCCATTAGCATGGGGGTAACCATGTTTTTCATGATGGTTTCGCGTTCTTCTTCTGTTTCGCCAACTTCCCGCGCTACTTCTTCACAGAGAATATAATCGGTTGGAAATCCGAATAGTGCGGTTAAGGCAACGGGAATTCCTAGGTTTTTCTTATATTTAAATAACTTCGACATCAGGAACCCTCCAGTTAAAACCCCAAGAGTACCAATGATACATATTGTAATAACCTGTGGTAAATAGCTTAAGAATACGTCTGGTGTTACTTCATCCATAGATGAAATGACAACAATCATTAAACTAGCCATAAAAATGCCTGTTGAGTTTGCTTTGTTTAGCATTTGTGGTTGAAGCACTCCAAAATATGCACCGGCAATTCCAATAATTAAACAAAAAATAGAGTAATTTATGCCTGTTAATGCGTCCAAGCCAATGGCAATGGAACCGGCAATAAACAGCTGGGCGAGCAATATAACAGGAGTTTGATATTTTACTGGAAGTAATGATTTACGTTCCTGAACCTGATGTGCATCACTTGAACTGTTTCCGTTCTCTTTATACGTTCCATCTAAAATAGATGCTTTAATCGATAAGGCGTGTTTTTTTAAGAAAAAGGACGCTATAGGAATCCCCGCAAGCTTATGGATAGAAAGTATAAGAGCAGGTAGTACAGCTAGATATCCTAGTCCGATTTCTGTTAGCTTTTCACTTGTAAGTAAAAAGGCAACAATGCCCCCTACTACAGGTCCGGCACCAGCCACTGCCGTTGTATAATCAAAAATCACTGAAACAATTAAAAGCACTAAAGCAACAGCGAATAACGAACTCGTTACAGCGATCAAAATAGGCTTAACCTGTCCCTTGATTTGGGAGAATGGAATGAGCGTTCCCAAATGGACGATGAGAGGAGCAACGGCTAAGGAGCCGAATGTTTTTAGCAAAGATTCTGACATAATACCGGTTGGCAAAATACCTGTCCAAATAAATGCAAGGTAAATCATTAAAGAAGCCAGCAGCATTGGAATACGAGCTTTTGTTAAAATTGAGATAAGTTCTCCTAATGCTAATACTAGTAATAAGATCATGGTGACAATAACTGGATTCATGATGATTTCCCCCAATAATACTAAATATAATCTGTTTTTCTTTACTAATTTGTATATTCAGACTTCTTTGTGACTGAATAATCTAACACAATAAAAGATATCATAGCACATTCGTCATAATTCGACTAATTTTTTAATTCATTTTATTTACTATATAACTGAGAGGTAAAGAAGCCAGGGGGACATATAATATGAAAATAGAAACGGAAAGGTTGATTATTCGCCCTTTTTATAAAGACGATTGGGAGGAATTACATACATATACTTCTGATAAAAACGTAATGTTTTATCTTCCTGAAGATCCATTCACAGAAAAAGGCGCTAAACAATTTGTATCTGACAACTGCGGAGAGAGTGCAAAGCACTTTGCAGTTACCTTAAAACACACAGATAAATTAATTGGTCATCTATCCTTTTATGCATGTTTTGGTGAGTTTACGTATGAGATTGGCTGGGTTTTTCATCCTTCTTTTTATAATCAAGGTTATGCAACGGAGGGCGCATCTGCAATGATTGCCTATGCTTTTCAATCAATGGATGTTCATCGGATTATCGCCACCTGTCAGCCAGAAAATCCAGCGTCATATAAAATAATGGAAAAAATCGGCATGAGAAGAGAGGGGCATTTCAAAAAATGCATCCCATATAAAGGTGAGTGGTGGGACGAGTATTATTACGCGATCTTAAGGGAGGAGTATAGGGTTGAATTATAAAAAGTGGTTCAAAAAAAGATAGTTGATGATATTGACAATATTGATGATTTTGATGATGTGCCTGCTGGTGGCACTATTAGTGATGAACATTTACTCTATTATCTTAAACAGGGTCGAGAGATCGAGTTTATGTATAATAAAATAGAATACTTTATTTGTCACTCGGTAGAAGGCAGAGCGGTTTGGAGTGGGACAGTGAGACTGACTGATCATTATGATGATCGAAACGAGGAGTTTATTAATACGGCTACAATTGAAGGAGTGACAGTGGCTGAGATTTTTAAAAATAAACAAGCTGAGATCACGACTATATTTTAAATCAAAGTATTCCGACAGTGTTTTCCTAATAATTAGACACGATT
This sequence comes from Alkalicoccobacillus plakortidis, assembly GCF_023703085.1. NCBI lineage: Bacteria > Bacillati > Bacillota > Bacilli > Caryophanales > Bacillaceae > Shouchella > Shouchella oshimensis. The sequence goes on along the minus strand of NZ_JAMQJY010000001.1, from coordinate 1,592,177 downwards.
GTTTCCCTTAAGGAAAAGATTTGGTATGATCGTATGGGAATAATCATCTACTAAGTAGGATAAAAAGGGAGAGAATTATGAGCAAACAACTTGTTTTTGGACATAAGAATCCGGATACGGACACAATAACATCAGCGATTGTCTATGCTGAACTTAAAAAACAGCTAGGGGCAGATGTGGAGGCAGTTCGTCTTGGAGAAGTAAATGGCGAGACAGCATTTGCCTTAGACTACTTTAAAACAGATGCACCTCGTCTAGTAGATACAGTAGCAAATGAAGTCTCTGATGTCATTCTGGTTGATCACAATGAGAAGCAACAAAGTGCGGATGATATTGAAGATGTGCGTGTGGTTGAAGTCATTGACCACCACCGCATTGCTAACTTTGAAACAAACGAAGCGCTTTATTATCGTGCTGAGCCAGTTGGATGTACGGCAACGATTCTATTGAAGCTATTCAAAGAGAATAATGTAGCAGTTACAAAAGAGCTTGCTGGATTAATGTTATCAGCCATCATTTCCGATTCACTTCTTTTTAAATCACCAACGTGCACAGATCAAGACGTTGCTGCAGCAAAAGAGCTTGAAGTGATTGCAGGTGTTGATAGTCAAACATACGGTTTAGAGATGTTAAAAGCAGGCGCAGACCTAAGTCAAAAAACTGTAAAAGAACTCATTTCTCTAGATGCGAAGGAATTTTCCATGGGCGATAAGAAAGTAGAGATTGCTCAAGTGAACACGGTAGATGTGCAAGATGTGCTTGCTCGTCAAACAGAAATTGAAGCGGAAGTGACAACGGTTATTGCGGATAAAGGCTTAGACCTGTTTGTATTTGTGATTACAGATATCCTAGCAAATGACTCTGTTGTGCTTGCTCTTGGAACGGACACTAGTGCGGTTGAGACGGCATTTAATGTGACATTAGATAACCATGTTGCGAGCCTACCAGGTGTTGTTTCAAGAAAGAAACAAGTAGTACCTCCGTTGTCTGAGACATTTAACTAAGAAGAAAGTGGGACCCCTAAATAAGGGGTCCTATTTATTTTCCCAATACATGTATATGTTTTATAGACCCCCTTCACAGGTTATAGAGAAATAGATACAGATTGAAAGGGGTTACGCAGCATGAAATACGTAGTAGCAATGATGATGGTTTTTACCTTGGGATTAGCAGCATGTGGGAACGATGAACCGGAGACGGATGCATTTGAACCTGAATCAAATGTAGATGTGCCCGAGTCCGTTGATGCAGAGGCAAGAGCAGAGCTGATGAATGATGAAGGGAATTCGGTGGGTGTAGCAAGTTTCATCCTTTCGCCTGATGGAAAGCTGTTTATAGAAGCGTCAGTAAGTGGAATGGAGCAAGGATTTCATGGATTTCACATTCATGAAGCCCCATCTTGTGAGCATGATCATAGTGATGGAGCCTTCACATCAGCAGAGGGACATTATAATCCAGATGACGCCGATCACGGTGCTCATGCAGGGGACATGCCGCCTCTTTACGTGAATGAAGATGGAACAGCACAAATGACGTTCAGCTATGATCGTTTAGACGCAGAGGCATTAATTGGTGAAGCATCTGTGATGATACATGAAGGTCCAGATAATCTTGGTCATATACCAGATAGATACCAATCAAGTGAACAAGACGAGTCTGGCCCTGATGAAGAAACATTATCAACGGGTGATGCAGGAGATCGAGTGGCTTGTGGAGTTGTCGAAGCCGCACAATAAGTTAAAAGCAGTGGACGTTTATTAATGTCCACTGCTTTTTCTTTTTCATTGAAGAAGTGCAGTTCATGGTGATAGAGGTATGATTTTTGGGAATGGAAGACACTTATTACTAACTGAAGCCGCGTCTTGGTAAGAGGCACATGTTCTTGTCAGGAGAGGGATCTGTCTTGATAAGAGGAACAGGTTCTTGCCAAGAGAGAGAACCGTCTTGGTAAGAGGAACAGGTTCTTGCCAAGAGAGGGATCCGTCTTGGTAAGAGGAGCATGTTCTTGCCAAGAGAGAGAACCGTCTTAGTAAGAGGCAGAGGTTCTGGCCAAGTGCCGAACCCTTCTTGCTAAGACTCAACTCTTTCTTGCAAACCTTCTCCCCTCTTAAAAAGCGTTCTCCTTAAACAGAAGCTTTTGATAAGGTGAATAGACTCAATATTGGAACAATAATAACTGCACTAAGTAATGCCCAGATTAAGGTCAGGCTTGTGCCTTGGTAAAAAGCAGCGGCGCTAATGAAAATTTCTTGATGAACAGTAGGGATTAGGACGACTAGTATCATCACGAGCAGTGCTATATACACAGCTAATTGTCCGAACCTGAACAACAGACTTGCCATGAAGTATAGTAGGAAACTAAAGAACATGGATAGAATGAAGTCTAGGCTAAAGTTGGTCCAGAATCCTGCTTCATCTCCAAGAACAGCTGACCAGGTGAATGGCGTTAAAAAGTGAGGTAACACACCTTCTTGTGTTGAGATTGTGATAAATAATAAAAGTTGATTTATGAGATTAAAGAGAATGGCTACAAGTAGAATATAAACAAGGCTACCTAGCACAAATTTATTTCTTGTTAATCCAAGATGGATGGAGTAATCGAAGTCATCCTTTACTAATTTAAAAGCAGTGATTGCCATAAAAACAAACAACGGGACATTTGTAGTAACATACATTTCTGGCGTATCAAAGAGGGCAGCAATCGAATAAAATCCGACCACAATTGCGACTAATACTGTCCAAAAAATAATCATACCTTTTTTAAGGTCAGATGAGTGCAAACGAAGCTTGGCAACAAGTTGATTCATGTGAAAGACTCCTCCTTATGATTTGTCAGGTAAACCATGAGCTGTTGTAACGGGATTTTCTGTCTTGTGCAATTTGCTGTATATGAAAAGTCTGTAATTGATCTTCATCTACATAAAGAGTGACACTATGGTCGCCCATAAAGCTAGACCGGTCTAATACTCGCCCTTGTGAGGAAAGAGATTCAATTGTATCCTTTGGACCTGTAATCATAAACGCTCTCTCTTGAAGGTTATTTATGGTTTCGTGCATAGAGATCTGTCCTTTTTTCATAAAATAAATCTCTTGAAATAAGTCGCTGACCTCATCAATTAAATGAGTGGATAAGATAATGGTTCTTGGATGTTCTGTATAGTCCTCGAGGAGGGCGTTATAAAATTCTTCTCTTGCATGGGCATCCATCCCAATATAGGGCTCATCAAAAATGGTAAGAGGTGCGCGACTTGATATGCCTACTGTGATTCCAAGCGCTGATTCCATCCCTTTTGATAGCTGCGCCACCTTTTTGTGATGGGGAAGTTCAAATAATTCAAGAAGTTCAAGTGCTTTTTCACTACTCCAATTTGGATAGAAGGCTGGCATCATTTTTAAAATATCCTTGATGGTAAGTGTAGGTTTAAAGTTCTTGCTCTCCCGAATAAAGCAAATTTGGTTTAATGTATCAAAATGATTAAATGGTTTATGGCCATTCACTTCAATTGAACCGGAATCGGGAAGCGACTTACCTGCAATTAAGTTAAGCAAAGTTGTTTTACCGGCTCCGTTCCGACCGAGGAGTCCGTAGATCATGTCTTTTTCAAAGGTGCATGAAACGTCAGTTAAAACCTGATTTTTCTCTAATTTTTTTGAAAGCTGATGGACAGTTGCTAGGTTGGTCATCTTAATCGTTTCCTCCCTCATCAATCATTTGTTTGATTTGTTCTGTGCTAAGCTGCAGGTATTCGGCCTCCTGCATCAATGGAACAATATATCGTTTGTAAAATTCAACTTGGCGCTGTTTGAGAAGAATTTCTCGTGCTCCTTCTGCTACAAACATTCCTACACCCCTTTTTTTGAAGAGAATCTCTTGCTCAACTAGAAGATTAATTCCTTTTGCCGCTGTAGCTGGGTTAATTTGATAGTGCTTGGCAAATTGATTTGTAGATGGGACCTGCTCCCCCTCTTTTGTCGCACCATTAATGATGTCGTCTGAGATGCGTCTGGCTATTTGTAAAAAGATTGGCTGACTATCATCAATTGAATGAGACATAGTAACCTCCTTGGTTCATTACTCATGTAATTAACTATAGAACCCCTTTTAATATATGTCAATAGGTAAATTCTTGTTCGGAAAAGATACTTACTAAAAGACATTCATCTTAATGAAATGTGGGAAGCTCTTGATGTATGTACATCTGTCTTGGTGTTGAATTGAATTTGCTTGAAAACGATCAACCCAGCTTAATGAGAGCAAAATATATCTTGGTAATGAGCCGCTCATCTTATTAAGTACCAAAACCAAGCTTGGTGATGAGCCGCTCATCTTACTAAGTATCGAATCCAAGCTTGGTAATGAGCCGCTCATCTTACTAAGTACCAAATCCAGCTTGGTAATGAGCCGCTCATCTTATTAAGTACCAAAACCAAGCTTGGTGATGAGCCGCTCATCTTACTAAGTATCGAATCCAGCTTGGTGATGAACCGCTCATCTTACTAAGTATCGAATCCAAGCTTGGTGATGAACCGCTCATCTTACTAAGTACCAAAACCAGCTTGGTAATGAGGGTCAAGTCCTAATTTATGTGTAAAATACCTCGTCACTATTTTCAAGTCTTGATCTTAATGAATAATTTGTTTTCATTATCGGTTTAGGATAGAGGAGCCGTCGGCTCCTCTATTTCATATTACGTTTCAGGCAAATACTTTCTCTTACACAACTTCATTTCGTCGTAATCCTTCAGAACCGCTCCAATCAAACGGAACGCGGATTGTTGATTAGGGAAAATACGTATGACCCCTTCTCGACGGCGGACTTCTGAATTCAACCGCTCTAGGTTGTTTGTGCTTCGCAATAACGGATGATACGATTTCTGCTCGCTCATATATTGAATGGCATCTTCAAGTCCTTCTTCAAGTTTATTTAACGCGTTCTCATACTTCTTCTGTCCTTCGTAATTGGATGCGATCTCTTGATAAAGGGCTCGTGCTTCTTTTTGAGTTTGGCGAGTAAAGATATCTTTAATCAATGAGCGAAACGTTTCTGTTTCTTTTTTTGGAAGGGCGCTAAAGATATTTCGTTTAAAATGAACGGTGCACCGCTGCCAACTTGAGCCTGTAAATGCTTCGTGGATCGCTGCTTTTAAGCCTTTGTGGGCATCTGATATCACGAGTTTTGGAGATAAAAGCCCACGCGATTGAAGACTTTCGAAGAAAGATTCCCATCCAAGCTTTCGTTTCATCATGTGTAATATGAAAACCAATGATTTCTCTTTTGTGATCTTCATTCACGCCCACAGCGATGTAGACTGCTTTGGACACGACTTTTTGGTACTCGCGTACCTTAATATAAAGCGCATCAGTATAGATATAAGGATATTCTTTTCCAACTAAAGATCGACTCGACCACTCTTTGACGAAAGGATCTAACCTTTCTGTTAGACTTGATACAAAGGATTTAGACACATTTTCTCCGCACAGTTTCACGACCGCTTGAGTCACTTTGCGTGTTGAAACCCCTTGGACAACCATTTCAACCATCGTTGCTATCAGTGCTTGATCTGTTCGTTGATAGCGCTCAAAAAGAGACGGAGAGAACTTTCCATTACGCGAACGAGGCACCTTAAGAGTGATCTTCCCAATTGAAAGCATATAATCTCTCTCATAGTACCCATTACGATAATCAACCCGATCTCCAGTGCGTTCATAAGAGCTGGATTTCAGATACTCATCGCGCTCCTGTTCCATCATTTGATTGAGAATCAGAATAATCGAAGATTTAATCGTCGCATTTAAATTTGAGCCTATTAATTCCTCTTTAATTACATCCATATCTACGTTAAAATTAAATTGGGTCATGTCCCATTCCTCCTGTTGATGATTTTCTTGGCGAAAATAGTGTATCACGAGGATGGGCCATTGGCCTTTTTTTTATTTTTACTTTTACACAATTATATGGACTCTACTTTATTCTTCTTGATTTGCCTTTCAAACTGCTTCCCCGACCTTCCCAAATAAAAAAACCTGAGCACATTCGTAAAATGTACCCCTTGTAAAGGACATTTAAAAAAAGCCTATGCGATTTTTAGAAGATGATCACTGTATTTTACAGGGGTCATCTTCTTTCGGTTCCATTGATATCTATGGTAATTATAGTAGTTCATGTATTGCTTGATTTCTTTTTGAACCTCTCCCAATGTCAAACAGCTTTTAACAGAGGTTTCGTCTTTCAAATGTCCAAAGAATGATTCAATGGGGGCATTGTCCCAACAGTTCCCCCTTCTGGACATGGATTGATGAATGTTAAGTTGCTTAACCTTCTTTTGGAAGTGAGGATGGGTATAGTGAACCCCTTGATCAGAATGTATAAGTGTATCTTTGTCTTTCTTAAACCGTTTGTTTTTCTTCAGTTTTTCAAGTGTATCTGTGGCTAATTCCATCGTCATTCGATCCGACACCTGATATGCCAGTGCTTCACCACTTGTACCATCCAATATGGCTGATAAATAAGCTCTGGAGTTCTGCCCATAATTCAAGTACGTAATGTCGGTTAACAACACTTTTCCTGGTTTCCCTTGATTGAATTGACGCTTCAGTAGGTTAGGGACTACTGAGTGTTCCATGGTTGCCTTCATGATACGTCTGTACGGATTCGCCTTTCGGAAAGGACAGAAAATGTGATATTTTTTCATGATTCTTCGAATTCTTTTCAAATTATAGACAATCTTAAAATGACCCGCCAACGTCATTTTTATTTGGCGCGCGCCTTTTTTACGATTTTTATAATGAAACGCTTTTAAAATGATTTCTTTCACTACTTCGTCTCGTACTTCCTGCCGTTTTCTACGTTCTTGAGCTTCATGAGAATAGTACCTATAGTAGGCGCTTCTGGACACGCCGGCGATCTCACAGAGGTAGCGCACCATCTTCTTAAGCTTATACTTTCTAATCACGAAACGAATGAGAATGAACTTTTGACTGGGGGAGAGGACTATTCCTTTAGCCCCCTTTCTGCGAATCGGATCTTTTTTAGGAGTTCATTTTCTGCCTTTAGTAAGTTCACTTGGGCCTCAAGTCGAGCATTCTTTTCCTCGAGAGAGACTTCTCGTTTTCTGGGTCTCCCGGCATTTCCTGTCCTTGTATCATCTAGTCCCATAACCCCATGTTCCTTATAAGCTGCGCCCCATCTTTTACTGGCGGCTTGAATGCGTGTCATACCAATACTATGTACATCAAATCCAGCCTCTTCAAAGACCTGTTTGGAGAATTTCCCTTTCTCCTTCTCAGCGATAAAGTGGCTTTTAAATTCATTTGTGTAGGTAATTCCTTTAGAACTCACGGCTTTCACGTAGGGGTTCATGGATAATTGGTTAATTTCTTTCTCGGTAAATGTTTTTTTACTCATGGTGGCTTCCTCAATTTCTACTAAGTTGTCTACTTGTCATTATACAAAAAAGTACCCTATAGGTAGACTTTTTTTACGTGTCTACTCTATAGGGTACATTTTATTCGCTCAGGTAGTGGTTTAATGTGTATTCGAGTAAGGAAGCTTGGTTTTGATAGCCGGAGAACTGCTGATAACTTTGCTGCAGCTTTTGTGGGGTTTCACTTTCAATTGCGTATAGTCCTTTTCGGAACATGATGTTATACAGTTGTCGCTGGCAATTTTGTGATTCTTGATAAATGGTATTGATGTCTTGATAAAGCTGAGAATGGCTTGCTTCGTTTTCGGCGATATCATAAGCTGACGTGATATATTTTTCTGTCGTCAGCATGTCGGTAATAAATTCACGGTCAGTCATGTGTGTATCTTTTGGGAAAGCTGTTTCTTGGTTTTGAATTTTCATTAGGGATCTCCTTTCGTTATTGAACAGTAGGCTGTTCGGTTGTTGGTTTTAGGTGGGTGAGTAGGCGCTCGTAGTGTCGCTTGTGCATTTGTCCGGCTTGATTAATGGCTTCTTTTATTTCTGCATCCTGACAGTTCGACGCGTAAAAATAAGCTTTTTTCATAGCAAGTAGGTTCCACGATAACATGTCATTGATGTAGAGATGATCTTTTGTTGAAATGACTTGAGGTGGTTCGGAGATGAAGTTCTGTTGCTGGTTTGCTTGTGTTCCTTGTTGTTGCTGCATGTAAATGGCCTCCTTTTTAACATTAAATTTAAGTCATACGCTCTTAGTTTGAAAAAAAGAGGCTGATTTTATCCATCAAAAGCGTATCAATTGTAGCGAACGTAAAAATCGGACATAATAACAGTTGATATAATCTCAAAGGAGGTGCCATAAATGAGTGTAACGTTTTACCAGTATCCAAAATGCGGAACATGTCGTAAAGCAAAAAAGTGGTTAGAGGAACAAAACGTTGAAGTGAACGCTGTACATATTGTTGAATCTCCACCTTCTGCCGACACGTTAGCTGATTTGTATCAGAAAAGTGGGCTCGAGCTTAAGAAATTTTTTAATACAAGTGGTCAAAAATACCGTGAATTGGGTTTGAAAGATAAGTTAGCTTCTATGAGTGAAAGTGAGATGTTGGAACTACTTTCATCTGATGGAATGCTTATTAAAAGACCAATTACAACAGATGGTAGCAAGGTAACTCTTGGATTTAAGGAAGAACAATTTGAACAAAACTGGAGCTAACTCGTTTTTTTTATGAGGAAGTTCGGTTATAATGAATGCAGAATCGAACAAGTTGATGGAGGGGTTATAACATGAGCAACAAATTACCAGCAGAACTTAAATATTCAGAGGAACACGAGTGGGTCAAAACTGAAGGAGAGAAAGTCCGTATTGGTATTACAGACTTCGCTCAGTCTGAGCTTGGAGACATCGTGTTTGTTGAACTACCAGAGGTTGGCGATGAAATTGAAGCGGACGAGCCGTTTGGCAGTGTTGAGTCTGTAAAAACCGTTTCTGAGCTGTATGCTCCTATTAGTGGAAAAGTAGTTGAAATTAACGAAGAGTTAGATGATTCACCTGAATTCGTTAATGAATCACCATATGAAAAGGCTTGGATGATTGTTGTTGAGCCTAAAGACTCTGCAGAAGTTGAGAAGCTTATGTCTGCAGACGAATACAACACAATGATTAGCGAAGATTAATCGAATGTTAAACCCATCAAGTGCAACTTGCCTTGATGGGTTTTTTTAGTGTTTCTTGTACTTAAGTCTTCTCATCTTAACAGACTTCGTATATGATTACTTAGGGTAGCGAAATAAGAACGGGTATAGGTGAGGGCAGATGGCTCAATTTGCAAAAGAATGGTCGAGTAAATTAAAAGGCTATAACAAAAATATTCGTCTATTCCTGATAGCGTCTTTTTTGCTTAATGTAGGAATGGGCATTTTTATGGTAATTTATAATTATTATATTCGTGAGTTGGGTTTTTCGGATGATGTGAATGGACGCGTGATCGCAATGCAAGCCACAGCAACAGCTATTGCACTTCTGCCAGTTGGACTCTTAAGTGATCGGCTTGGTCGAAAGCGGTTAATTGTCATAGGTTCTGTGGCGGTTATGCTTAGCTTAATTTTAAGAAGCATTGGCATTGCAGAGGACTTATTGATAATAGGAGCCTTTGTCACAGGATTTTTTATGGCTTTTATTCAAGTCACGGCTATTCCACTTCTTGCTGAGAATTCAAGGGAATCTGAGAGAGTACATCTATTTAGTCTAAATGCAGCATTTATGATGGCGGCAAATGTTATCGGAAATTTGCTTGGGTGGTGTGATGACAGATGCCCTACATAGCCTGTTTCAGATAACGATGCTTAATAGCGTGAGGTTTACATTATTAGTAGGTGTATTCATTGTCTGCATTGGGTTATTACCACTTTTCAAAATCAAAGAAGAACGAAAGGTACAAACGATTCAAACGAGACGACTGTCAGGCTTTAAGCAATTAGCTGAGAAAAAAGATTCTTTAAAATTAATTCTTCTATTTGCTATTGCTAGCATCTTAATTGGGTTTGGATCAGGCTTGGTAATCCCGTATCTTAACCTTTATTTCACGGATCGCTTTGACATTAGTTATTCTTTAGTAGGTATCATTCTTGCGTTAGGACAGGCGATGACGGCAGTTGCCTTACTAATCGGTCCGAGTGTTGTTAAGCGGTTTGGAGAGGTAAGGGCAGTGGTCATTTTACAGCTTGGTTCTCTGCCATTCCTTCTATTATCTGCTTACACCGAAATTCTATGGCTAGCAGTGATTGGATTCCTGTTTAGACAAGCGTTAATGAATGCAGGAAACCCTATTCATTCTGCCCTGATGATGCGTTTGGTTGATCCATCTATGAGAGGACTTGCCAACTCACTTGGTCAAATGGTTTTCCAATTAGGTTGGGCAGTAATGGGACCTGTCTCAATGGGAATTGTGTTGGCATATGGTTCGTACACTGGCTACGCGATTGTTTTTTCGATTACAGCTTGTCTGTATTTAATCGGGTCCATTTATTTCTATTTTGTATTTGGAAGACGTCAGAAAGATATTCCAGCACCACTAGTTGTTGAAAAGAATTGACCAAGCTACAATAGCATGCTATGATTTTCCCAACTTAGCATAAAATCTAACATAAAAATTTAATAACTCTTATCGAGAGTGGCGGAGGGACTGGCCCTTTGATGCCCGGCAACCACGGAACTGATTTCGGTTCTGCAGGTGCTAAATCCAAGCAAAGTGATGATTCACTTTGAAAGATGAGAGAGGGATTAATATAAACCTTCTGCTTATCTGCGGGAAGGTTTTTTTCTATATAGTTTAATAGAAAGTGAGGATTACAAAGTGATTGTATTAAAAGGATTACAAAAAATATTTGAGCTAAAAAGTGGAGCAGTGACGGCTGTAGATGGAATTGATTTGACCATTGAAAAAGGCGGGATTTTTGGCATCATCGGATATAGTGGTGCGGGAAAAAGTACACTGATTCGCATGCTAAATATGTTAGAGCGCCCGACTAGTGGAGAGGTCAAAATAGATGGACGAGACATTTCTAAATTAACAACTAAAGAATTACGAAAATCACGCCAGGAAATGGGTATGATTTTTCAACATTTTAATTTATTATGGTCGCGCACTGTATATGACAATATTGCCTTCCCTCTTGAGATTGCTGGTGTGAAAGGTGAGCAACGAGACAAGCGAGTTAAAGAATTGATTCAGCTAGTTGGACTAGAGGGTCGTGACAAAAGCTATCCTTCACAACTGAGTGGTGGACAAAAGCAACGGGTAGGGATTGCAAGGGCATTAGCCAATAATCCAAAGGTGTTGTTATGTGATGAAGCCACATCTGCTCTGGACCCTAAAACAACTGAGTCGATCCTAGACCTTTTAGTTGATATCAATAAAAAACTAAACCTTACCATTGTGCTTATTACACATGAAATGCATGTCATCCGTAAAATTTGTTCAGAGGTAGCGGTTATGGATAATGGTCAGATCGTAGAAAAAGGACCAGTCCTAGATGTATTCCGTCAGCCTAAAGAAGAGATGACAAAAGAATTCTTAAAACAAATTACAGAGCAGGATGATACGGAAGAGACAATCCAGGAGATTCTAAGTGAAGCGGGATCAGGAGATGTTGTTCAGCTCACTTTTTCTGGTACAAGTGCAGAGCGTCCTTTGATCTCTGAATTAATCCGTACCTTCCAAATTGATGTATCGATTCTTCACGGGAAAATTACCAAGGTTCGAGGTGGATCTTACGGTACATTATTTATTCAAATCACAGGTGATGAGTCGGAAAAGAAAAAAGCATTAGATTTTATTATGACCAAAGAGGTTGAAGCGGAGGTGTTACGCCGTGCTTGAGACACTATTTCCTAAAGTTAGTTGGGATCGAATGTGGGATGCAACAGTTGAAACTCTCTATATGACGGGAATTTCACTAATTGCCACATTTATTCTTGGTATTCTACTCGGTTTACTGTTATATTTAACTGGTAGGGGAAATCTATGGGCGAATAGACCGGTAAATGCGGTCATTGCAGCCTATGTGAATATTACACGATCGATCCCATTTGTTATTTTGTTAATTCTCATTATTCCTTTAACCAAATTTCTTGTTGGGACCTTTCTAGGTCCAACTGCAGCACTGCCTGCGTTAATCATAGGGGCTGCTCCATTTTATGCACGGATGGTTGAAATCGCACTGCGTGAAATTGACCGTGGGGTTGTGGAAGCTGCGCAATCAATGGGAGCTTCTTCTACAACAATTATCTTTAAAGTGTTATTACCAGAGTCAACACCTGCACTTATTTCAGGGATTACAGTCACTACAATTGCGATGATTGGTTATACAGCAATGGCTGGTATTGTAGGTGGCGGTGGTCTTGGAACACTTGCTTATCAAGAAGGGTTCCAGAGAGGGAATAGCGATGTAACCTTGGTGGCAACAATCGTAATTCTACTGGTTGTATTTATCGTCCAGTGGATCGGCGATTTTTTCACATATATTACAGACAAACGATAAAAAGAGATGGGGGAAAGAGACATGAAAAAATTCTTAGGTACGCTTGGAACGGCAGGTCTTGTACTAGCACTAGCAGCTTGCGGGACATCAGGTGATGAAGACAGCAACAACGGTGACACTGGTAGTACTACAGGCGGGGACACACCTGCTGAAGAGGAAACAACAACCCTTAAGATTAGTGCGTCAAACACACCTCATGCTGAAATTCTTGAGGAAGCAGCTAGTACATTAGAAGAAGAAGGAATTGAGCTAGACATTGTTGTCGCTCAAGACTATGTCATCCCTAACATTGCTTTAGATGGCGAAGAAGTGGACGCGAACTTCTTTCAACATCAGCCTTATCTAGATCAACAAACAGAAGAGTTTGGCTATGACTTTGCAGTAGCTGGAGCTATTCACATCGAACCTTACGCATTGTATTCGTCTCAATATGACAGTGTGGATGAGATTCCTGATGGCGGTACGATTATTTTCAGTAATAACGTGGCTGAAGAAGGACGTGCTCTTCATTTGCTAGCTCAAGAGAACCTTATTACACTTGCAGATGGCGTTGGTTATGAAGCGACACTAGATGATATTGAAGAAAACCCGAAAAATCTTGAGTTTGTGAACAATGTTGATCCTGCATTGCTTCCTCAGGCGTACGAAAACAACGAAGGAGACGCAATCATTATTAATGCAAACTATGCACTTGAGATTGATCTTAATCCTACAGATGATGGTTTAATCACTGAGTCAGGTGATTCTGATAATCCATTTGCCAACTTAATCGTTGTTCGTGCTGGTGAAGAAGATCGTGAGGATATTCAAAAGTTAGTTGAGGTTCTTCACTCTGAAGAAATCACAAACTTTATTAATGAAAACTATGAAGGTGCGGTTGTACCAGTAACAGAATAGCAACATAACAACATGTAGCACACCAAATTAGGTGTGCTATTTTTTTCGCATAACTCCTTATAAATAAGCTCATACTACTGGCATACTAAGCTAAGTAGAAGGGGTTTGAGAGAGATGGATCAACAGCAATCCCAGCAAGATAATACAATACAAGAGGCACTTCATACGTACAAAGAGGGATTACAATCCTTTACACAGAAACTGCCTCATATTGCGAAAAGTTATAATAAATTTACGGAAACGTGTTTTGAAGAGGGAACTTTAACGAAAAAAGGGAAACAGTTAATTGCTCTTGGAATAAGTGTCTATTCTCAAGACGAATACTGTATTATCTATCATACTAAAGGTTGTCTTGATCAAGGCTGTAGTGAGGACGAGATCCTTGAATCAGTAGGAGTGGCAGCAGCATTTGGTGGTGGGGCAGCGATGAGCCAAGGGGTTACATTGGTGCAAGAAGCCATTCAGAAGCTGAAAAGTCCTGGTTCAGACAAAGCTTTTCAATAAGTGAATACATGTTCTAGCAACGCCCTTGGGTGTTGCTTCTTTTTTTGTTACAATAGAGTTTCGCAATTAGGTTGCGTACCTTGAACTCAGGTTGGATTTGTTATAAGATTAGAATGAGAATAGAATGATAATAAGTAAAACGAATGGTCGCACATGGTAATTGCTGTGGGACATATAAATTGGAGGTAGTGAAAATGGCAGCATCACATTTAAAAATCGAGAATTTGAACGTATCAATAGAGGGAAAACACATTCTCAGAGACTTTAACCTAGAAGTTAAAGGTGGAGAAATTCACGCAATTATGGGACCAAACGGAACAGGTAAATCTACATTGGCTTCAGCTATTATGGGACATCCTAAATATGAAATCACAAGCGGTTCGATTCATATGGACGGGGAAGATGTTCTTGAAATGGAAGTAGACGAACGTGCACAAGCAGGTCTATTTCTAGCTATGCAATACCCAAGTGAAATCAGCGGGATCACAAATGCTGACTTCCTTCGCTCTGCTATTAACTCAGGACGCGAAGAAGGCGAAGAAATCTCTCTAATGAAATTTATCCGTAAAATGGATAAAAAGATGGACGTTCTTGATATGGATCAATCATTTTCACAACGTTACCTAAACGAAGGTTTCTCTGGTGGGGAGAAGAAGCGTAATGAAATTCTTCAACTGCTTATGCTTGAGCCGAAAATTGCGATCTTAGATGAGATTGACTCAGGTCTTGATATTGATGCACTTAAAGTTGTATCAACAGGTGTAAATGAAATGCGCAGCGAGGACTTTGGCTGTCTAATTATCACTCACTACCAACGTCTGTTGAACTACATTACTCCTGATAAAGTCCATGTGATGATGCAGGGACGTATCGTTAAGTCTGGTGGTCCAGAACTTGCAGAACGCTTAGAAGCAGAAGGATATGACTGGATCAAAACAGAGCTTGGTATTGAAGACGAGCGTGTAAATCAGGAAGCATAATAAAAAGTAGATCAACAATAAAGGGTGGGTATATATGCCAGTTGAGACAAACGTACAGGTTTGGCAGGATGCTGTTCAAACACTATCTAAAGAACTAAATGAACCAAAATGGCTACACGAACTACGTATGAACGCAGTGTCTCAGGTGGAAACACTTGAGCTTCCTAAGCCAGATAAAACGAAGATTGTTAAATGGAACTTCACATCTTTCACTCATGAATTAGTGGAAAATAAAATAGTAACATCTCTTGATGCACTTCCGGAAGGCATTCAATCTCTTGTTGAAAAAGATGTTGAAAATGTCATTGTTCAGGAAAATGGCGATACTACTTTCAGTAAGGTCTCTGAGGCACTTGCTAAACAAGGAGTGATCTTCACCGATCTGAAGACTGCTGTACAAGAACACAGCGACTTACTTCAAAAGTACCTTTTCAAAGATGTAGTAGATTCAACTGAGAATCGTTTGACTGCGATTAATGCAGCACTAATGGCTGGTGGGGTATTTGTATACGTTCCAAGAAACGTAGAAGTAGAACTACCGCTTCAAGCTGTATTTGCACAAAACCAAGCAGATGGCGGATTGTTTAATCATGTTGTTATTGTAGCTGAAGACAATAGCTCAGTAACGTATGTAGAGAACTATGCATCTACAGGTGAAAAAGCGTCACTTGCAAACATTATTGCTGAGGTTCATGTTGGTGCAAACGCACGTGTTTCCTTTGGTGCAGTTGATAATTTAGATGATCAAGTCACATCCTATATTGTACGTCGTGGACATGTTGCTCGTGACGGACGTTTAGAATGGGCACTTGGATTAATGAATAACGGAGACACAGTTTCTGAGAACTCTACACACCTAATTGGTGATGGTTCAACAGCAGATACTAAGTCGGTAACTGTTGGAACAGGGTCACAGAAGCAAAATATTACAACAACGGTTTACCATCATGGTAAGAACTCTGATGGACAGATCTTGAAGCATGGTGTCATGAAAGAAGCTGCTTCAGTTATTTTTAACGGTATTTCTAAAATTGAGCACGGCGCAACAAAATCAAACGGTGAGCAGACTGAACGTATTCTTATGCTTAGTGAGAAGGCAAGAGGGGATGCAAACCCAATCCTTCTAATTGATGAAGATGATGTAACAGCTGGTCACGCTGCATCCGTTGGCCGTATTGATCCACTTCAGATGTTCTATCTAATGAGCCGCGGTATTTCTCGCCATGAAGCAGAGCGTTTGGTTATCCATGGTTTCCTTGCACCAGTTGTGAATGAACTTCCAATCGAGTCCGTTAAAGAACGTTTACGTGAAGCGATTGAAAGGAAAGTTAAGTAATGAATGCCAAGGAAATCAAGAAGCTATTTCCGCTTCTTGATCAAAACGTCAACGGTAAACCGCTTGTTTACTTGGATAGCTCGGCTACGTCTCAAAAGCCTTATACGGTGATTGAGAAACTTGATGATTATTACCGTCGCTATAACTCGAATGTACACAGAGGGGTTCACACCCTTGGTACAATGGCAACTGATGAGTATGAAGGTGCCAGAGAAAAGGTTCGGTCTTTTATTGGTGCAGAGTCAACCCAGGAAGTGATCTTCACTCGGGGTACAACGACGGCAATTAACATGGTTGCTTCAAGCTATGGAAAAGCAAACCTAGCTGAAGGTGACGAAATTGTCATTACACCAATGGAGCATCATAGTAATATCATTCCGTGGCAGCAAGTAGCTAAGGCAACTGGTGCAACTCTTAAGTACCTAACCTTACTTGAGGATGGAACTATTGATATGGCTGAGGCACAAACCATTATTACATCGAATACAAAGATTGTTTCTGTTATGCAGGTATCCAACGTTCTTGGAACGATTAATCCTGTAAAGGAACTTGCGCAGCTTGCTCATAAAAATGGAGCTGTCATGGTCGTTGATGGAGCACAAAGTGCACCTCACATCAAAATTGATGTCCAAGATTTGGATTGCGATTTCTTCGCCTTTTCAGGACATAAACTTGGTGGACCTACAGGAATCGGTGTATTATATGGGAAGAAGCATTTGCTCGAGAACATGGAACCATTTGAATTTGGCGGAGAGATGATTGACTTTGTTGGTCTATATGAATCAACATGGAAAGAGTTGCCGTGGAAATTTGAAGGTGGGACCCCTATCATTGCAGGGGCAATTGGACTAGGAGCAGCGATTGATTTTATACAGGATCTAGGTTTCGATGCGATTGAGCAACACGAGCAGGAACTAGTGACATATAGTTTTGAACGTTTGACAGAAATTGAAGGACTAACGATCTTTGGCCCTAAAAAACGGGCAGGAGTGGTGACGTTCCAGCTTGGATGATATTCATCCGCATGATGTAGCGACTGTACTTGATGCAGAAGGTATAGCAGTGCGGGCAGGACATCATTGTGCACAGCTCTTAATGAAATGGCTAAATGTAACGGCAACAGCACGTGCAAGCTATTATGTGTACAACACAGAGGAAGATATCGACGCCTTAAAAGATGGTCTAGTTAAAACAAAGGAGTATTTCGGTGATGTCTTCTCATAATCTCGACACGCTCTATCGGCAGGTTATTATGGATCACTACAAAAACCCGCGTAACCGTGGGGAGCTATCTAATGATACACTAACAGTGAACCTTAATAATCCAACCTGCGGAGACCGCGTTCAAATTCAAATGAAAATTGAAGATGGACAGGTAGAAACAGCCAAGTTTGAAGGTGAAGGCTGCTCCATCAGTCTGGCATCAGCATCAATGATGACTCAAGCTGTGAAAGGCTTGAAGGTTGAGGATGCTTTAAAAATGTCTGAGATTTTCTCAGATATGATGCTTGGCAAGGAATACGATGAAGACTTGTTTGATTTAGGTGATATTGAGGCGTTGCAGGGTGTAGCGAAATTCCCTGCACGAATCAAATGCGCGACACTTGCCTGGAAGGCAATGGAACAAGGGCTGAACGAGCAAGACAAATAAGCAAGTTGATTCTAAAGTAGGAGGGATTCACAATGGCAAAGAAAATGCCGGATATTGGTGAATATAAATATGGATTTTCGGACCGTGACGTATCGATTTTTCGTTCAGGACGTGGGTTGACGAAGGAAATCGTTGAAGAAATTTCAAGTATGAAGAATGAACCACAATGGATGCTTGATTTCCGCCTTAAGTCTCTTGAGTTATTTTACAAAATGCCTATGCCACAATGGGGCGGCGACTTATCAGAGTTAAACTTTGATGATATCACGTATTATGTAAAAGCTTCTGAGCAAACAGAACGTTCATGGGATGAAGTACCAGAAGAAATTAAAAACACATTTGATAAACTTGGTATTCCTGAAGCAGAGCAAAAGTATCTAGCTGGTGTATCTGCTCAGTACGAATCTGAGGTTGTTTATCACAATATGAAGCAAGAGCTTACGGATCTTGGGATCATTTTTAAAGATACAGATTCTGCTCTTCGCGAAAACGAAGATATCTTCAGAGAGCACTTTGGAAAAATTATCCCTCCAACGGATAATAAGTTCGCAGCACTAAACTCAGCCGTATGGTCTGGTGGATCATTTATCTATGTACCTAAAGGCGTTAAAACGGAAACACCTCTACAAGCGTATTTCCGTATAAACTCTGAGAACATGGGTCAATTTGAGCGTACGCTAATCATTGCGGATGAAGACAGTTCTGTACACTATGTAGAAGGTTGTACAGCACCTGTGTACACAACGAACTCTCTACACAGTGCCGTAGTAGAAATCATCGTTAAAGACAATGCTTACTGCCGTTACACAACAATCCAGAACTGGGCTCCAAACATCTTCAACCTCGTTACAAAACGTGCAGTTGCAGATGCAGGCGCTACAATGGAATGGGTTGATGGTAACATCGGTTCAAAATTAACAATGAAATACCCAGCAGTAATCATGCGTGGCGAAGGAGCAAAAGGTACAATCCTTTCAATCGCAATCGCTTGGTAAAGGACAGCACCAAGATGCAGGCGCAAAAGTAACACACCTTGCACCTAACTGTTCTTCAACCATTGTTTCAAAATCGATTTCAAAACACGGCGGTAAAGTAACTTATCGTGGAATCTGTCACTTCGGACGTCGCTCTGAAGGATCAAAATCCAAGATTGAGTGCGATACCCTGATCATGGATAACCAATCCACATCAGACACAATCCCGTACAACGAAATCTTAAACAATAACATCACACTCGAGCACGAAGCAACGGTATCAAAGGTATCAGAAGATCAACTCTTCTACCTAATGAGCCGCGGTATCTCTGAGCAAGAAGCAACAGAGATGATCGTCATGGGCTTCATCGAGCCATTCACAAAAGAACTTCCAATGGAATATGCAGTTGAGATGAACAGACTGATTAAGTTCGAAATGGAAGGTTCAATCGGGTAATAAGCTAAAACCTTTATTCATAAGGGGTTTGGATTGAATTAAATACGAGGATTTTGAAACGTGCCGATTTTATGCCGATTCAGATTACCTTTTAGTGTAGGAGGCGAACTTTTCTAGTTCGTCTTCTTCTATTTTTTTAGTGACATCTAAGTAAGTACTAGAGGTAATGTCTGTGGATTTATGTCCTAGTCTTTTCGATACATATAATAAGCTTGCACCTGCTTCTAAGAGTAATACAGCATGTGTGTGTCTAAATCCATGAGTACCTTTATACGAAACACCTGCACGTTTGCAGTGACCTTTAATGACTTCTCTAACCACAGATGGAGTTAAATAGTTACCCATAGAGTTTTGAAAAATTATTTCATCACTGTTTATTTTAAAAGTGTCGTATATAGAGCTTAATTTCTCTTGTAATGATTTAAACTGGCTTAATTCTAATACGAGGTCAGGATTCAAGCCGATAGTTCGATAACTAGATGTACTTTTTAGCGTCTTTAAGACAATTTGATTATTATTTCCTCTGCTTGTTTGTCTCTCCACAGTTACTTTTCCGTCATAGATATCTGACCATCTAAGAGCTAATGCTTCGCTTATCCTTAAACCAGTTTGACTTAAAAAATACATTAACATTCGATAGTAATTGTACTCGTTAAAACGTTGTGTCTTGTAACCATCCATGTAATCAAGTAACTGGTTTAACTCATTTAAACTAAAATATTTTATCTGCTTAGTTGATATCCTAGCAACTTTAGGAGGAGATAATTTGATGGCTTGGGCTTTTTTCTAATAATTCAATTTCGTGAACGGCATAATGAAATATACTTTTTAAGACAGAAAGATATCTTATTCTAGTGCCATAAGAATATTTAAGATCACCATTTGGTTTTTTAATCTCAGAATATTGATTTACCCATTTCTTGATATCTGTTCTCTTAATAAGCATGGCTTTTCTTCTTCCAAACTCGGGTAATATATGCAAACGAATTGCCATCTCGTATTGTTCATATGTTGAGCTTTCTAACTCTGTTTTCTTATGATTATTAAGCCAATCTAAAGCTAATTCTTCAAATAGAATATTTTTGTCCTTTATAGTATGTCCATAAAAAATCCTCTCTTCAACACGTCCCGCTTCGATCTCAGCTTCTTTTTTTTGCTTAAACGTTCCAATTGAGAATTCCTTACCTTCTTTTGATACCCGCGCTTGCCAACGACCGCTTTTAAGCTTTCTAAAGGTTGCCATATAAATCCTCTCCTTTTATAAGAATGTATGTTCGGTTTTTATAGAAAAATAAAAAGGTTATTTTCATCACTTCTGTTTAATTATGAGAGGCTCAAATGAAATGATAAATTGTTCGGTCTCATATGTTAAACCATATTTTTCTTTATACCTTATTAATGCTTCTACTAAAAATTCTTCTGTTACACCTAAGAATGATGCAAGCTCGTAGTTGTTTTTAATCCCGCTATTATAAGCTTTTATGATTTTCGAAATTGGAACTAACCTTTTATATGCCCAATTCCTAGCTTTTTTCTCCTGTTTGCGATTAATTAATTTTTTCTGATCTAATATGTTACCCGAAGAAGTATGATAATGACCAAGCTCCTCAGCAAGTATGCAAGTTTTTTCAACATTTGAATCTATATTCTGATTAATGAGCACAACTTTATCAGAATATAGTCCTTTTATTTTTTCTGACATAGGTTTCTCGTAGGTGTCTATTTCATGATGTTCAGTCTCCCTTAGTAGTTTTTCGTACATTTAATCACTCCTTGTTTTTATCTAAGCGTTTAATACGTACAAACTCCTTGAATTTTTCAATTTCTTTTAACTCATCTTCTGACCATTCATCACTATCATGGTGAGCAGCAATAGTATCTACTTCCTCATTTTCAATAGTTCCTAATAAATAATCTACAGTAACACCGAAGAAATTAGCTATGACTTTTAAAGTAGCATAATCAGGCTCACGTCGATTTTTCTCATAATGAGACAATGAAGCTCTAGTAATACCAATAGAATCAGCTAATTCCGCTTGTGTTAAATTTTTGCCTCTTCGTAAATGAGCTATTCTGTCGCCAAACTCCATTATACTAACCACCATTCTGTATCATTATTACCATTTTACAATACAGAACGTATCAATATAAATATTTGCTACAAAAAGTTTCTTGATATGTATTGACATGATACGATATGTATCTTATCATTGTAAACAGGTTGATACAAAACGTAGCAAAGTGAGGTGTTAAACATGTTGAACATTCAAGTTGATGAGCATGAGATTAGGGAGCTTTATTTAGAGAAATTAGAAGAGAAAATAAAATATGCAGATGTTGAATTAGTTTATTGGGATTCAGCAGAGTTAAAAAGAAGAACATGCTTAAGTTGGAATACCATACAAGAGAAATTTTTCTTTCACCCTGATTTTCCTAAATATAAGATCGGAGGTAAATGGATGTTTCCAGCTCAAGAAACAAAAAAATTTCTTTTGAAGTGGATAAGAGATGAAACTAAATAAAAGGAGTTACTTATGACTTTTCAAGAAATGCAATCTCTAATGAAGCAGGCAATACCTCTCGCTAAACAAATGGAGGGTGACTGGCAAGCTAGAATGAAATTGGCCTTACATAGTGTGAAGGTAGACCACTATATGAAACAGCCAATTTCAAAAAGAGTTATTCAGAAACTTCTAGAACACGGTGTTTCTTATAGAAGGATTTCTAAGAATTACAGAGTTGGAAGACAACAAATATCGGTATTTGAGGGTATGTACTGAGTGTGAAGCTAGACCACTTAAAGGATAGTTGAAGATACAAGAAAGGATTGTATGAACATTGATAACTACATATAGAAAGAAAGCGCACCTGACAAGTCAGATACGCTCCCTAATAAACCCTAGGAAAGTTTATTATAGCGTACTAAGTTAAACATGTCACGTCCGTGAGTATTAAGTGGACACAGCTAACACTTGTTGAAATGCTGTAGCAGGGACGAATATTCGTGCTGATGGTCATATCTCTGACCTACTAGGTCGCAAGGAAAGCGACTGATAAGCGCCATGATGGAATCAGAACCTGAGCGAATTTTTTTTATATAAATAAAACGGAAAATAGACGAAGAGAGCAAACAAAAACTAATCTAAAGAAAAGAGGAAATTATAATGAATTTTAAAAGTGGAATTGCGCCAATTTCTAAGGATACATTCGGAACATTAATTTTTATGGGTCTTGAAAGAGAAAAGTTTTATTTTGATCGTACTAAAGGTGAAAGAGGAGAAAGAACAGATATACTAGAAGCGAGAATTTATAACTTAGGTTCAAGTATTCAAAAAGGGCAAATTGAAGTGACGATCCCTGATTATATTGATTTGAAAGAATTTGAGTTTATGAGTGAGGTTGAATTGGTACATCCTCGTATTACAGCGAGAGCACAGGCAAACGGTAACTTTGCTAATGTTATTTATACATTAACAGCAGAGGACATTTTACCGGCAGGACAATCACAAAAAACAACCCTTGAAAAAAAACAACACGATACTAAAGAGCCGGTGGGAGCAGGAGCAGAGAAGAAATAGGGTAATTATAGCGTGCTAGATTAAGAGATCTAGTACGCTTTTATAATGATATAATTTATATCTTTTAACTGAGTCACCAAAAAAGATATGAGAGGGAGAGTACTGTCGTTCGGTTTGTTGAAACTTCCTCTCTTACTACTCGTAGATTAGACTGAGGTGATAAGATGAAAACTAAACTAATCTATAATCTTGATGATGGCAAAAATGAAATTAAAAAAATTGTTGAATTTGAACGGGAAATTTTTATTCCAGAAAAAGATGACGTGTTTTTGGTTAATGGTTGGGGTTATATAGTGAGTACACGTGAATTTGAATATAAAGATGAAATCTTAGAAATTAATGTGTATTGCTATCGTGAGAGTAAGCCAAGAGGTTAACTGAAGTTATACCTCCCACAGAATATTAACGTTATTACTTCAGAATGCTCCTATAAAGGAGCTATTTTTTTGAATAGGTTTATTATTTATGGTTATATCAACGTTTACTTTTAAACTTATTCATATTTAGGAATCAAGATTAGGGGGACAGAGTTAATGACTTTCAGAGATCGATTATGGAGATATCGTGGTCATAGAATTTTACCTCATATGAAAAATGGATTACGAAACGCAGGAATGATCATTTTCATACCAGTGTTCCTCGTTATTGGGTTCTTTTATTTTAAAGATCATTTTCCAGTATCGAATTGGACAGATATTTATGAGTATCAAGTGTTTCTGCAATATAAAGAATGGAATTGGTCACTCATTTTGAAAGGCATAGGCTTATCGATCTTTACAGGTTTACTTGCTGTTGGGATAGCGTATTTCTCATTACATGATACGTATAAAAGCATTTGGCATAGGCAAAAGATTACACGAATGTTTTATTCCAATCGGTTTGTAGAAGAGGAAAGGGTTCAAGGTGAATCTCAGTGGTCGGATAAAAAGGTGACAACAAATAAAATCACCTACTTTCCTAGAGCTTACTATAAGAAAAAGAAAGGTCATATCTACGTCAGACTGTCTATGGATATGAGTAGATTTCAAGATCGTTTTCTAAATGTCGGAAAAGACTTAGAGAATGGTCTTTTTTGTGATCTCGTAGATCGAGAAGTAGAAGAAAACTTTGTCGTGTTTAAGCTGTTATATGACGCTAGCAAAAAGCGTATCCCAATCCAAGAAGTAACTGTTCAAAATGGGTCAATGAAGCTCATGGATGGGGTCTATTGGTCGTTTGATAAACTTCCTCATATGTTAATAGCAGGGGGAACTGGTGGAGGTAAAACGTATTTTATCTTAACCATTATTCAATCCGTTCTAAAGTCGAATGCAGAAATTAAGATCCTTGATCCAAAGAATGCGGACTTAGCGGATTTAGAAGCGGTACTCCCTAAAGGGACGGTCTTTTCTAAATCGTCAGGTATTCTTATGACACTAAGAAAATCAGTTGAGGGTATGATGAAACGATCCGAAGACATGAAGAACATGCCGAATTATCGAACAGGTGAGAACTATGCCTATTTAGGATTGCCACCTGTGTTTATCTTCTTTGATGAATATGTGGCGTTTATGGATTTACTTGAAATGAAAGAGCGTAGTGAAGCTATGGGATACATGAAACAACTCGTCATGCTAGGTCGGCAGATGGGTTATTTTTTAGTGCTTGGAGCACAAAGACCTGACGCTAAGTATCTAGCGGATGGGATACGTGACCAGTTTAACTTTCGTGTCACGCTTGGAAGAATGTCCGAAACAGGCTATGGCATGATGTTTGGCGATACAGACAAAACGTTCATCAATAAGAATGTAAAAGGGCGTGGCTATGCCGATAGTGGGACATCAACCATTATGGAATTTTACAGCCCATTTGTCCCGAAAGGATATGATTTTATGAAAGAGATTGAGAAAGCGTCAGTTGTAGAGGTTGGCGCGTCGGCGACGGCAGTCGCCAGTGGCAACGTAGCGACAGCCTCGGAAACAAGCGTAGGGAATGAGCGCAGCGAGTGACCTACTGTAACAACCCCCCCTAGCTAACAGGGGGGTAGTAATTAAAAACAAGAAACAGAGGTGAACGGAGTGGAACATGAATTAACCGCTATGATGGATTACGTCAGGGTATCGTTCAAAACACACGATGTGGAATTGATTCTTGAAAAGGTGGTTCATCTAAAGAAAGCATATATGCAGGAATTAGATTCAGGCTTTTATGGTTACGTTGGTACGTTTCAACTCGATCAAATCAAAGTCTTCTATTCGAAGCCAGGTGATAGCCGAGGGATATTGGTAGAAATGTCAGGGAAAGGGTGCAGGCAATTTGAAACGTTTTTAAAGGCTCGGAACAAAACATGGTTCGATTTCTTTCAAGATTGCTTGAACTTGAATGGCAAGTTTAGTCGAGTTGATATTGCGATCGATGATCGGAAGACCTATTTCACGGTTCCTTATTTGCTTGAAAAGGTTCAGAATGGCGAAGCTATATCAAGGTTTAGGAAGTCTGATTTTAATGGGTCGGTCAGTATAAAGGATGGATCAAACGGAGGAACAACTTTATATTTCGGCTCGAAAAAGTCAGAAACGTACCTTTGTTTCTACGAGAAGAATTATGAACAGGCTGAAAAATACGACATACCGATTGAGGACATGGACGACTGGAATCGGTATGAATTACGAATGAAGAACGAACGGGCGCAAAAAGCCATTCTCTCTTTAATGAAAACCAATCAATTTTTAGATATCGCTATGCAGGTTGTGAATAACTATATTCGGTTTGCGGATAAAGACAAAGAGAAACCACGTTCTAAATGGGAAACGAGCCAATTTTGGCAAGACTTCATAGGCGACTTTGGTCGCTTAAGTCTGTTGATGAATCCCGAAGAAGAATTCTATGAAAAGACCAAGCGTTGGTTAGGTAATTCATGTGCGCCATCGATGAAGATGGTTCTTGAAGCGGATCAAGTGTTAGGTACAAATCAGCTATCGGATATGGTCACTAATGCTGAAATGACCAAGAAACAAGAAAAAATGCTTGATGTGTGGTTGGGGGAAGTCAAAGATATGGTACATGCCTAAGCCAAGGCTCCGTATATTGTATCTGTCAACGGTAAATGGCTGACTGAAACAGAGTGAAAGGAATTTAAGGAGTTGATAGAGTATCGGAAGTACACCCTCTTGGCCTAACAAAAAAACACTTTTTTTGTTCGCCTACCGGCTAGGGTCGCCCCCAAGATTGGGGGATGGGGGATGATAGTAACCTTTGGTCAAGCTAAATTAGCTTGCAGGTTTGGACAGCGTCCAAGGTATATCTTGGATTCTTTTGCTGTCTTTTCTAGAGAGGATTTTCAGAGAAAGATGTAGAACTTTTTTAGTTGAGAGCTCCAAATTAATTATTTCTTGTGTTTGATTTTTAATAAGCGAACTTCTAGGAGGAAATTCATATGACAAGTGAACAGGATGAATTATTAGTAGGTGGAAACGTATCAAGTGTTTACCGTTCTGGTAATACAGTACGTCGAAATCAAAATCATGATAGCAGTAAAATTCATAAGCTTTTACTCCATTTAGAAGATAAGGATTTTATTTATTCTCCAAAATTTATGGGTGTTGATGAGAATGGTAGAGAGGTATTAAGCTATATTGAAGGAGAAGCAGGAAATGATCCAGTTAAAGATTATATGCGGTCTAACCTAATCTTAAAAGAAATTGCAAATATGCTCCGATTATATCATGATTCGGTTTGTGACTTTGATTTGTTAAGCGATTGGGAACCGATGATAAATACACCTGATTTGAAAGAGGTTATTTGCCATAATGACTTTGCGTTGTACAATATTATATTTAAAGATGAAAGACCTGTAGGTATTATAGATTTCGATGTAGCTGCGCCTGGTCCAAGGTTGTGGGATATCGCATATACTCTATATACGTGTGTCCCTTTAAGTAGAATTACTTATAATGAGGAAGGCAATCATGTTTATTATGATCAGTCGGTCGATGCACCGAGAAAAAAAGAAAGAATTAATATCTTTTTTGAAGCTTATGGGCTCAAAGGAGTTGAGAAAGGATTATTTGAAATGGTCATTCTTAGAATTGAAGGGTTATGTCGCTATATTGTTGAAAAAGCAAATCACGGTAATATTGCTTTTCAGAAAATGATAAAAGAAGGGCACCTTGAACATTACAGGGAAGATGTCGAATTCTTACGTAATCATGGGAAAGAATTTATTTTGTGAGACTATATGACTGACCGATAAATCAGAATTTATTATGAGGACTGCCTTAGCAGTCCTTTTCTTTTTGAAGTTATAACTCTTTTCTTTCAAATTTATATTTTGTCTTCCTAAATTAAGGAGGTTATATCGTTGATAAGATCTATTTTTGCTTCCCTTTTACTCTTAGGTTTCTTGATAATCACTACTATTATAGCGTTTACTGTTATGTATGCCTCGATTAAAGAACAGGCAATTGGTAGGGGTATCATCAGTCTTATCATGATCTTTATTGTTTCAAGTATCTGCACATCCAATCTAATACGAATTAAGAGGATGAATGTATGATGTTCATTGAAGTGGTCAATGAATCTGTATTGAATGAATTATTGATCAGGAAGAATATCCAACGCCAATGGGAACTAATCTTCGATCAGTTGGCTGAATGTACACGCCACACTGAATTAGGAGAGTTATTACACGTTCATTTGGATGAATACAGTCGAGGGACAGAAGGGAGTTATGATTTCTATTTCACCGTACTCGAATTGAGAGAGGAAGGCGTAATTGAATTGTACTTTCAAAACTATTTAGTCGAACATTTTCCAAGAAACTAAATCGGAAAGGATGATTGCAGTATGAATAATGTTATTTTATTAAACCGTTCAAATTTAGAGGATCAACTGGACAGTCAAGGGATGCTAGAAGTTGCAGAACAATTAATAGAGAGGATGAAAGAACACGTTCAATATATCGCACAAGGTGTCTATGAACAGTTTGTCGTTGATGTGAAAATGGTTGTGGATAACGTGTTGAAAAACATTACTGCACACTTCATTGTTCATGAGGATGAAGACGAACAGTATCAGGAAGAATCAGAAGGACTAAAATATATACTGTTTCAAGACATAACCACTACAGATAAAGGATAGTGGTATTTTTTATGCTCACAAAATACAAAACCATGGATGAACACTTTTCAGCGTTAGGTTTCACAGTCGGTAAAGGATCAGTGGTCTATGTGAAAGAATTGAGCAAATTGACTATGTTAGTTGTTGAGGGTGAACGAAAAAGAGGGTATGCCACGTATCGGTATACCTTCTATAAAATGTCGTACCTACCGAATGGGGATCGTAAGCAAGAAAAAGTGTATTTAAAAGACGCTTCACCTAAGAAGGTGTTACAAAAGGTAACATCTTTTTTGATGTACATTAACAAAATGCCTAATGAAACGGAAAGTAGGTGATTGTATGAAAATCTTAGATCGATTTAAGAACCGAACGAAACAAATTAAAGTACCTAAAAAGCGAAAAAGTCCTATGAAAAAAGACCATTCGAAGCGAACAGCTTTAGTTGTATGGTCAATGCTTGCAACGATTGTCATCTTTTCAATCCTAACCGTTATGTTATCCGTGAATACTCGGTCAGGACTGAATACAACGAATGCGATGTTAAATCAAGAGAATGTAGAAGTAGAGGAAACCATGTCGCAGCCGTTAGCTGAACAATTTCTATCGGGTTTCATTCCAACCTACATCAACGTAACGAATACAAATGAAGCGATCGAAGAACGTAAACAGAATCTTAGAGAATACATGGTTCATTCGAATGATTTTCAAGATGAACGAAATGAGTTCTATCAATTGTCGAGTATTCAAGGAGATCGAGTGTTAAAAAGTTATTCGCTTTTTGATGTACAAGACAAAAAAGAAAATGAAAAGTTATTTCAGTACAAGGTTACGTTCACAAATCGCATTCACCATGAAAAAGAAGTGGAAATCGAACAAGAAGATAATGACGATGAAGACGAGGAAGACAGAGAGCCTGAAACCGAAATGGTGACAGAAACAGAGGAAACCGATCAAACCTTACTATTAAGCATTCCTGTTCAATCGCAAGAAAACCAATTTGCAGTATCAGGTGTGCCGTACTTCTCCGAAGTACCAACGGTGAAAGGATTAATTGAACAGGAAGAAGAAGAAAGAGCCGAAGCCTATACGGGGAAGGAACTTGAGCCGATCCATACGTTCTTAAATACCTTTTTTACTCGGTATGCGTCCGAGCCGAAAGAGGAATTAGCATACATGATGAAAGAGCCAACAAGTTTGAATGGAGCGTTTGAATTAGATGAACTCACAGATACCTATATTGTCCAACAAGAAGAAGGCTATCAAGTGTTCGTGACGGTGTTGTTTAGAGGTGTCGAAACGAATATTCCACATGTGGTGAACATGGAATTAGATCTCCAACGTCATGAAGGGAATTTCTTTATTGAAGCTATGCAATACCAATAAAACATAGGAGTGGTTGAAATGAAATTAACGGAACTAGTTGTATTAGCGAACTCCAGTGTACCAGATGATTTACCGACATTGAATGTGGTTGAGAATTGGGGATTGACTGTTATTCTTCAACTGATTAGTTTACTTGTTTTCTTTATGGTAGCGAAACACTTTGCTCGCTTTAAATTTGGTGGAATTGTCATGACCATGATTCTTGGTGGTGTTGTTACCTTTGTGGTTCAAAATTGGTCAAGAGTAAGTGCATGGGTGCAAGCCTTCATTGATACATTCTAAGGAGTGTGAATCGTATGCGGTACGTATTTAATTACCGAAAAGCCATGAGAGAACCGAAACAGGTTCAACAGTTAACAAAAGAATATAGCTTACCTGTTGCCTTTCAGTTGATTCATGTAATCAACTTTTTTTATTCTTCTTTTTAGTCTTAGGATTAGGCTTACTCATTCGTATGGGATTCCCCCATGCGTTTGGGAAAAGCTTTCTAATCTTCTTAATTGGTATCCCTATCGGTTTAACGGTTTTAGTGACCAAAATTAAACCCGAAGGGAAAAATCTTTATCTCTACTTTTTAGATGTCGCACGATACTACCTGCAAATTAAGTTACCGAAGAAACGGTTCTGCCAAGATCATGAGGTTCAATGGATGGACGAACCGCAAACATTTAAACCCTGTGTAAAGGTGGTGCAATCGAAGTATGAGTATGTTAAAAACACCGATGAAGACGCTACGGAAGAACTTACTATTGACGAAAACGGGCGACGTGTGGGGGTATTATCGAGTCAAGAGTCAATCCATTCCCATGCAAAATAAGAAAGTCGTTAACCGCTATAAAAAGAACTGGAAAGCGTACTTTGAAGAAGTGACGGAGTATAAAGATATCCACTTGATAATGTACCCACAAGATTATCAACTAGAAGAAAAATTTGATGATCTGAATGATGATCTAGCGGAGGATTCAAAAGAAATGGCAATGTATTACACCGAAGAAACCCAACGCATGTTGAATCAGCGATTAGGTAATGTCACGAAAAATGACTTCATCATCGGAGTTCGATTACGGTCTGATTTGGTCAACGTGGATGCTGATTTGAAAGAAAATATGATGTCTATGTTTTCAACAGCGACAGACACCATCATTAATTTATTAGGGTGGGAACAGGACGTATCCGAATCATTTTTTAACCAATTCAAAGAAGCTGAAGAAACCATGGCAAACGTGATGATGATGGTAGGGGGCGTGAGACTGTCAGAACAAGAATTAATCTATGTGAATCGGTATAACTTTATTCGAGGGATCGACCATCAGGTCGATGAAGAAATGGACAAAACAAGTGTGAATGCCATTACGGACGCATTGATTGATCCAACCTCTACGGGTGTTTTAAAACTGAATGGTGAATTTGATGAAGCTTATGCGTCCTTTGTGGTTGTTGACGAATTTCGACATAACATGGCTGAAAGTGAATTGTTTTATGAAGCGCAAACCCTACCGTTTCCCGTAGAAGTGCAAATGAAAATTCAAGCCGAAGGTAAATCAAAAACGAAGATGGATTTAAACATGAAGAATCAACAACTAAAAGAAACGAGTAATGAACAGAATCAGGTGGGAGAAGAAACGGATTCATCCGTCAGTACCAGTGCATATCTAGTCAAGCATTTAAGGGATGAAATTAAGAATGATGATGTGAACATGATGAACTGGTTATCTGTGATTGTCGTTACAGGGGAGAGTAAAAAAGAATGTAAGAACCGAGCAAAATTAGTGATCCGTCACATGAAGTCAGCAGGAATTACGTGCCGATTACCTGTAGCGGATCAACTACCGTTATTCTATAAATTTCTACCAGGGGAGCGACTGGACGCAACGAGCCGAAATTGGATACAGAAGACGACACAAGATGGATTAGCCGAAGGCTTATTTGGTGTCACAGCTGACATCGGTTCAAAAGTTGGCTTCTTCATCGGATGGATTGATCCATTCGCCAAACATACGGACTTATCAAGTGCCATTCATTCAAGCCGTTTTCCTGTCCTCTATCATATGTTTCTAGCCAATCAACAATTAAGAGGATCAAAAACCCGATCGCCACATGTACTCATCACAGGTGACACGGGAACAGGGAAATCGTTTCTAGCGAAACTTTTATTCTTATATGTGAGTATGTTGAATGTCCGCTCTCTCTACATTGATCCGAAAAAAGAGTTGAGAAAATGGATCAATAAGGTAATGAAAAATCCGCAAGTTCAAAAAGACTATCCTCTATTTGCGGAACACCTTGAACGGTTTCACTTCACCACATTGGATTCAGAGAATGAAGAGAATTGGGGGTCGCTTGATCCGATTGTCTTCCTTCCCCCTATGCAAGCCAAAGAAATGGTACAGGTCATTTTCTCCCAAGTCTATGACTTTAAAGGGAAAGACGATATTTATACTGCGTTTCTACAAGCGATAGCCAAAGTCATTGAACAGAAACAACAAGGCGAAGAAGTCGGTTCAATGCAGATTATTGAACTCATGAGAGAACATGAAGAATCTGTCGTGAAGAAAGCAGGAGATTTTCTTCATGAGGTCGTGGCTGATAGCATTCTAAAATTATGTGTTCATGATGGATCAAATGAAGCTTTGTCGCTGACAGATCGTATTAACATCATCGAGGTTGAACACTTGGATTTACCTGACGCAACCGATCCTATCGAAAGCTACACCAACTCACAATTAAAATCGAGTGCCGTGATGTTTGCGCTTGGTAAGTTTTGTGAGTTATTCGGCATGGATAAAAGTGAACGAACGATTGAATTTATTGATGAAGCATGGGTCTTTACATCAAGTAAGCAAGGAAAAAAAGTCGAGAAGCAAATGAGACGAGTAGGACGAAGTTATGAAAATGCGCTTGTATTGATTACTCAAACAACAAAAGACGCATTGAGTGAGGAAGAATCAGGTAATTTCGGTGTTGCATTCGCTTTTGATGAACCGAATGAACGTGAAGACGTATTGAAATGGATGAACATGGAGCCGAGTGAGGAAAACGTGGAGATGATGGATAACATGTTTCAAGGTCAATGCCTATTTAAAGATTACTACGGACGCACAGCGAAAATCAGCATTGAATGTCTGTTTGAAGAATGGCAGGGCGCATTAGAGACGGTCGAAAAATCCAAAGTAGCCGTTGCTGAGGAAAAATATCTATAGAAATGAGGTGGATCAAGCAGATGAAGTTGGCAATTTTAAATTCAATGGTTGTGACCAATCAAGGCTATTATAAAGCGGAAAAGATCACGCTGCTTGAAGCGAGGAAGATTATGTTTGAACATGAAACGGATTATGAAAGCTATGTGGGGCATGAAGCTTCATCGAGGGTGCTTGAAGAATTACTGGGCTTTCCCGTTCCCGTAAATCGAATTCGCTTCAAACAGAATCGGTTTCAACGAGCGATTTGTTTTAAGTTGTATGACCGTTATCAAGAATATCAGCGATTGAGTAAAGAGGAATTACACCACGTGAAATATGACTTTTATCTCTTAACACGAATCGATTAGAAAGGAGGGGGAAACGTGAAACGAAAACTACTACTTTTAGGGGTGGCGATACTACTTCCCCTTTTTTTACTATTTGCAACGATTAGTATAACGTATGCGGAAGATGAAGAAGAACCACCGCAAGGGTCAG
The DNA here is from genome assembly GCF_023703085.1 of Alkalicoccobacillus plakortidis. NCBI lineage: Bacteria > Bacillati > Bacillota > Bacilli > Caryophanales > Bacillaceae > Shouchella > Shouchella oshimensis. Next base: position 1,559,173 of record NZ_JAMQJY010000001.1, on the reverse strand, counting down.
AAAATATGTCCGATGTGAATATCGAAGAAAAAGGGGGAGTCGAGTTAGACATTAAACGTTTCCCCTTAAATCGATATTTTGCGAATAATGAAGATCGTAGCCATACCCTTCGAGGTGCATTTGTAGGATTTGCGAACCTTAGTTTCACGATTGGTACTTTCGTGGTTCAAGCTGTTGATAAATCGATGGAAATTATGTATTCGCTTGAACCGATTGAAAAATTTGCTGATCTATTAACGGGCGTAACCTCTACGGTTTATGACACGTTGCAAAAATATTTTGGAGAGTTATTCTTCATCATCGCCATTGGATACATGATTTATTTATGTATCGTACGTGGAACTATCAAAGAAGCGGTTAGACGATTTCTTTTGTTGCTTCTCGTCTTAGTTGTTGGTGGATACTGGATGATGAATGCAGGGTATCTTCTGAAAAGCATGAATGCGGTATCGGTTGAAGCGCAAGGGTATCTCTTAGAAGCAGGGAATGGGTTAATTAATATAGCTGATGGTGATGGCGTATATGCAGACACAGAAAATATTGATGAAGAGGATCGGCTTAATGGGACAGTATCGGTCATGCGAAATATCTATTTTGATTTAGCGGTAAAGAAACCCTATCTCATTGCGAATTATGGCACGACAAGCGAGAATTCAGTGAACAACCATGACGCTGAACCATCCAAACTTCCGGGCGAAGGGCAATATAATCGAGTGGATCGATTGTTAGCTTTTGAGTTAACCAGTGATGGAATGAAAGATCGAGATGTATATGTTGATGGCGAAATTAGTGAGTTAAACAATGATAACTTAGGATCAGGAAATGTATTTTCACAATTAGGTGTATCGATACTTGTTTTAGTTGGTGCGATTGGTATAGGTGTTCCATTCTTCCTTTTACCCTTTTTAAATCTTATCTTAGAGATTCTTGCCTTAGCGTTAACGTTTGCGTTGCCATTTGCGTTTATTATGGCTTACATTCCTACCTTCGCTAATTCTGGGTTTAAAGCGATTGGAAAACTCTTAAGTGTATTTTTAATTAAAGCGTTGCTTGGTATTTTGGTGCTTTTCGTCTATCTTCTATGTTTCATTTTGGATACGCTTTTACCACCGAATGGCTTTGCGATGTATTTAGTGAATCTGTTTTCTATGATCATTCTCTTTTTCTTAATGATTAAGAAACGTGATTCGCTTGTTAATTTTATCACGGCAGGTAAGGTTCAATCGGTTGATAATAACATGGTGAAAAATGTCCAACGTGATGTGGTCAACCCTGCATTACAACCGTTGCAATCGAAGATGGCAGGTTTGCGATTAGCTTCCTCTAAGCAGGCAGGACAAGAAGCGTCGTCACCTTCATCGAGTGTGAATGCACCAACTTCTACAAGGGAACAGCCAACCGCCACAGGGAAAAAAGGCGTGGCGAAAGAGGATCGTACCGCACAGACGAAAGATCATCAGGAAACCCCAACATCAGGAAGTACAGCATTTGTAAAAACGAACAACGAACGTACACCACAACAAGCGAAGCAAACAAGAGCCGAGCGAAAGAAAGAACAGAAGGAAAAACGAAAATCGAAACAAGGGCAAGATCAACAACACGCTTTAAATCCTATGTCAGAAAAAGAGAAGATCGATCGCCGAGCCACAAAGCAGAACCTACAAACACCACATACAGCACGAAGTAAACAACAGTCGAAGAAAGATCAAAAAGGGTTACAGTCACAGGAACAACAAGGGCGAAAAGCAAACACCGTTACGAACTTAGAAGATCATAAGGTGTTGCGTACTGTACAAAAAGGAGATTCGTCTCATAAACAACCATTAACAGAAAGGAAGCAAGACAGAACGAGACAAACCACGATTCATCAAGATGCATTGAAGCCGAAGGAACATGAGAAAAAAGCACCTACTCAAAGAGAAGTAAAATCGCAGGGAACACGTACAAAGCATGTGGAAGAATCGTTACAGCCAAAGGAAAGAGATAGAGAATCTAAACCTTCGGTTCAAACGTTTTCTAACCCTTCACAAGCTAGATCGACAAACTTTGATTCTACCAATCAACAAAAGATAACCGAGCAAAAAAGAAGACTTCAACCGAAGCAGGATAAAACTAAGCAACCATCACAGACAGTCAAAAAAGATACATCATCAAAAACAACTTCAACACATGAAAAACGAACGAATGAACCATCAAAGAGTGAAGCAAGAAAAAGCCAAGATCGTACTCAACAACATTTAAACGCTATTGAAAAAGACGAAGACCGCCATAGTCGGAGAGGATAGGACATCTTAGGATGTCTTTTTTTATAGGAAAGGAGAAGTGACATGAAAAAACTAGGTTGCCTGTTTCTGATACCTGTTGTCGGGATGGGGTTATTATTTTTAGGAATCATGATGACCATTACAGGGGAGAATGATTCAAATTTAAATGAAGAAATGAATAACGAAGACTTTTCCTATGATGGTGAGTATCGATTCAATGGTGTTAGTCCAGAGATTGAGCGTTACCGTCCGTTTTTTGAAAAGTACGCCAAGGAAAATGGTATAGAGGATCATACCGAAATTTTGATGGCAATGACCATGCAGGAAAGTGGAGGAAGACTAGCGGACGTTATGCAGAGTTCAGAAAGTCTAGGGTTGCCTGTTAATACGATCACTGATCCCGAAGAATCGATTCAGCAAGGGGTTTACTATTTTTCAACTGTTTTAGAATCAGCGGGCGGTGATACAAAACTAGCGTTACAAAGTTACAACATGGGGCACGGCTTTATTGATTATGCGAACAAACATAATAACGGAGAGTATAGTCAACCCTTAGCACAGCAATTTTCCGATCATATGAAACAACGCCTAGGGTGGAATGTCTATGGCGATCCCAATTACATTGATAATGTGTACAGATATTTAGATACGAATGAACCTGATTATGCAGGGGGAGGAAATTCTGAATGGACGCTGCCTTTAAAAGAGATACGCATAACGAGTGAATTTGGTCCACGTACACACCCGATCACAGGGGAGGTCAATTCTTTTCATGGTGGGTTAGATTTTGGGTGTACACCATCTGACGATATCTTAAGTGTGAAAGATGGCAAGGTCGTTGAAGCGATTCATAGTAATATTGGATACGGAAATTATGTGACGGTGAAGCATGGTGACAATGAGTTTAGTCGGTACGCTCACTTAACATCGATTGGTGTACGAAATGGTCAATCGGTAAATCAAGGGGATTCGGTTGGAAAGTGTGGGACAACAGGATCAAGTACAGGGAATCATCTTCATTTAGAACATATGACCGAATTAGGACAACCGCATCATGCGAAAAAAGATCCAAGAGAAACGCTTGGATTATAGGAGGTACAAAAGATGAAGAAGCAACTCATTGCAGGGTGTATACTGGCAGGCGTATTGGTGGTCTATTTGTTAATTCAGAATAGCCACTTGAAAAATGAAAATCAGGTATTAATAGAAGAAAGTCATGCCGAAGATCAAGAAATCGTCGTGCCATCCTATCATGAAGAAGCGAAAATATCTGCCCAGGTATTTATTGAAGGTTATTTTGATTATGAGGATCAACCTGTAAAAGAAAATGTGGAAACCTATGTGACACAAAAAGTGTTAAGCCAATTACAGTTTAATAATCATGAAGGGATCGAAGGAAATAAAGATTTACATGTTTCATCTAACGTCGAAGATTTATCCATTTATTTCGGTCAATCATTAGATGACCGTCAGGAGTTACTTGTCTTATTTACGAATCGGATTTCGTTTAATGATGTAGATAGTCGAGCGCAAACGATTATGAAATTAAATATGATTCAACAAGAAGGGGATTGGATAGTGAATGAGTTTTCGTTTACTCAATACTAACTTGAAAAAACAGTCAATGGTCGGTAAGATGAAAGATAATAGGAAAATATATGGTAAAAAGGAGGAATACACATGAAGAAAGTAGTCTTTACTTTGTGGTTGATTCCATTAACCATACTATTGATTGCGTGCGGTAATGGGGAATATGACCAAGCTATTGATGATGTTATCGAATTTCATCATGATACTAGAAACGGAACGTTTTCCAGTACCTATGAGCATGAGATAAGAGAAAATGGAAATATTGTTGTGCATGATAATGGTAAGTATATCTTTCTATCTTTTTACGATCCTGAGAACGATATGAGAGAAGGGAATAAATACTATTATGAACGAGCGGGTGAAACTTGGAACAAGTTGGAACAATTTGAAGGGCAAGCAATGATAGGAAAGACACCTGAATATCAAGAACAATTAGGAGAAGAATTATAGGGCAAGGAAGTCTATATATCAAATAGTATCTGAAGGTAGGTATTTTGATGAAGATTATATTAGGCATTGTTATTGTAATGATTTTGTTACTGATTTTAGAGGTAACTAATATTCAAGGATATATTGAATTAGGTATTATTTTCTTTGGGTTAATTATATCTTTCTATGTATTAAGACAGCTTAAGTTTTATGAAGTTCGTAAGTAGAGTAATATAGGGCTAGGAACACTAGTCCTTTTTTTGTAACGGTCACTTCTTTAGTTAAGAAAACATTTTTCAAATAACATATTTTTAGAGAAATTCAGTGATTTAAAAAGAAACGGGGTTTATACAATGGAAATACTTAATAATGTAATTGATTATGTACGATCTAAAAATGTTACATATGCTTTAATGATAACTGGAGAGTGGGGAAGTGGCAAAACATACTTCTGGAAAAATAAAGTTACAAATAAGATTAAAGATTTAACTATTGAAGGTTCTGTTAAGGAGTCTGATATCTATACAGTGTTGTATATTACATTAAACGGTATAGAAAAAATTGAACAGCTTGAAAGAAATATCTACTATGAGTATTTTTTGCAACAATACTTATCAAAAGACAACAAAGATGGTAAAAAAATTAATCATCCACTTGAACTAACAAAAATGTTATTCAGTATTGGTAATAAGGTAATTGATAAGTATTCAGGTGTTGATTTTTTAGAACAAATGAGTAAGTTACCTCATTTTCAGAATCTCAATAATGTTGTAATTTGTTTTGATGATCTAGAAAGATCAAAAATAAAATCTTACGATATTTTTGCTTATCTTAATAAGTTCGTAGAACATGATAATGTAAAAATAATCTTTTTAACAAATGAAGAAAAGTTTTATAAAAATGAAAATGAAAATGATGAAGAAGAGATATCTTATAAGGATTATAAAGAAAAGATAATTGGTAGGACACTACAATTTAGACCTAATGTACAAAATATAGTACAAAGTAATATTGAAATTTTTGATGGTGAATACAAACAGTTCCTGAAGATAAAAAAGTAATAATTCTTGATACATTTAAAGAAAGTGAGTCTTATAACTTTAGAATACTGAAGTATTCGTTAGAAGATTTTCAGAAGATTTTTCATTTTATAATTAAGGAATATCATAATGAATTTCATGATTATAACGATCTATTAGATAATATTTTGAGGTTTATGTTATTTTATTCGATAGAATTTAAAATCAACAATAAGACAGAAAAAGCATTTAAAAATATAAGTAGTAATGAGGACTTCAAGTCACATTTCTTATCGCTTGGGCTTATCCCAAAGAGACAATAAAAAAAAGCCAATGATTAACGAATTTATCAATGAAGTAATTAATGCGAAATATGGAAAAAGTAATAGAGATATAAGTTTTTTTTATTCGGTAAGGATACTTATTGAAAAAGGTTATTTAGATACAGAAATTTTTAAAAAAGAAATTAATGGAATCCTTAAACATAAGAAACAAGATTATGTTTCTTCTACCTACAGATTATTTAATTATGGATACTGGGAATTTACTGATAGCCAGTTTGAGCATATAAGTAAGTCTTCTTATAATGAATTTAAGAATGGTAACTTAGAGATATTTGATTACACTAATGGTTTAAAATATTTTTTATATTACCACAAAAAAGGGCTTATCAAGAACACTATTTTAGAGATTGAGGAGGATTTTTATATTGGATTAAAAAAAGCTAAAAAGATTTCAAAACCTAGAAATTTTATTCCTCCATTTGATATTGAAGATCCAAGTTTCGAAGATGCTTTAAACAGAATGAGTATTAAGGTTAAGGAATATAATGAAGATTTAAAGAATGAAAAGATTGAAGATGAAGCAATTGCTCTCTTTAATTTATTACCTACCCAAAGTGATACTTTCTTCAATAAAATTTATCAGGAAGAGTATAGAGGTTTACTAAGTCAACCATTTTTTAAATTCATTTCATCAGATGTATTGTATGAAAAGATAACTTCTTTAGAGAATAAAGATAAAATGAACTTAATTAAATTAATTAGTAACTGTCCTTATTATGGTAGGCTTGTTTCTGATAAGGAGGAAGAAAAAACTCTTACTAATTTAATAATAAAACTTGAAAAATATTATGACGGTAGAAATAAAAGCATGGCGTTGAGTAATTCTTTAATACACGACATCATTAAAAGCTTTAAGGATTATATTAGTGTCATTAAGGTAAAAAAAGAAAGGTAGCAACATAAAAAGTCCCCAAGTTAATTCTTGGAGACTTTTTATTTATGGTGATAAAAGACTATCAAAAATTAAATTCTCAGAAAAATTTGCAATTTCGCCTCTTTTAGGAGAAGAACGTATATTATCATTTAACACTTCAATTGTGGCTTGATATGAATCTTCTATTTTTAATAGTGATTGGCCGATACTTTTTTCATCTGAAGTTTGAGAGTTTACAATCAACTCTAATGCAGTTAATCTAGTATAAAAATGTAAATGATTCAAAAGCAACGATATATCTTTTTCTACGTGTGAATTATGAACTAGATGATTTCTTACTCTATATAACCTTTGAACATGTGTGGAGATCTTAGAAAAGTGTTTTTCTAATTGTTTTTTTAAGCTCTCACTATTTAATAATATATTTGAAATTTCCTCTAATCTTTGGTCTAGTAAAGTATAATCTTTTAAAGAGTCTTTAAAATTTTGAAGTTCATTTTGACTTTGAAACATTCTAAAAAGTTTTCGTATATCTTCTTCAGATGGCTTATGAATATTAATATATTGATTATTAAAAATGGGAATTACTCCTACCCTGTAACAATCTATTAAAAAATTTTTTAAGATACTATATACATATTTATTAGCTAATAATGAAGGTATGATACTTTTAATATGATCAATCTTATTATTATGGTGTCCAGTTACTAAGAGTGATTCTAAAGCACTCCATAAACTAGAGTACTCGCTTTCAATTGAATTTGAATTAATTGATATATGATATTGAGAGAAAAAATTTGTGAATCGTTCTTTATCATTATTACTAACTAGTTCATTACGAATAATATTGTAAGAGTAATCAAAATCAATTTCATTGTCAGTCGTTTTTTTACTGGTTTCTTTAAACACTCTAACTACATTTAACCTCTTTTCGTTAGGTGAGACTATATATAAGTGTTCAGGAAAGTTGATATGCATATGATGAAAAGATAATATAGCTTGTTTTTTAGCAAAGCTTTGAGCACAAATTAGACTCACAGAAGGTAAATCAAATTTAAAAGCTTCGATTTTTTCTTCTATAAACAACCCATTTTTTTTAATGTTATCTTGATTTATATTAGGAAAAGTACTTAAAATATCAAATCCTGTCATGAATTGTATGTTTGTTTTACTGTCAAGTTCATCACTATAATCTTCATGAGGAAATTCAATATAACAATGAAATAAGGTTTTTTCTTCAGTAATAATTCTTTTAAATGCTCTCCATTTTCTTTCGAAATTATATTGTAATTTTTTTTCGAAAACATAATTCGATATAGTTTTTAAACCTCTTGTAGACCATCCTTTATTAATCAATTGAGTCACGAGCAATTCATTTAATATTTCTATTTGACGTGAATTCTGCTCATTTATACTGATTTCTAAGCTATCAATAACTAAATTAAAGTATAAAGGAGTGATCAATTCTAATGTAGTCTTAATTCTATATTCAAGTGCTAGTAGTTCATTCTTATTATTTGGTTTTTCTTTAAGACACCTAACTAACGTTTTCTGAACATCCGAATAATACGTTCTAATTATGTAATCATTCTGTAAATAAGTTTTAGCTTCATTAATAAGATCATTTAAATTGCTTGAAGAAATTTCAGTATCTCTAATTGCAGGTATTACTTCTAATATCTCATTTAAGATAGAGTGAATATTCCTGAGCTTATACTGATATGAATAATTAGTTTTATGAAACAATAATTCATTCAACTTTTGATAAAATAGACATTGTGAGTCGGTAGTAAAACCATGAATATTCTTTAATATAGAGTTATTCAATTTTGCAAGCATATATTAGCTCCTACAGTTGTATTTTTAAAAAAAATTAGTTATAATGATTTTATACTAAATAAGAAAATAGAGAAGAGATTTTGGTGTTAGAGCAGTAGCCTACCCAGGATCTCTTTTTTATATGGTTTTTAATTTTATTTAACCGACTATCTATAATAATTCTCTAGCTTTAGTTAGTATATAATTTAATTTTTGGTTGTCTTTGATTTTCCTAACTATTAAGCTTTCATTTAAAGATAATTCCTTAAATAAGATTAAAGTTGAAATGATTCTTAATCTTTGCATTGCGTAATACATGTTCTCGTTTCCTGTAATTATATTATTCTTATCTACCGAATCGTAATGAGTTAGATAGTTACGAGTATCCACTATCTGTTGTATAAACTTTCCTCTTTTATAACTACTCTCAAAAATAATTTTTTTTGTATCATCCTCGAAATCATTAAAGATTTCTCGTAACCTTTTACTAAGGAGTATTCATTTCCAAACTTAATTCCTCCAGATAATCTATCACGAAGTTCTATAGGGATGTTAGTATTAATAAATTCTAAAACTGCCTCAGAGTGTTCTTTATATTCTGAGGGTTCAAAATGTACTCCTTTATATTTTTTTCGGTGATAAATTTCTAATGTTTGAATTGCATTAATTAAGCTTGTCTCAAGATAGATCTCCTTATAAAAATCACTGAAATATAATGTGTTAACTACATTTAGTACTTCTTTTTGCTCGAACCAATTATTAATTATTTTTTCGAAAGAATTACTAATATCGTTAAAGGTAAAGATAAAATTAAAATGCTCTTTTTTCGAATCGAATTTATAGTTTCTTTGTGGTCGGAAATATAAAACCTTATTTTTTTCTTCTGGATCAAGATAGAGAGTCAGTGAATCATAAAAGATAGGTGATCCAATAAATAAACTTAAAAGATCTTTAATTTCATTTATTTTATCTAGAAACCAATCTAATCTTGAGGGTTTAGTAATTTTAATTTTAAATAACTTTTAAAATTCCATCCCATATGCTCAAATATGCTTGCCGAAGTATTTAAGTTAAATTCTTCAGATAGCTCTGAATCAATAGAATGTATATTAAATCTAAAGGTTTTTGGAGCGGTAAACACTAGCTCTGCATTTTTTAATGCATTAGAATTTATATCATGCTCATAATTTTCTTTAAAAGGGGCTCTGCCAATCCATTTTGTTAAATAAGTAGGGTGAAATCTTGCTGAGTAAAATGTGATTGATTCTAACGATGTAAAATGTTCTCCAACGAGTATAGAGCTAACATTATAGATTTCTGTTGCATATCCCGGAAAATTTAATTTTTTGTTGATTGTGAAGGAATTAAGTAAGGTAAACTTTTCTCCTTCTAAGGAAGTACCAATAATTATATCTATTATTTTAGATTCTGTTACAAGCAGTTCTATTGAATGGTCGTGTAAATTTCCTAGTAGTTCAAGCTTAATACCATCTTTTGAATAAATTAAACTACCTGGTACATTATAATCAGAATTAATAAAAGACCAATATCCTTTTACTTCAAATTCTTCATTCATCAAGAAATCTTTAGCTTTCTTTTTACTCATTTCAGAAACTCCTTTATGTAGAATGGTTGCCATCGCCTAAATTAACTTTAAACAAATGTTGAAAATAGTTGCTCACTAGTATAATTTTAGTATAACAGAACTTGTAAGATGGAAGTGGCACGTTACTTTAATTCAAAGTCTCTAAAATTTCTTTAATAAGCTAAAAGTACGTTAAGGAGCGATCATATGTTATTAGGGTTTACAAAGTTAGGCGAAGATACATATCTATATACATTTAATGAGGATAGTTTTGAAATTTCACTTGAAAAAACTGAAAACAGAAATGGATTCTTTGGAGAAGACTTGAAAATATTCATGTCTCGCGAAGAAGAAAAACTAGACTTTATAGATGGAGTTAGCTTAGAAAGTTCAAATTTGAGATTTTTTATTCATCAATCTAGATTGTTAAAACATTCCACTAAAACTCTTAAAGGCAGAGTAAGCTCGTATATAATTTATAAAGGTGAGGTACTGAATTTTAATAGATTAGGGTTTCAATCAGAAGAATTGGATTATTTTTATAACAAAAATCAAGCTATTAAATTTTCAATTGATAAAAATGACAGTGGTGTGTTCCATCTTTCTACACTACCATTTAATGAGCTACATCAGACATTTACTTTTGAACATAATAATAAAGAATATGATTGCTCATTAAATGTATCTAGGTCTTACAAAAATGAAGATGTAGAACTAAGTCTAAAAACTGAGTTAGCTATGCAATTTAAAAATAATTCCACTTTAGAAATTGAAGATACACATAAACTAGTAAAGTCATATATGACTTTAATGAAACTAATTAGCTATAGAAAAAATGTAGATATACCTATAATTAAATTAAAGAAAATGGATGCGGACGGAAAATATATGCACGTTGCTGATTATTATTTTTATTATGGCAAGTCTGATAAGGTTGAAAACAAAAAGATATTAGAAAGAACTATAAATTATATGGATATAAGTGGGGAGATAGGGGGATTATTTAAATTGATTTTAAATGATCAAATTTATTTAGAACAAATCCCTGAGAACAGTAATGATTTTTTTCTGATAACAGCATCTAGATTTATAATGGTTAGTGCTGGATTTGAGTGGCAGCAAAAGTTATTAAATAAAAAGGAAGTTGAATTATTAATTGAAGAAAACGAGAAAAATTTGTTGCAAGAAAAAGTTTTGGCATATTTAGAGGAAGAAATAAAAAGTCATACAGGTAAAAATAAAAAGTATTTTAAAGGGCTAAAGAAACTCGTCCAGCAACGTGATAATAGTTTAGGATCTAGAATCGAAAAAGTATTGATAGACTATGATTCCATACTTAAGCCTTTTATTACAAACTTATACGCTATTTCTGATTCTGGGGATTATTCATCAGATGTAACAGCAGAACGCTTAAATGAACAAAGGAATGATTTTGCTCATGGCAATCTAGATAAAGGTTACAACAAAAAAGTTACAGTAGACTTCGTTATTTTAGAATGGGTGTATTATATTTTAGTTCTAAAACATATAGGAATTGATGACTTAAGTATTCAGAAAACAATTAATAAATTATTTAATAGAAGATTAGCTATTTAAAGTAAATAAAGAAGTAGAACTAATATGCTTGAGATAGTCATTTGGGAAGGAAGCTTTATTTAAAAGTACTCTGAGTACTACTAGTAAAATTATAGAAGGGACGAACATTTACAGAAAAAGTCTAATTATTATTAGGAATTTAGGAGTTTTTTATCTTTCCAGTCCCTTTCCTAAGTAAGCTTTTTAAAAGTGAATTAGGAGTAAAAGGAGTTCATTTATGGACCATAAATAAGTAGATATACCCAATTACACCTATACACAAATTTGAGGGCCTAGTGAGGTTAAACTCGTGAAGGTTCGAGTCCTCTCAACTGCATACTAGTAGTACCAAGGCAATTAGAGGTTTGGTACTTTTTTTCTTAAAGTAGGGCAAGTTACAGTGTAGAACGATCATGATTCATCTTGCCATACTCAGCAAGACACAACAATTTAACGCTATCGCCTTAAAATTTTAAAGGAAAAACCACTCAATAAGAAAGACACGAGAGTTTATTCTTGTGTCTTTTTAAATGAATTAATTATGTAGATGTTATCCTCAATTTTAAATGGAATAAATACTACAGAAAAAAATAAGTTATTGTTCTAGCAGTATAGTAGGCAGCTAAAAATATTAACAAAGATCTTATCGGTTTTACATTCTCTTGTTTACAAAGTGCTTTTATTGAGAGTGCAAGTATAAGAGGTAACCATACAAACCAGAAAAGAAAATTATCAAAAATAATATCGTCAAAAATATATATCAAAATTTCAATGATGTTAATCATTCCCTCGAACATTGAATTTGCTTCCTTAATGCAAGTATAATTCATATGTCCGTACAGAACAACTAATCCCTAAAATGTCAATTTAATCCCTTTTTAGCTGTTTCTTTAGCAACTTTTGCAAATTGCCCATATAAGAATGTTAGTATTCCAGTCAGAGCTCTGCTAATATAGAGTACAAATTTGTGAGTTATGTCAATGGGGATATGAAAAACGTGCCGATTTTGTGCCGATGAAGATTGATATCTCTTGATATACTATTATAAGTACAATGTAATAAACTATGAAAAACAAGGGATTCCAGTTAGTTTTGATACACTCTGAAATCCCTAATTAATCAAGTTCGAAATGGAAGGTTCAATCGGGTAATAATAGAAAAAAGAAGCGAGTCCTTAGGGATTCGCTTTTTTCTATGGAGTCGTTTGGAGAAGGGGAGGGGTGTAAGGCTTATTCTGACCAGTTAATGGATTTTGAAAATTGTTTAATATGATTTGCAACTTCATCTGGTCTCTCTTCGGGAATATAATGGCCACATCCAGATATTTGATGACCAGTAATGTTTGTAATTGAGCGCTTCCACACATCTAAAACAGGCAAACTGTGTAAGTTTCCTTGCTCTCCCCATAGAATCAGTGTCTTTTTATCAAGCATCCTTTTAGAAGTAGCTTCGATCTCATAACGTGGCAGATCAATATGATACGTTGCTCTGTAGTCATTAAGAGCACCTAAAACGGCACCTGGTTGCATCCATGATTTTAAGTATGCTTCCCATGATCCATCGCTTTGTAATAAATTAAATAAACCATCACCTCTACTCAATAAAAATTTTAGATAGATATCCTCTTTTCCTTTAATTAGTTCTTCAGGAAGCCCGTTAACTACTTGAAATGTCCAATGCCAATATTTTGTCGCTGCATCAGCTGCTGATAAATCTCCATAAATGTACTCTGTTGGCAAAATGTCAATAAAAATAAGGCCTGCTACCACATCTGGAGAGTTTAAAGCTAGCCTTCTTGCTATCCTGGCACCACGATCATGTCCAACAATTAGTGCTTCTTTGATTTTTAAATACTGTAAGAGTTCGTATATTTCACTCGCTACAATACTAGTATCATAGCTTTCCATATCACTAGGCTTATCAGATTCTCCATATCCTTTTAAATCAATGGCAATCACTTTATGGGTGGATAGAAGCTTCGGAATGACATAACGCCATGTCAACCAATTCTGAGGGAACCCATGAAGCAAGACGCAAACAGGCCCAGTTTCTAATCCACCTGTAACATAATGTAATGATGTACCTTTTACTCTAGCTTGATGGTGATTGACATGTGATTCAAGTTCTTTAAGAATTGAGCTCACTATATAACCTCCTGATCATTTTAAAGATATCGCTTTCATTATAACATTCATATAGACGACGGTCGACCGATATTCTAGGACTATCATCATTCAATATGACTTAATCAATGCCTCAAAGTTCTAACATAAGGCTTTGTTTAGGTGCTGTTTTAATATGTGTGGGCTTTTGTGTTGGCAATATAAGGATAGAAAAAGCGGGACCCATAGGAACTCGCTTTTTCTCAATTATTTTTGGTCATAAGATAAAAGACATCTCCATTAATCTCCTACCCTCTCAAGCGTCCTAACCTCACCATCACCAATCGTAGCTCCATAAATCCTGATATTTCCTGGCTGCGCTGTAGGTGAATCTCTTTGGGCCTTAAAGTTTTCAGCTAACGCAATCGTCCAAGCTGCATTATTCCCATCGCTTAAGACAATCGCTAATGTTCCGTACTGCTGAATGTCTTCCAAGCCGAACCTCTGTCTCTGCCCATTGTCTTCTACAAGAATACCTTCAGGCCCACTGATTACCCTCGTTTCTCCATCTTGCCATTCACCATGAATTTCAGGTCCGACATTGTAATAGGAACTTTCGCCGCGATCGCCATATGTGGCTATGTACTGTTGGATGTTATGGTTAGCATCTTGATAGGTTACAGCAGCAACGTCACTTGCAAGCCATTTGACGTGTAATTCACGTTCACTTGCAGTGATTCTTTGAAGGGGTCTTGCTAGAAAATAATAATTTTCACGGTAGTAGATGATTTCTCCATTTTCTATATCCTGTTTTAAAACAAGTGTATGATTACCATCTGGAGAGAAGCTTACAGTGTTAATTACTTCTTGGCTTGTAGAGTACATTAGATAGCTGTTTACCGCTATAAATAAACTGAAAATACTCCCACCGATGATGAGCCACTTTTTTATTAATTGAAAGTAGAGAAGGTAAGATACGGCTAAGCTAAGTATGCAGGAAATATTAATAAGATAAAAAAGCTGATTGTGAACATATTCAACTTCTCGTCCAATCAAGCTAGGTAGAAAGAGATAACCCATTTGCAAAATAAATAGGCCACACGAAATGAGTACCAACAAAGCAGCTATGATTTTCCGTTTCTTTTTAATGAAGTTCATCTGGCTCTACCTCCTCAACAAACTCCCACGTCAATCCTTCATCTTCAGAATGAAATTCGCCTTTCACTCGACCACCCAAATAATCACCGTTTGGACCTTGATTCACATGCAGAATGTATTGATCATCGCGCATAAAAGGTGCTTCCGCTTGAACAAAGATCTCTCCGTATTCGTCTGGAACATGAACTTCTGACCATGTCCAGCTTGTTCCTGCATCATTTGTCACATACAGGTCAGGAGCATCAGGGTTAATGGTGCCATAGGAGAGAAATCCAGTAGATTCATTGATAAAGCCACCATCTGCTATAAGTCGGAGCGTGTCAGGTATACCAACTAACGTCCAGCTTTCGCCACCATCATTTGTTAGGTAGACGTAACCTGATTCACTAGACATCGTACGTTCTCCCGAGAAAATCAAATATCCAAATTGCTCATTTAATAGATCCATTTTTCTAAAACGTAGAGTTGGCCTAGATTCAATATTACTAATGGGTGTCTCTTGCCAGGATTGGCCTTGATCGGTTGTTGATATGGTGTGAACAGTTATACCGTTACCCTGATTAACAGCATATAGAAAAATCGCTCGATCATTCGTTAACACATAGCTATCATTTATTAATTCCTGTTGACTGCCAGTGTACTCGCCAGTAAACAGTGTTTGTGGTTCGATAGGGACACCGATCCAATTCTCTCCTTGATCAAATGTCACCAGAAACTCTTCATTATTTATCGAATAATCAACAACTTGATCTGTAACCGGTGCAACTGGTTCTTGCTCTTCAGCCTCCTGAACCTGCTCTGCTAGCTTTTCAGATTGAGTCTGTGTAGTTAATGTGGTCATAGCTTCTTGCTGCATAACCATACCTACTGTTAACCCAATGATCATAATAGATGATAATGTAATAGCAAACTTCTTCAATGGAAAGCTCCTTTAAAAATAGTAGATGAATTTACAGCTTTTATTATATCCTATTTATTGGGTTATTTGGTTAGGTAATCGTGTATTTTTTGTTTTGCGATGTAAGCGGGTATTGGTTTATCCTCAAGTAAAGTAGTAAAGAGACAGTGACCTATTGTAATTACATCGAGATTTGACGTGAAATTAAATAGAAGAGTTTAAATAAAAAAACGAGTCCTTTTTTGGCTCGTTTTTTCTTATCTTTGGTCTTTCCCAAGCACAAAGTTCTGCATAAACGAAATGATACCTACTAAAAAGCATAGAAATGTTACCATAAAAACTTCTATCCAAGAAAAGTCTAATGTTCTAAACAACAAGACACCTAAGAATCCTACTATAAAATATACAGGGATAAACCTTCTAGATAAAAGTAATTCACTCAAATATATCGACTCCTTCTCAACTTTCACGCTTTCAAAGCTAACATATGATAATTTAGATGAAAAGAGAATTCGCTTGGTTGTTCCTATCAAACATGAGTGAGTTTCAAGAGCACTTCTGACAATAAAAAAAGAGAACACATGGTAGTTTTCATGAGTCCTCCTTTTTGTTTCATCAAACTTAGTCCTCCGCCTGCTCTTTATAGAACTTTTTCTCTTCTTTTTCACTGCTAAATGTTACTTGTGTTGGGTAATGAGCTTTATTAAATGAGCCACCACTTACGTCTTTTACTGTGTGGACAACAGTAAAAGCATCTATGTCAATTTCTCTAATTAATTTTTTCAAGAAGAACAATTGTTGTTTTTTTACGACAACATAAACGAGGTTTTCTTCTTCGTTTATGTCATAATTTTTTCCTTGCAAGATGGTTGCGTGTGCACCTAGGTTTTTTTGGATAGATCGTGCGATGGATTCATGTTGATTGGAGAAGATATGAACAATTTTTTTGGATTCAAATCCTTCTAATACGTAATCAGTCACACGTTTTCCAATAAAAAGCGCTACGACTGTGTACATGGTTAACAATGGACCAATCACTAGAATTCCTGCTAATACAACAAGTGTATCTAGAACAAAGTTTGTGCCTGTGAGTTCCAAGCCAAATTTATAATTTAGCATTTTGGCAATGGTAGAAGTCCCACTCATTGTGCTTCCTGAGCGAAAGATAAAGCCAAATCCTATCCCGGTAAATACACCAGTATATAATGCAGCGAGAAGTGGGTCATCAATTGGATTCGCAATATCTGCTAGAAGAAATAAGAAAAATGAAAATAGTGGAACTGTAATGATTGATTTGACAATCATTGATTTGGGAAGATAACGATAACCAATGAGTAGGATCACACCATTGGCAATAAGGGTGACAAGGGTTGGCGACCAGCCAAGTCCAAAATAAAGCAAAAGGGCAAGCCCAACCACTCCGCCCTCCGCAAGGGAGTTTGGCATCGCAAATATGGAAACGGAAAAAGCGAAGAAAAAGGTTCCGAGTATCATTAAGCTGTATTCTTTCATAAGCCACTTCCTAACAACATATTGATCATTCTATATCTCTGTCGATCAAATTTAAAAGGGAAATAACAGATTAATGTGATCCCTGTAAAAACCTTGATATACGGCTAATCGTACTAGTTTTGAACTCCTAAAACAACTACCTCAATTGATTTATCTGAACATCTATATATGTAGATCGTTCTAGAGTCTTTAATTACTACCCTTATTATACCATTTTTAGATGTTGGATTTAAGACTAGGATATTTATTCAATCATGCTAGAGTTATAAATAAGTTAAGGAGGCGGTTAGGATAAAGGATAGCGGGATCCCGATTAACTATTATTATCTTTGGTTTCATGTTATGGAAGATGAAATGAACCACTGTGGTCAGATTAAAGCAATCAAACGTATCTTGTCATATCAATGAGTAAGGAACAAATGACGATGATCAAAACTTGCTCCAATCAAAAAAGAGTATTATGATAAAGTGAAAATGTATGAAGCGCAAACCAGTAATGGATAGGTAAAAAGCGAGTCCTAGCGGATTCGCTTTTCGTCTATTGATATACATATAAGATAAAGGAGTTAACAGTATGATCTACATCGGGTTAACAGGCTGGGGAGATCATGATTCATTATATGAGGGGATACCGTTGTCACAGAAGCTAATCACGTATGCGGGGCATTTTCCTATTGTGGAGTTGGATTCGTCCTTTTATGCAGTGCAGCCAGAGAAAACGATGGCGAAGTGGGCGGCTGAAACCCCGGATTCGTTTTCATTTATAGTAAAAGCCTATCAATGCATGACGGGTCATCAGAATGGGTTTGGTCCGTTTGAGGATAAAGAAGCAATGTTCACGGCTTTTATTGACTCTTTGCAACCGCTTGGTTCAAAGCTTGCGATGGTGCTTTGTCAGTTTCCACCATGGTTTGATTGTCGTAAAGAGAATGTTCAATGGGTACGCTATGTGAAGGAGAAGCTGAGTGGCTTTCCAGTTGCGCTTGAGTTTCGTAATCAGAGCTGGTTTAGTGAATCGATGAGAGAACGTACACTTGCTTTTATGGAAGAAGAAGGTTGGATTCATTCTATCTGTGATGAGCCTCAGGCAGGTAATGGGTCCATACCAACGGTGCTACATCCAACTCATTCAACAAAAACTCTAGTTAGGCTTCATGGTCGAAATGTTTATGGTTGGAATGATACAAAAGACGGTAAATGGCGTGAAGTACGCTATTTATATCGTTATAATGAAACAGAGCTGGAAGAGTGGCGGCATAATGTATTAGAATTAGAGAAGAAATGTAAAAATATCTATGTCATTTTTAATAATAATTCAGGCGGAGATGCGGCAGATAATGCAAAGCAGTTTATTGAAGCTTTAGGCATTAAGTATGAGGGTTTGGCACCGCGTCAGCTCGATTTATTTGAATGATGTAGAGTTATCACACATGTAGTAAGAAGGGTTGTCATAATGAGTTGGTTATTGTTGGTGGTTATAGGCTTGGCGGCTGGTACAGTCGGTAGTTTAATGGGACTTGGTGGAGGTATTATTGTTGTACCCGCACTATTAACATTAGATGGTGTGCTGCCGATCCTAAACGATGTTAGTCCGCAGGTTGCTGCAGGTACATCCTTATTAATTATGATTTTTACAGGTATTTCATCAACGGTTGCGTATGCCAAACAAAAAACAATTGATTTTAAAAGTGGAGCTATTTTTTCAATTGGTATTATTCCTGGTGCTATCTGTGGTGTCTTAATTAACCAAGCTGTAAATACAGATGACTTTTTAATGTATTTTGGAATTTTTATGTTAGTGGTTGCATTCACCTTTTTTATTAGAAAATATCTGAAGCCGATGCCGCTTCGACCAAAAGGGTATAAACGTACTGTCATAGATCATGAAGGTAAGGAATTTACATATGGCTATCAGCCAGTATTTGCGATAGTCCTTAGCTTCTTTGTAGGGATTATCTCCAAGCCTCTTTGGTGTAGGTGGAGGAGCATTAATGGTACCTATTATGATCATTCTGTTTGGATTTCCCGCTCATCTGGCCGTAGCTACATCTATGTTTGTGATTCTGGTATCAGCTTTTATTGGTTCGATATCTCACATGGCAGCTGGTCATATTAACTGGCTTTATGCTTTGGCACTTGTGCCAGGAGCTTGGTTCGGCGGACAACTAGGAGCGGCTATTAATCGCCGAATTTCTAGTGATCGATTAATTTTTATTCTACGTATTTTTATGGTCATTATTGCCATACGGTTGATCTATCAAGGCATGAATGGGTAAAACGAACGAAGACGCTCGGGAGGGGGATCATAATGGGACACAAGCATCTCACTCTTTTTCATACGAATGATATTCATAGTGATTTTAATCAGTGGCCAGGAATTGTTCGATATGTAAAGGAACATCGTACCAAGGATTCATTATTCGTTGATTTAGGGGATCATGCCGATCGAAGTCACTCTATAACAGAGGCGACAGATGGCAAAGCGAATATGGACCTGCTCAATATGGCGGGTGTGGATTATGCAACAATAGGTAATAACGAAGGCGTTACTTTTTCAAAAGAGCAGTTAGGTGAGCTTTATCAAGAAGCCACATTTCCAATACTATTAGCAAATCTAATGGAAGAGAACGGCGATCAACCAGATTGGTCTATTCCTTCAACCATTCGGACCATGGAAAATGGTTTGAAAGTTGGGTTATTTGGTCTGACCGCGCCGCTCTCTCATTTTTATGAGAAGCTGGGTTGGAGTGTGTTGGACCTTACACAATGCATAACGGAACAGGTAAAGTTATTAAAACCGCAAGTAGATGTATTGGTTTTACTATCTCATCTTGGTTTGTTTAAAGATGAGAAGATTGCCCAAGAGATACGCGGAATTGATGTAATCATTGGGGCACACACCCATCACGTGCTTGAACAGGGTGAGCGTATTCAAGACACATTAATTGTACAGGCAGGCAAACATGGTCATTATCTTGGTGAGGTTACATTAACATTTGATGATAACAATCACTTGCAAGAGTCTGTGGCCGTTTTGCATGAAGCAAAAGAGCTGCCATCTGATCCAGAGACAATGACCTATCTACTTGAAGCAAAAAAGCGGTCGGATGAGATTCTCAAACAACCTATGGCCGTTTTGCCGATGCCGCTTGCAGTGGATTGGTATAAAGAAACAACAGCGACACGTTTGCTGTGTGATGGCTTAACAGAGTGGTGTGGCGAATCGATAGGCATGCTTAATGCAGGCGTTTTGTTAAGTGACTTGCCGAAGGGGCAGCTCACACGAGGAGAAATCCATCAGATTTGTCCTCACCCCATTAACCCTTGTGTCATTCGATTGACTGGTAAGGAGCTCCAGAATACGATTGAACGTGCATCAAGCTTAGAATTAATCAATCTTGAGTTAAAAGGCTTTGGATTTCGCGGACAGGTACTTGGCAAGATGATCTATACAGGTGTTTCTGTTGAATATGATGCTGAGAATGAAGAATTGGTCCGCTCGATCTCCATTCTTGGTGAACCACTTGATTTAGAAGCAGAATACAGACTTGCAACACTGGATATGTACACGTTTGGATTCTTATATCCCGAGCTAACAGATGCCGAAGACAAAACCTATTTAATGCCGGAATTCCTACGTGATATTCTCGCGTGGAAGCTGAATCAATTATAAACTTGGAACACACCGTATCTGGCCTCCATAGAATGTGGAGAAAGGGGTGTTCTGTGTGATTGAAGTTCAGCCGATTACCATTCAGGGTATTGGATTTACAGCGATAACAGTTAAGCTACCCAAAACAAATTTTATGGCGGTTACAGGTGCAGATGGCTATATTATGTGTGGAGCCTTAGATGTTGGCTTACTTAATGAGAAGCTAAAAGAACGCGGCATTCTTGCCGGACGCGCAGTTGGTGTACGAACGATTGATCAACTGCTGGATGCACCGCTTGAATCTGTAACCTTGGCTGCTGAAGAAAAAGGCGTCAAAAAGGGCACAATTGGCAGTGACGCTATGCTATTGCTGCATGGAATCACACCAGAAGCTAAGTGAGGATGATCTATCCTTACTTAGTCATTTGGGGACAAGCTATAAAAAGACTGGAGGAGAAAAGAATGATCTCATTTATATTTGCAATGGATGAAGAACGTGCGATTGGGAAAAACAATGATTTACCTTGGCATTTACCTGCTGATTTTCAGTTTTTTAAGGATACAACCAAACATCATACGATTGTGATGGGGCGTAAAACATTTGATTCACTAGATAAAAAACCTCTTCCTCACCGCCGGAATATTATTGTTACACGGAATAATGATTATCAGGCTGAAGGCTGTGAAGTGGTACATACAATAGAAGAAGCAGAGGCATTGTTCAACCCAAATGAAGAAAATTTCGTTATTGGTGGAACTGAGCTTTTTAAGTTGTTTATGGACAAGGCAGATCGTATGTATGTCACTCGTATTGAAGGTGTGTTTCATGGGGATACGTTTTTCCCTGAAGTGCCAGAAGAAGAATGGAAGCTCGTTTCAAGCCGTGAAGGTGTTGTTGACGAGAAAAATAAACACAAGCATCAATACGAGGTATATGATCGCGTCTAAGGTTGTTTAAAGAAATAGGTCAAAACCCCCTTCTCGCTGCATAGAGATAATAGTGGAGGGGGTTTTTGGCATGATAAATAGACGGCCCATACGACGTACAAAGCAAAAAGGTCCACTGCCATTTCGGTATGTCCTGCTGCTATCCACACTCATTTTTATTGTCATGACCTACCAAGGGATCTGGCTGATAGACCAGAAAATCCGTCCTGTCTTAACGCAAATTGCTGAGATAGAGATTAAAAATATTGCGACCCACTCTCTTGAGGGGGCGTTGAATAATAAGCTTGGTCAAACGATTAATATGGATGAATTGTTAGTCATTGATAAAGATGATAGTGGCTACGTCACCATGCTCAGTTTTGATGCTGGTGAGTATAATCGAATTCTTGGTGAAACACTGTCTGAGGTGCATGATCAACTTGACCAATTGAAGGCCGGTCACTTAAATCGTGAGGGAGAGAAGGTAGTCGAGGGTGATAGCGCGATCCTTTATGAGATTCCACTTGGTCGTGCGTTAAATAACTCACTATTAGCCGATCTTGGACCAACGATTCCAGTTCGGTTTCAAACAATTAGTCACGTAAAAGTGAATATGAATGATAAAGTAGAACGAGTCAATATTAATAGTACTCGTGTGTCCTTAAATATTGATATCGATATTGACGTCGAGGTCATTATTCCATTTGCCATTACAACGGACACAATTAGTGTAACACTGCCGGTCGGCTTTTCAGTCATTACGGGGCCAGTGCCAAACTATTATATGGAGGGTGGTGGTGGAGCAATTATGCCAGCTCCAGTTGTAACACCAGAAGACGTCGAAGAACCAGAAGAATCAGTAGATTAGATTTATCTTGTTTCCCTATTGAACGACGATTAGCTTTATGATAAGGTATACAGGTTGATTTAAATTAAATAGCAAAAGCCTCATTACATATGGGGTAGAGGCGCAAATCTTATGAGTAAGTTTGTTGAGCGGCAGCGATGATACAAACAAAAAGGAAGATTTGCCGAAATAGAACGAGTCTGCAAAACTGTTCTATTGGGCCAGTATTTAATAAGTACTGGACTGTCACAGCTTGACGGCTGTGGAGGACTATCATCATTGTAAGGCTGCTTATGCGTGCAGAGGGCCATCATGGGATATCCATGATGGCCCTTATTTTTTGATCAAGATAATAGAAAGGAATCTTATACATGGACATTTATTCAATTATTCCACCACTTCTAGCCCTTATTTTAGTTATTTTAACGAGAAAGGTCTTATTGTCTCTAGGAGTAAGCATTATTCTTGGAGCGCTTATGCTTTATGATTTCTCCGTTCCAAAGGCAGGCATCGAGCTGCTTCATATTATCAGTTCGTTATTTTTTAGTTATGAAGTTGCAGAGCCTGTAACAGTTGGAGGCATAGCAAGTGCTATTGCGGGAAGTGGCTTTGCCATAAATGACTGGGAATTCTTTATCCTACTCTTTTTGATTCTACTTGGTATGGTGGCTTCCTTTATCTCGTTTTCAGGAGGTAGCACTGCTTTTGGTGAATGGGCTGTCAAACGAATCAAAACACGTACGGGTGCTCAGTTATTGCCGATCGTACTTGGCTTCATTATCTTTATTGATGACTACTTTAACAGCTTAACCGTCGGAAACGTTAGTCGTCCTGTAACAGACCGTCATCGTATTTCTAGAGCTAAGCTTGCTTATTATGTAGACTCAACGGCCGCTCCTATTTGTGTTATTGTGCCGCTATCTAGCTTGGGAGCGTATATTATTACGATTATTGCAGGGATTTTAGATAAAAATGGAATTACTGAATACGGTGCTTTTCAAGCGTTTCTAATGATGGTGCCAATGAATCTATATGCGATTACAGCCTTATCCTTGGTATTTATTGTAGCGTTATACAAGTTTGATTTTGGCTTAATGAAAAAGCATGAAGATCTAGCAGTACGAGAAGGCGTTCTTTATGATTTGTCAAAAGGAGAGCCAGAGGGTTCTGCTGAGACAGGAGCGGGAGAACAAAAAGGACGAATCAGCTATTTAATCTTGCCTATCTTAACACTTGTTATTGTTACTGTAAGCTTTTTGATGATTACAGGAGTTACAGGAGCTCAGGATGAAGGGCAAGCTGTTAGCATGTTGTCTATACTTGAATTTACAGACATATCACGTTCGTTACTTTATGGTGCAATAATTGGACTACTCACAGCTCTTTTTTGTACAGTCTTAACGAAACCCAAAGCAAAGGACGTTTGGACGGTTGCTATAGCTTGGGGCAAAATCCATGATGCCCGCTGTGTTGATTTTACTTTTGGCTTGGACAATTAGTGCAATCATTGGAGATCTTGGAACAGGAGCCTATCTAGCTTCACTCGTAAGTGATGGTATTCCGCCATTTTTACTTCCTGTTATGCTATTTCTCATCGCAGGCATATCAGCTATCTCAACAGGAACATCTTGGGGAACATTTGCAATCCTTCTACCGATTGCAGGAGATATGGGTGCGACTGTTGATAGTGCGCTGTTATTACCAATGCTTGCTGCCGTGCTTGCGGGGTCTATTTTTGGAGATCACATTTCACCTATTTCGGATACAACGATTCTATCAGCTGCAGGATCTGGAAGTCACCACATCGACCACGTGATGACACAGCTTCCATATGCAATCCTCGCAGCAGTTGTCGCAGCTCTTGGATTTATGTTGCTTCCATTACTTGGAACCATTGCCGCTGTATGTATCTCTATTGTTGCGCTGTTTGTAGTCGTTATGATTATTAAAAAAACGCAGAAAACCATCTAGCTTAAAGAGCTGAATAGTCCCTATAAAGACGAATGATCCTGTATTAGGATCATTCGTCTTTAATCTTTTTACGTGTTGGTGGATTTTAATAAAGATAGGAGCAGGGGTGAGGGAAATACCAAGAAACACACATGCTCAAACCAAGCTAGATAGTCAATACATCAAGATCCTAGCTGCCATAGCAAAAGAACCTGATGAAAAATCAAGAGCAATCCATCTGTTACTAAGCAAAGAACAGCTACACAAAGAAAAAAAGCAATGGAACCAAGAGCCACTCCTTACTAGCAAGAGAAAGGGAAGCAATAGTAAGAACCTCTTACATCACACCAAGAGACCTCTACAGCACCAATACACACCGCAAAACACCAAGACCTCTCTGCTACTACCGGTGAGATGACAAACAATTTGAATCACCAACATCCAGCTGCAGCTTTATATATGTCCAATCACTTATTTTTGAAGAACAAAAAACCGAATCAATATATGTGAGGTAATCAACATATCGATTCGGTTTATCTGATAGCTGAAACATTTCTGTTCCAGCCTCCTTTTTTTATGAAATTCCAATTAATTTGTTACCAACAAGCAGCCACTTATTGACTAGTCAAACTAACGGACTGTACGGTCCAATGTTCAGTGTTCATCAATGTGTTTGCGTTCAGTTTCTTTGCCAACAATTCTGCGGCAACAGAATCTGTAAAGGTTTTATCCAAATGGCTGTTTGAATCCTTCAGAGTCTCTGTTACCCCTTTTACAGTACGAGTTACTTTGTACACGGGGTCACACTCCTCGATATCGATTCAGCCCATCGTGAAGCTGTTACTTCATTCTCTCATATTAGATACTGAATGTATACAAAATTAGGTAACATACTAAAGTTCCCTTAACTTTATGTTCTTAAACATTAAATTCTAAAATGAAAATTGGTTATAACTAACTTTGACAATTGTAAGATGCATGCCTATAATAAATAGTTGACATTGTGATGGCAGTTAACACTTGATATTAATAAATTATGTCCAATCTTAATTGTCAGATCATTTTGACTAAATGTTTGGCAATTTTTAACGAGTTGAAGGGAGTTTGGAACAATATGGCAGAAAGAGAACAGTGGGGGTCAAGGGCAGGTTTTATCCTTGCAGCGATTGGCTCAGCAGTAGGGTTGGGGAATATTTGGAGATTTCCCTATGTAGCATATGAAAACGGAGGAGGCGCTTTTTTAATTCCGTATTTGTTTGCTTTATTAACAGCAGGGATACCTATTTTAATAATGGAATTCTCACTCGGTCAGCGGTTCCGGGGATCCTCTCCACTTACCTATGCAAGACTTAATAAGAAGGCTGAAGGAATGGGATGGTGGCAGGTTGCAATAGCATTTGTTATTTCTACATATTATTCTGTAATTATTGCATGGGCATTATCCTATACTATTTTTTCATTTAATTTAAGCTTGGGGGGACGACCCAGACAGCTTTTTCTTTAATTCATTTTTACATGCAACAGCATCAGCCAATGACATGGGCTCAATCGTACCAGGTATATTAATACCGCTTATCCTTGTATGGCTTGTCACACTTGGTGTTTTATTTAAAGGAGTAAAACGAGGAATTGAGCTTGCCAATCGAATTATTATTCCAAGCGTTAGTTATTATGTTCTTGTGTATTGTGATTCGTGCATTGACGCTTGAAGGTGCGATGACAGGATTAGATGCATTCTTTAAACCAGATTGGGAAGGCCTTCGCGAGCCAAGCCGTTTGGGTTGCGGCATATGGACATATTTTCTTTAGTCTATCAGTGGCATTTGCTATCATGATTACTTATGCAAGTTATTTACCGAAAAAAGCGGATATAAATAATAATGCATTTATTGCAGGGTTTAGTAACTCAGGCTTTGAAATTTTAGCAGGGATCGGTGTTTTCTCTGTTCTTGGCTTTATGGCTGTACAAAATGGAGTAGGGGTTAATGAAGTAGCAACAGGAGGAATCGGTCTTGCCTTTGTAGTATTTCCACAAATCATTAGCACATTTCCAGGTTTTAATGAGTTCTTTGGAGTACTGTTTTTTGGATGCTTAGTACTTGCAGGGTTAACCTCATTAATTTCTATAGTTGAAACATATGTAGCAGGAATTCAAGATAAGTTTAATGTGAGTCGCACAAAGGCAGTTATTTTTGGTGGAGGACTCTCAGCGATTATTTCTTTAATCTATACTACTCAAAACGGAATCCGTGTGTTAGATACAGTCGATTATTTTATTAATAATTTTGGAATTGCTGTATCAGGTCTCATATCGGTTATAGTCGTTGCATGGATCCTACGTAAGTTACCTGAATTAAAAGATCACGCCAATAGCGTTTCTGATTTTCAAATTGGTGGATGGTGGACATTTTGTCTTACGATTGTGACACCACTTGTATTGGGAGTTATGCTTATACAAAACTTGGTGACAAACCTAACAACAAATTATGAGGACTATCCAACTAGCTTCCTTATCATGTTCGGTTGGACTGTAGCGATACTTGCAATTGTTGTTGGATTTATCATTACTGCGATTAAGTGGAAGACAGGCAAAAATAAACTGACGATTGAACAGATTCAAAAAGAAGGGAACGATGACTAATGAGTACTAGTGCCATTATCATGCTTATTTTAAGTACAACCATCATTTGGGGCGGATTAGTATTCAGCATCCTTAATGCTAGAAAAGCAACCAAACGAAGAAAAGCTGAAATGAAGTAAACTCACCCATACGGGAACAAAAGTAAATAGACAAAGCAAAGCGGCGAACATTCCTTTATTGAGGAACGTTCGTCGTTTGTTTTTTATAAAAAATTTGCAGAGGATTGTCATAGAGCTGAACGTGGCGATTGACTCTCGAGTGGTGGTTTTCCAGGAGGATACTCCATCCTTACCTCTTCCTATTCTTATAAGCTTGTCTCTCCAGCTTTTTAATAGTGGGTACGGATCAAAGGACCATTCGGTCACTCCGTTGTCACGATACATGCCATAATGCAGATGGGGAGGGAATTTACCTTGTGTGCCTGGTTTTCCGTATCCAGAGCTTCCGCAGTATCCAACCACTTGTCCTGGCTTAACGACGTCTCCTTTTTCTAATCCTTTTTCAAAGCCGCTAAGGTGGGCATAATAATGATAGATGTTATCTAAATCACGTATGCCGACTCTCCAACCACCGTAGTTATTCCACCCAATTAATTCAACAGTCCCGTAAGAAGTAGATTGAATCGGTACGCCATAACCTGCAAATAGATCTGTGCCTTCATGTATACGACGGCCGCCCCAAGCCACGTTTTGCTCCCCAGGTACTTCGGTAGCTATAGTTGGCGTGTAAAGGCATCACAAAGCTGTGGTCATGAAGGTCTAGTCTTCCTAATTCTTTGTAGGTCCTGGCGTGTGATTGAACAATGTTTACCGATTGTTCACGCTTATAATATTCCCATAGCGCGATACGCATATCTTCTTCTTTAAATCCGTATTTCTCTAAAAAATGAGCAAATGTAAATAGAATATCAGCATCATTAAAGCGATCAGCAATTCCATCTCCATCTCCATCCAGACCCACTCCTCCAAAAACGTTAATTGATAGCGGATTGGTGTCTCCTAGGTCTGGATTTAGAGGACCTGACCATTGTGATGGCGAGTAAAAGATGGAGATTAGACCTTGCTCTTCATCACGGTCACGAAGCGCTTTTCTAAGTCCTCGTTCGTAGGTGTCAACAGCTGCAAGGTAATGCCAAGGCACATTTGTAAGTGTTTCTGTTTTTTTATAAAGGTTCATCCGATCTTCATAAGTTGTATTGGTTTGCTCTACTGCTACTCCTGTTTGAGGAAGCAGCATTTGTACACATATAAGAACAGTAATACAGATAAAAAAAAGACGGTTGCGGTTCATTTAGAGCTGCTCCTTTCAATCAAGGGTAATGTCTGTAGTTTGAGCTTTCCAATAAGAAATATTGCAGTGAAAGATTGGGAATTTTTTTGAATAGGTGGTTTGGCTTAATAGACTAGTTCGTGATAAAGTAAGAAAAGAATGAATACTAAAATAGATATGAATAGTAAGGATGGTGAGTAGGTTGGCAAAGAAAGAAGAGCATATTCGCAAGCCGGAGTGGCTTAAAATTAAGCTTAATATCAATGAATCTTATACAGGCCTGAAAAAAATGATGCGTGAAAAAAAACTACATACGGTATGTGAGGAAGCACGGTGTCCTAACATCCATGAGTGTTGGGCTGTAAGGAAAACAGCAACATTTATGATACTAGGTGATACTTGTACAAGGGCCTGCAGATTTTGTGCAGTCAAAACAGGCCTTCCCACAGAGTTAGACTTACAAGAACCGGAACGTGTTGCAGATTCAGTGAGTGATATGGGACTGAAACATGTCGTCATTACAGCTGTTGCCAGAGACGATCTTAAGGATGGCGGTTCTGAGGTATTTGCAGAAACTGTTCGTGCTATTCGTCGCAAAAACCCTTTCTGCACAATTGAAGTCTTACCTTCAGACATGCTTGGAAATGAGAATAGTCTACAAACATTAATGAATGCACGACCTAATATAATGAACCATAATATTGAAACGGTACGTCGCTTATCACCAAGAGTTCGCGCCCGTGCAACGTATGATCGCACGCTTGAATTTCTCCGTCGTGCAAAGGAAATGCATGAGGATATTCCAACTAAATCTAGTTTGATGATTGGACTAGGTGAAACCAAGGAAGAAATCATTGAAACGATGGATGACTTACGTGCAAATAACGTCAACATCATGACGATTGGTCAGTACTTGCAACCAACAAAAAAACACCTAAAGGTTCAAAAATATTATCATCCAGATGAATTTGCTGAGCTTCGTGAAATTGCAATGAGTAAAGGATTCAGCCATTGTGAAGCAGGTCCTTTGGTTCGTTCGTCCTACCATGCAGATGAGCAAGTGAATCAGGCTCAAGTTAATGAAGAAGCTAGAAAAGTTCAAAATGAATCAGCTGTAAAATAAGTAAACAAATAATCAGGATAGCTTGTGTGTGGAACGTACGCATTAGCTATCTTTTTTTACTTGAGAGAACATTTCCTGCCAATGTCTGCGTATGATACAATGGAAAAAATGAAACGTGAGAGGTGTACGCGTTGGTCACAATTCAAGAACTTCAGTTTGAAGTCGTTGAGGATATAAAAGAAGGATGGGACGAAGAAGCCTTCAAATCGCGATACAGCGATATTTTAAATAAATACGATTATATTGTAGGTGACTGGGGTTATAATCAATTGCGCCTCAGAGGTTTCTTTGAAGACAAACATAAGAAATCAACGTACGATTCAAAAATAAGTACGCTACCTGATTACTTATATGAATACTGTAACTTTGGCTGCGCCTATTTTGTCGTCAAACGAGTGAAAAAGCGGACTGAAAAAGGAAACAAAAGCAAACAAAAAGAGGGCAAATAAGCCCCCTATTTTACTTGTGAATTTAGTCTGAGGTTGAATCGTGCGGAGGGTGATGCCCAGGATACTTCCTAGGAGTGTGCTGGTGTAAGTCTTTATTTACATAGTTAAAGGCACTGTATGTTCGCTGTCCAGGCTTCCACTCCGTACTTTTTCCTTCGACAGGTGAATTCTCTCCATAAGGCGAACCATACGGACCTTCAGGAGTAGCTTCTGGAATCACATAGTTATGCATAGCTTCAACATTTTTAAAATCATGATACTCGGCTTGATTTTGTTTTTTTGTCATAAGAACCCCCTGTGTTCGTAGGGTGCCCAGTGAGTATGAATTTATTTTGGCGCGTTTTTAGTTGAAAGGATGATACACGTGTATTTTGTTGATCGAAAAAAAATAGATGAAACCTTGGACTATATGGAATCACTTTTTCCACTCATTGACCAGTTACAAAAACGAAATCGTGCAATTGAAGAATTAGCCTTAGAGCGTGTTTGTTATTTATTAATCGAATCCATTATTGATGTTGGGAACAGTATCATTGATGGATTCATCATGCGTGATCCAGGCAGTTATGCGGACATTGTTGATATATTAATCGATGAAAAAGTCATTAGCAATGAACATGGAGAGTCACTAAAACAAATTGTGCAATGTAGAAAAGAAATCATTCAAACAACAGGCACAATCGATCATGACAACTTGTACGACTTGTTATGTACACATTGGCAAGCATTAACGGCATTTCCTTCGAAGGTCCGTTTATATGTAGAAAACGAACTAGGGCCAGTTTCTGCTTTCTTGCCAAAAACTGACTAAGAGTTGTCGTTTTACAAAAAGAACATCCGTCGCTTACAATAAACGTAAGGTGGTGGACGGAATGAGAGACCAAACAACGTCAACTCGTTCAACTGTTTTAACCCTGTTAAAGCGTAAGCACGAGCTGACTACAGCAGAGCTTGCCGCAGAGCTCAATATTACAGAAATGGCGGTAAGACGTCACTTGCGTGGTTTAGAAGAAGAGCAATTAATTACGTCCCGTGTGGTTCGCCAAACAATGGGACGGCCAGTTCATAAATTTTATTTAACAGAACAAGGAAATGAGAATTTCCCACGAAACTATAGTCATTTATCATTAGGCTTTTTAGATGATTTACGGATGATGTATGGGGCTGATACGATTAATCAGCTATTTAACAAACGTCACGAACGCCTTCATCAGTCGTATCAATCAATTGTAACAGGTAGTCTGGGAGAACGTGTACAGGCATTAGCCGATATTCAAAATGAACAAGGATATATGGTGAATTGGACTGAAAAAGAGGATGGTTCGTATGAATTTATTGAATACAATTGTCCAATTGCTCACGTAGCCAAGTCGTATCCAGTTGCATGTGCATGTGAAAAGCGATTGTTTAAGGAGTTACTTGATACAAATGAGGTAGAACGTACGGCTTGTATGGCAGAGAATGGTGATGCACACTGTGTATATACCATAAAGAAACAAACAACTTCAGCTAATTAAGCCGTCCTAGAGGGCGGCTTTTTATATGAGAAAGGAAATGAAGGATGAACTATAAAGGGTATTTACTTGATTTAGATGGCACAATGTATCGTGGAAACACAGCTATTCCTGAAGCAGTAGAATTTGTGAAAGAGCTGAAAAAGAGGGATCTTCCTTATTTATTTGTGACCAACAACTCAACAAAAACGCCAAAAGATGTGGCTGCTCACTTGCAGAACTTTTTGATACCGGCAGAAAAAGAGGATGTTTTTACATCTGGTATGGCAACAGCTGCATTCATTACGGAACAGAAACCAAATGCTCGTGTTTTTATTGTTGGAGAAAATGGTTTACGAGAGGCACTATCTCAAGCTGGGCATATAGAGGCGACAGAGGATGTTGACTATGTCGTAGTAGGTTTAGATCGAGAGGTTAGTTATCAAAAGATTAAACAAGCCTCACTTCTCATTCAAAAGGGAGCAACATTTATTGCTACTAACAAAGATAATGCGATTCCAAGTGAAGAAGGATTGGTACCGGGCAACGGGTCGATTGTTGCAGCGATTGCCACAGCCTCCAATACCCTTCCTATCTTTGCAGGTAAACCAGAGGCCATCATTATTAATCAAGCACTAGATGTATTAGGAACAAGTCCAGATGAAACCATTATGGTTGGCGATAATTATCAAACGGATATCTTAGCTGGCATTCACGCGGGTCTTGATACATTGCTCGTATTTTCAGGTGTAACATCAGAAGAAGACCTTCTATCCATTGAAGTCAAACCAACGTTTACTCATCATTCTCTTGCTGAATGGGCGTTTTCTGAGTAAAGGACTTGGCTTCCAGACTATGTGCAAGTCTGCTTGATGCAGCGGCTGCAATGGCACCAACAATATCATCAAGAAACGTGTGACAGACACCTTCTATCTTGTTGTTCAACTGTTTTAAGATACCGGGCTTTAATTTATCAACATAGCCATAGTTCGTAAATCCAATTGATCCATATATATTAACAATGGATAGAGCAATAATCTCATCAATGCCATACAGACCTTCATCTCGTTCAAGGATCCCTTGTAATGGTTGTTCAAGGAGCTTTTGCTCAGTTAAGATGTCTAGCTGAATGCCTGTTAGTATGGCATTCTGCACTTCGCGTTTTGAAAGCACTCTTTCTATATTTTCCTTACATAGATCAAGTGTAAGTTGTGGATGATAGGCACTTTGCAGAAAATGAACTAGTTCAGCAATATGATCGATTGTTACGCCTCTTTTTAGTAGCAAGTCTCTTGCTTTTGCCTCAAGCGCGTCTTGCGGGCTGACTTCTTCCATATCGACTCTCCTTTTATCCAAATGATTTTGTTTAGTCTACGATTGCTGTACACATTTTATGCGACTGGGTCATAGACTATTTATAATGAAACAGGATGTGAGGAGGGTAACTATGTTTGAGCGGAACATTTATGACAGTTATCGACTTTACAGTGAAAAACGGTTTAAAATTGATGGGTATGAGTGTTTTGAAGCTGGAGGAATTGCATACATCCTCTTCCCTAAAGATGAAAGTGCGTCTGACGAAACAGATATGCTTACATTTGTTTCATTCTTGCGTAGTGCTGGTGATACATCGGTTCCTGAGTTAATCCAAACCGCTCAAGGAGCGAATTTTAGCTTAGTTGAAGGGGTGGAGATGTATCTGTGCCAGTTACCTCAGCCTAATCAGCTTAGAATGCAACCATTGCCTACTGATGGGAGAGGTATTGGAGAGCATTTGGCGTCCTGGCATCAATTTGGTAGGCAGGTTCAGTCAAGAGTGGGGCAACAAGAATTGTTTGGACAGTGGGGCACCATTTGGACGACTAGGCTTGAGCAACTTGAAAATTGGTATGAAGAATTATACATGCAAGGCCCACGAAATGTGGTTGATGAAACGTTTTTAACCACGTATCCATATTTTATGGGCTTATCAGAGAATGCCATTCAATACGTCGTTGATACAGATTTGGACGGGACAGGAAATGAATATCTAGCGGGAACGTTATGTCATCGGCGTTTTTCAGACAAAGCATGGATCTCACTTTCATCAAATGGAGCAATGATTAAGCCACCAACTGCATTTGTCTATGATCATCCGGCAAGAGATCTAGCTGAATGGTTACGCAATCGCAGGTATCAGCTATCCAGTCAACGGAATTGGAAAGATGCTCAAGATTTTTTCGAAGGCTATCAGAGACATCAATCGATAACACCTGCTAGTTGGCGGTTAATGTTTTCAAGATTATTATATCCTGTTCATTATTTTGAAACGATTGAGGATTATTACCGCTGCCAGATTCCAATTGATCAGCAGAAACTTGGCCAAAGCTTTTTGGACCTTATTGCTCAAGAAAAAGTAAATGAGACATTTCTACACCGGTTTGCAGAGGAACGTTATCTTCCTAATACACCAACCGGATTTCCAAAAGTAGATTGGCTCTAAGTAGACAAAACCGCTTCTTTTATAGGAACGGTTTTTGTTTTGCATTAGATTAAGTCGTCGTTTCTTAAACTTTCAGAAGGTTCTTGTTTTAAGTTGGAATCAGGTCTATAATGTCCTTTATATATATACAATTGTATTTTTATAGAGATTAGATGGGAGTGGGAGTTGTGGAAGAGTCTGTAAAAGTAGGACTTCTTGGACTAGGAACAGTTGGAACAGGTGTGGCGTCTATTATTACACGCCACCAAAAAGAGTTACAGCATCAAGTAGGCTGTCCAGTT
Organism: Alkalicoccobacillus plakortidis; assembly: GCF_023703085.1. Lineage (NCBI taxonomy): Bacteria > Bacillati > Bacillota > Bacilli > Caryophanales > Bacillaceae > Shouchella > Shouchella oshimensis. The sequence goes on along the minus strand of NZ_JAMQJY010000001.1, from coordinate 1,524,891 downwards.
GAAATTAAAAAAGTTCTTGTGCGCAACAAACAAAAGCTTAGAGAGAATTCATTCCAAGATGCGCTCTTAACCGAAGATCCACAAGAAGTGCTTAATGATGAAGAAATCGATGTCATTGTTGAAGTGATCGGTGGAGTTGAACAAACAAAAGAGTGGTTACTAACGGCTCTTTCCAATCATAAACATGTTGTCACGGCCAACAAAGACTTAATGGCCATTCACGGCGCTGAACTGTTAAAAACGGCGGTGGAATACAACTGTGATTTGTATTATGAAGCAAGTGTTGCAGGTGGAATTCCTATTCTACGCAGTTTATCTGATGGATTATCAGCTGATCGTATTACAAAAATCATGGGCATCGTGAATGGAACAACAAATTATATTCTAACAAAGATGAGCACAAAAGGTAGCTCTTATGATGATGTATTAAAACAGGCTCAAGAGCTTGGTTTTGCAGAGAGTGATCCAACTGCTGATGTTGAAGGTTTAGATGCGGCAAGAAAAATGGCGATTCTAGCAACACTTGGATTCTCTGCGCCAGTTAGTTTAGCAGATGTGTCTGTTGAGGGAATTAGCAGTGTCTCAGATGTCGATCTTCAATATGCTGAAAGACTTGGTTACACAATGAAGCTAATTGGGATTGCCGATCGTACAAAAGGCAAAATTGATGTTAGTGTGCGTCCGACTTTATTACCAAATGAGCATCCTTTATCTTCTGTTCACAATGAATATAACGCTGTTTATATTCACGGTGAGGCCGTCGGGGAGACGATGTTTTACGGTCCTGGAGCAGGGTCACTTCCGACAGCAACCGCTGTTGTATCTGACTTAGTAACGGTTATGAAAAACATGAGACTTGGTGTTAACGGAAAAAGTGTGCTTGCACCAATGAATGAAAAGAAACTAAAATCAGCAGATGAAATTGACTCTCAATATTTTATCAGACTTAGAGTCCTCGATCAGACAGGAACGTTTTCAGCTATTACTGCACTGTTTGCTGAATTTGACGTAAGTTTTGAAAAGCTTTTACAGTTGCCGGTTGAAGGAGAAGAATTGGCAGAGATTATTGTTGTGACTCATAAAACAAGTAAAAAGACATTCGATGGTTTGCTAGAACGATTAGGAAATGTTGAGGTAGTTGAGTCAGTAGAGAGCAGTTATTGCGTTGAAGGGGGAAATTAACATGAGTAGCTTGGAAAGGTCTTATTAAAGAATACGCGGAGTTTTTACCAGTATCAGAGAACACACCATCATTATCGTTATCAGAAGGTGATACTCCACTTGTCCCACTAGAACGCCTTTCAAAAGAATGGGGAGTAGACATTCACGTAAAGTACGAGGGTGCTAACCCGACAGGATCTTTTAAAGATCGAGGCATGGTTATGGCAGTGGCAAAAGCAAAAGAAGAAGGCAGTAAAGCAATTATTTGCGCATCTACTGGCAATACGTCTGCAGCCGCCGCAGCTTATGGTGCACGCGCAGGACTTCGTTGTATTGTTGTTATTCCAGAAGGCAAAATAGCTCTTGGTAAGCTAGCTCAAGCCGTTATGTATGGTGCTGAGGTCCTTGAAATTCAAGGGAACTTTGACCACGCATTGGACATCGTACGTGCCATCAGTGAAGTTGAGCCCATTACACTTGTTAATTCAGTGAATCCATACCGCATTGAAGGACAAAAAACAGCCGCTTTTGAAGTATGCGACGCACTTGGACAAGCGCCAGATGTTTTGTGTATTCCGGTTGGTAATGCCGGGAACATCACCGCTTATTGGAAAGGTTTCAAGGAATATCATGAAGCAAAAGGCACCGGTCTGCCTCAAATGAGAGGGTTCGAAGCAGAGGGAGCAGCAGCAATTGTTCGTGATGAAGTCATTGAAGACCCAGAAACAATCGCAACAGCTATTCGTATCGGGAATCCAGGCAGCTGGGATAAGGCTGTTTCAGCCGTCAACGAATCGAATGGTAAAATTGACTTTGTAACAGATGAAGAAATTATTGAAGCATATCAGACGTTGGCAACTAAAGAAGGCGTATTTGCAGAACCTGCTTCTGCTGCTTCTCTTGCAGGCTTAAAGAAGCAAATTGATTCTGGTGAAATTAAAAAGGGATCAAAAGTGGTTTGTGTACTAACAGGAAATGGATTAAAGGATCCAAGCAACCGCCATTGAAAGTGTAAAAGTAAAACCAACATTACTTCCAAACGAAAAAGAAGCTTTCCTTGCCCATCTTAAACAAGGTGTGACTCAGTAATGAATGCTGTGTCTTTTCAAATAAAGGTTCCAGGTAGCACGGCGAATCTGGGACCAGGTTTTGATTCAAT